>NZ_QGDO01000002.1:315203-630406 GCF_003149185.1 Sediminitomix flava | reverse complement strand
TACGATCAACGGCGAGCGTATTCCTTCTGCTGAAGCTGAAAACAGAAGTGTACAGCTTGACCTTATCCCTTCAGACATGATTCAGACTATTGAGGTAAGTAAAGCAGTTACTCCTGATATGGATGCTGATGCGATTGGTGGTGCTGTAAACTTGGTAACAAGAGCAGCTCCTTACGACACTAGAATCTCGGCAACAGCAGGTTCGGGTTATAACTTAATTGCTGAAAAACCTATGGTAAACGGCTCGTTTGTATTAGGAGATCGTTACTTGAATGATAAACTAGGTGTAATTGTAAGTGCATCAGTTTTCAATCATCATTTAGGATCTGACAACATGGAAGCTGAATGGACAGAATATGAGAGTGATTCTGGTGTGAAGAAAATTGGATTGAAAGAACAACAAATCAGACAATATTACCTACAGCGTCTTCGTCAGTCATATTCTGCTAGCTTAGACTATAAACTGAATGAAAATCATACAATTTATTTGAAAGGAATGTACAACCATCGTAATGATTGGGAAAACCGTTTCAGAACTAAACTAGAACTTGACGATTATGATTTTGAGACAGACTCTTATGTTGTAGATAAAATAGCAAGAGAAACGAAAGGTGGAGCAAATGACAAATTCCGTCGTTTGGAAGACCAAAGAGTTTATAGTTTAGCACTATCAGGAGATCATCAGTTTGGTAAATTGGTGGCTGATTGGAGCACTTCTTACAGTAAGGCATCTGAAGAAAGACCACAAGAAAGATATATTACTTATGAAGGTTCAACAGAAGATATGGTGAAATTTACTGGTGGAAATGAAACACCAATGCCAAATAATTTCTTTGACTTCAATTCGGGTTATAAATATGAATTGGATGAGGTAACTGAAGAGAATCAATACACTGAAGAAGAAAATGTGACGGCGCGTTTGAACTTCACATTACCAATTTCAGAAGGACTTTATGCAAATAAACTGAAGTTTGGTGGTGCTTTGAAAATGCAATCAAAGTCAAGAAACAATGAGTTCTTTGAATACGATGTAGATGGATTGGACAATGTTGTATTTGACAACAAGTCTAAGAGCAACTACTTGGTAGGCGATTACCAAATCGGGTCTTTTGTATCAGAAGAGTATTTAGGAAATCTTGATCTTACTCAATATGAGAAAGAGTCTGTAAACGACGAGATTGCAGGAAACTTTGATGCACAAGAAACAGTAACGGCAGGTTACTTGATGTTAGATCAAAAACTTGGTGATAAATTATCAGCAATTGTGGGTCTTCGTATGGAGAAAACAGCAGTAGAGTATGAAGGATTGGTTTATGATGATGACCAAGGAACTTTGACTGCAACTGAAAGAGCATCTTCAGATTACACAAACTTCCTACCTGCAATTCATTTGAAGTATGAGTTGAGCAGCAATTCAAATGTGAGAGTAGCTTGGACAAACACTTTGGCTCGTCCTAACTATTTTGATTTGGTTCCTTATCAACTGATTGTACAAGAGGATGAAGAAATTGAAATTGGTAACCCTAATCTAGAGGCTACTACAGCTATGAACTTTGATCTTCTTTATGATTACTACTTCTCAAATGTAGGTATTGTCACTGCAGGAGCATTCTACAAAGGCATTTCAAACTACATTATCAATCAAGTGACTGAATTAGAATCTGGAACATATGCGGGTTATGATCAGTCTCAACCAATCAATGCTGGAGATGCATTGGTTTATGGATTAGAATTTGGTGTTCAAAGAAGATTGAACTTCTTACCAGCTCCATTGAATAATCTGAATGTTTACTTAAACTATACTTACACGCAATCAGAAACTGATAACTTCAATTTGGAAGACAGAGAAGACGAAGTACTTCCTCTTCAAGGGACTGCTGAAAATGCATTCAACGCTTCATTGATGTATCAGTCTAAGAAATTCTCTCTTGGCGTATCATTTAATTACTCAAGCGACTTCATCGATGAGTTTGGTGGAGAGGCTGCTGAAGATAGATACTACGATAAAGTAACTTATCTAGATGCAAATGCGAGCTACATGATCACGGATAACTTCCGTTTCTATGTAGAAGCTAACAACTTGTTGAATCAGCCATTGAGATATTATCAAGGTACGAGTAGCTACACAATGCAAACTGAGTTTTACGCACCTCGTGTTAGTTTCGGTTTGAAATTCGATATGTAACAAATAGCTTTTTGCTATCCTTTTTATCCCGGCAGAAATGTCGGGATTTCTCCATTTAGAGCTAGAAATCACAATAACAATGAAGAATTTAACGATACTATCAATACTATTATTAATAACGGCTGTTTGGGCTTGTACTCCTAAACCAACTTCAAACGAAGTAAAATCAAAAGAGGAAACGACATCATCATTAAAAGGACGTAAATACAAGGATCCTAGAGAAAGTGATGAAGGAATGAAAGAAGCTTATGCGCTTCAAGAAAAAATCAAGAACCGTATCACAGCAGACTTTGAAACTAAGGCAGTAGAGGTTTCTACGATTGATGAAGATGCAGCGGATGACCCTGCAGTTTGGGTAAATCCAGAAGACGCCTCTAAAAGCTTAATCATAGGTACGCATAAGAAGAGAGGACTTTATGTGTATAACTTAGAAGGAGAAGAGTTAGGGTTCTATCCTGTAGGTAAAGTAAATAATGTAGATATCAGACAAGGGGTTGTACTAGGGAATGATACATTGGATATCGTAGCGGCAAGTAATCGTACTGATAATACCATTACTTTAATGAAGATTGAGGATGGTAAATTGATTGATATTGCTGCTCGTCCTTTAAAAGTAACACCTTCCATCCAAAAGGCGTACGGATTCTGTTTGTACAAAAGTAATGAAGGCAAAGCCTATGCTTTTATCAATGGGAAAAATGGTGTCATCCAACAATGGGAGTTAAAAGCTACTGATTCTACGAAAGTTGACGCAATCATGGTTCGTAGTATGAAAGTACCTTCACAACCAGAAGGTATGGTAGCAGACGATGTAAATGGAATCCTGTATGTGGGGGAAGAAGCGCAAGGAATTTGGAAGGTGAGTGCAAATCCTCAAGTTTCACCTGATTTGGAATTGATTGAGAGTACTACAATTGCTAACAATGAGTATTTAACAGCAGACATTGAAGGTATTTCTTTATACAAAACTTCGGATACTACAGGTTATTTACTTGCTTCAAGTCAAGGAAATTTCTCTTATGCAGTATTTAGCTTGGAAGGAGAACATGAGTATATCACAAGCTTCGCTATTGTAGATGGAGTTGTAGATGGCGTAGAAGAAACGGATGGAATTGAGACGATCAATGTTTCTTTGGGAGAGAAATTTCCAAAAGGGGCTTTGATTGTTCAAGACGGATTCAATTTTGAAAATGATTCAATCCAAGCTCAGAACTTCAAAGTTGTGAACTGGGAGAAAATTGAAGCTTTATTAGAAGCGAAAGAATTATAATAAAATAAGTAGTATATATTGATAAATAATTGAATTGGAGCTCCCTTTCTGCATTGTAGGAAGGGAGTTTTTATATTCATTAGGTATAAAAATCCCTTCATTCAAATATTTATGAAAGCAATAAAATACTCTTTAGCTTATCAGATCATTTTGGTGTTATGTGCTTTAGTTTTGAGTGCATGTTCTTCAAATGATAAAGAACAAGTACCTGCAACTATTTTTTATGGAGGTGAAATAGTTACAATGGAAGGAGATATGCCCGAGTATGTTTCGGCAGTTGTCGTAGAAGATGATTCAATCGTTTTTGTCGGTAACAAGGAGGAAGGACTAAAAATGTACCCCAATAGTATTGAAGTTGATCTGAAGGGCATGACCATGTTTCCCGGATTTATAGAACCACATGCGCATCCTGTTTCTATTGGAGCACTGATTTTAGCCAGCGAGATTATTGCACCTCATGAATGGAGAATGCCACACCGTACTTTTCCTGCAGTGGTCGGAAAGGAAAATTATCTAGCTGCCTTAAAAAAAATTGTTGAGGCTAAGGAAGAAACAGGTGAAACTGTTTTGGTTTGGGGGTATCATAAATCGTGGCACGGAGATTTAACATTGAAAGATATTGACCTTGCAACAGGAAATATTCCTGTCATTATTTGGCAACGATCTACGCATGAAATCTATTTAAATTCTGCATGTGCAAAAAAATATGGGATTAAAAAGGGTATCCTAAAAGAGAAAGAACAGGTAGATTGGGAGAATCTTCATTTTTGGGAAAGAGCTTATCAAGAAATTAAAGGAGGAGCACTCCAACCTTTTTTTGGCGATGAAAAAGTCTATAAACGAGGAATGAAGCGTTTGACGAAAATGATGCTCAAAAATGGACTTATTGCAATGTCAGAGCCGAGTTTCCCGAATTCAAAATTTGAAACAGAATACGAACTGCTAAAGGCAGAAACAGATTCAGCGAATGCTTATGGAATGTATCTGATTGCTGGTTTTCCAGAGCAATTTGTAATGGGGAAATCAAATGAAGAATATAAAAAAAGAATCGAATCACTTCCGCAATACAATACGAAGCATATCAAGTTTTTACCTAATCAATACAAAACGTTTGCTGATGGAGCCATTTACTCTCTAGCCTTACAGCTTCAAGACGGTTTCTTTGGTTGTCCGCATTGTCATGCTGAATGGATTATACCTCCCAAAGAAGGAAAAGAATTATTCGATTATTGGTGGGATCAAGATTATAAAATACATATTCATATTACAGGCGATTTAGCCTTTGAAAAGTATTTACAGTTTACGGAGGCAGCAATGGAGCGAAATCCTAGAGAGAATCATCGAACAACTTTCCATCATATCGGACTTTTCTCCGCAGAGCAAGCCGAAAGAGCGGCAAATTTAGGGGTGGAAGCTTCTGCAAATCCTTATTACTTATGGGCATTGGCAGATAAATATTCTGAAGTAGGTTTAGGGCCAGAAAGAGCACAAAATATGGTGGCGATGCAAGAGTTGGTTAGTAGAAATATTCCATTGTCATTACATTCTGATTTCTCGATGGCTCCAGCGGAACCTTTGACTTTAGCTTGGGTAGCCGCTAATAGAATAGTTGCTAGTGGAAAAGTTATGAACCCAGAACAAAGAATTTCCGTATTTGAAGCATTGAAAGGAGTGACCACCGATGCCGCTCGCACTTTTGAAATGGAAAATGAGTTAGGTACAATTTCAGTGGGTAAACAAGCTTCTTTCACCATTCTAAAAGAAAATCCTTTTAAAACTGCTCCAGAAAAATTGAAGGATATAAAGGTTTACGGGGTTGTTTATAAAGGACGGCTTATTGAAAATAAATAAGCTCCTTAGTCGTAGTAAAAGACAAGAAGATGAAAGAGGGAAAGTATTGTGATATAAACAGTATCGTTAAAGAGTTTTATACTTTTTTGAAAGCCTATTTAATTAAGAAAACAGGCGATGAAAATCTGGCTGAAGATGTGGTTCAAGAAGTCATGATTAAACTGATTGAATCTTGTCAAGGAGAGAAGGAAATCGGGAATTTGAAAGCTTGGTTATTTCAAGTCAGCAGAAATACGCTCTATGATTTTTATCAGAAGAATAAGTTAGAAATAAGCTTTGGTGATGAATGGGAAAAACAGGATGGAGCAGCAGAAATACCAAAGTTATTGACCGAAGATTACATCATCCCGATGATTCAACTTTTACCCGAGAAGAATGCCCAAATCTTGATGATGAGTGATATTGAACAAAAACCTCAGAAGGAGATTGCAGAGCAGCTAGGTTTGGGTTTGTCGGCAACTAAAATGAGAATCCAAAGAGCTAGAACACAACTGTATCAATTGTTTGTAGACTGTTGTGAGATTGAATATGACCAGAACGGAAGTTTTGTAAGTTGTACAATCAAAGATCAGTGTGATGATCTTCAAAATATCCAGAAAGATTTGAATAAGAAAATCCTCTAAAACAGCTCTGTAAAGGCTGTTTTTTTATTTTTTCGATTTTTTTCACGAAAAGATGTGACTTTTCTCCCTCCGTTTCAGACTCCCTAGTGAAGTTTAATTAAAACAGAAAATCATTATGAGTACTGAAATCAAAATATTGCATTCTTCTTGTTGTTCAAAAAATTCACCTATCAGATCACAGATCGAAGCCGTAGCGAAAGCAAAGGGCATTGAGGTGAATATCCAAGAGCTTTCAGACATTCAAGAAACAATGGCTTATGGTGCAATGAGTTTCCCTTCTATTGTAGTCAATGGCAAACTTTACGATTACAAAAAATTGAGTAGTGATGACCAACTTGCTGCTATTTTATAAACTACAAACTGAACAACAAAATGGAAACACTTGTACATCTCTTGACTCTTGTAGCCGACTTCTTGGTTTATGATCTGTTCGGTTTACAAAATGGGGAGCTATTTAGCTCAGCTCTCCATTATTTTATCATTGCTTTTGCAGAAATCAGTCTATTAGTTGTGCTTGTCACTTATTTAATGGGGATTGTGAGCAGTTACTTGCCAATGGAAAAAATCAGAAGCTATTTGGAAAGACACAAAGCTTCTGGTTTGGGTAATCTGATGGCTTCTATGCTTGGAGCTGTAACACCTTTCTGTTCTTGTTCTTCAATTCCTCTTTTTGTAGGAATGATGCAAGCCAGAATACCATTGGGCATAGCTCTTTCATTTCTGATCACTTCTCCTCTAATCAATGAAATAGCAATAGCTATATTTTGGGTGAGCTTTGGTTGGAAGGTAACCTTGATTTATGTTTTTACAGGAATACTTTTAGGTGTGTTAGGCGGGATATTCTTAGAGAAAATAGGAATGGCTAAATACTTAGCTGATTGGGTACAGAATTTAGCAGAAGCTCATATTTCCTACGAGAAAGATGAACGAACTCTATTGAAAAGATTACCCGAAATTCATAACGAAGCTATTCAGACTTTGAGAAAGTTGATTCCTTATATATTTATTGGAATCGGAATTGGCTCATTCATTCATGGTTATGTGCCCGAATCGTTTTTTGAGGAATACATATCAAAATCAAATCCATTAGCAGTGCCTTTGGCAGTTTTGATGTCCATTCCATTGTACATAGATGCTGTAGGAGTACTTCCAATTTTAGAATCTTTGGTGGCAAAGGGTGTTCCTTTGGGTACTGCTATCGCGTTTATGATGGGAGCCATCGGGTTATCCTTACCAGAAGCTTTGTTATTGAAGAAGGTTATGAAAAAACAACTGATTATAGCATTCTTTAGCACCTTAGGTCTAGGAATGATTCTTTCAGGATTCTTCTTTAACTTGATATTTTAAATGAAAAGCCCCTTCTAATCTGGGGCTTTTTCAATTCTGAATGAATATTTTTTATGAAGATTCAATCTATGACCTTGTAACATTCTGAAAACAATCTTTTAGATTCAGTTACATTCTTTGAGTTTGACCTTCAAATCAACAATTATATATGATGGTTTGGTCTGAAGTCTGTAATTCGGAGTATTGAAAATCATTTTTTCTGAGAAATAAGCGTACTATTTTTCCAAAGTATTTCGAACATTTATTATCTCTTTAAGATTTAGAAGAAAGACATTTTCATTTTTTTGATCATTTGGGAAAAACTTTGATAGTTTATTTTTCAAATGAGAATGTTAGTATTTTGAAAGTGGAATCTTATTTGTTGTGTAAAAAACACACTACTATCTTTGTGAGATTAGCACTTTATTTCATGTACAAACATGAGATGTTATTTAATCTTTGGAGTCAAAGCTTAAAGATTTTTTTAGGGGTGGAATACGGGAACCAAGAAACACAGGACATAAGATGAATTTTTCACTTAGTTTAAGAATTATACCTTTTTTACTAATTACGATCTTAGTCACTAAAGCTAATAGCGTAATACCTATAGTGAAATCCTATGATAAGCAGGTTTATCAAGCAGGTAATCAGAATTGGGATATTGATATTGATGACGATGGGGTGGTTTATATTGGAAACAGTAAAGGATTACTGTGCAATATTTTAGGAGAATGGAATTTATCTCAATTACCAGATAAAGGTTTTATTAGTGCTGTTTTATCCGATGATGATGTGATATGGACAGGAGGAAAACAAATAGGTTATTTCGATAAATCTTCTGATTCTCTTACCTACCATTTTCTTAAGGATTTAGAAGGTTGGATGGTTTGGAATATTGAACAACTAGGAGACTATGTCTATTTTCAGACTGAAGCAAAGTTTTATAAAATCCATCGATCAACTAAAGAAATCATAGAAATAAATCCTTCTAAACGTATTTGGTCATTCACTATTTGGGATGAGCAAGTATGGTTGATGTTCAATAATGGAGAAATAGGGTATTTAGAAGATGATAAATTTAAACGTGTATCTTTTTTTCCTGAAATAGAAGGAAAGGAAGTGCGAAAACTTCTTGTTCATAATGATAAACTAATCTTATTCTTGTTGCATGGAGAGATCATTCAGTATGATCGAGAAAAGTTAATGACTTTACCTTTACCTGAAGAGTTGAAAGGAAAAGCTTTTTTCACAGCTTGTTCTTATGGAGAAGAATTGCTTTGTATAGGTACAATCACAAATGGTATAGCCGTTATCGATACGAAGGGAAACCTGATTAAAAGTGCAAATGCATCTACGGGCTTAATCGATAATACCGTTTTAGCAGTAAAAGTAGATAAACAGGGAGATATTTGGATGGGACTTGATTATGGTTTAGCAGAAATGGAACATCAAAGTGCGCTCCAAGATGTCTTTAAAGGTGCTGGAGTATATGATGCTGTTGATTTTGAGGGGAAAACCTATTTGGCTACCAATAAAGGATTATATGAATCTAATAGAGAAGGTGGCTTTAGTTTGTTTGGGAGTACTGGAGGACAAGTTTGGGGACTGAAGGTAATCAATGATGAACTCTTTATTAGTCATAATCGAGGTTTGATGACGCTTAAAAATGGAGCAATGACTTACCCTCAAAATATCATTGGATTTATTGATGTCTCTAAATTTGGAAATAGCCCTTACTATGTCGTGTCAACTTATGAGGGAGTACTTTTAATGAAGCGTGAAGATAATAGATTCTACCCTCTAGAGAATCTACACATTCAGGAATTACCTAAACTTACTTATGACCATAAAAACGATTGCATCTGGACAGAAGCTAGAGATAAAGTAGTTCATAAACTATTATTGAAACAAGATAACAGCGTTGAAAAAACTCGATTTGATAATCTTAAACGCGTATTCCCTACTAAAAAGGGCTTATATTTTAGTGATGGGAAAAATATACTACAATATCAGAAAGAGCATTTCTTTGTATCTGAAAATAGATTAATTGAACAGGTAAATGGGACTAACTTTAAGTTCTTGGATATCAGTCTCGATGGGAATGCTTTGTCATATATCAGTGAGCAAGAAATTGGATTGTTAGTTAGATTACCAGATGGTAATGTGCACTCTTACAGTAGTTTATTAGGTTCGCTCAGTGATGGATTGCTTAATGGTTATGAGTTTCTTTCCTTAGAAGAAAATACCCTTCGAATAGCCACAGATAGAGGCTTAGTCATATTAGATTACAATTTTAGGTCAGAGTTTAGAACAGCAACAGACCCTGTAATTAGTTCAATCACAGTATTAGGTGATCAACCTCAGAAAGTTTTTTATCCTTTTAATACGAAAGGAGTGAGCTTACCATCTGGACCTAAAGATTTTTTGATTCGTGGTATTGTGAATAGCTCAAAATATGATGCTATTGAATATAGATGGAGATTATTTCCTTTAGAACAAGATTGGTCTGAATGGGGCAAATCTGCAGATAAAATCATTTATTCTCATATTCCTGGAGGAGATTATGAGTTTCAGTTGCAGAGTCGTTCAAATGGAGGTGAAGTTCAAGAAGAGCAAATTGCGATTAGTATCGATTTGTTATGGTATCAAACATGGGTGGGTGTAATAGTAGTTATTGTATCTGTGTTTACCTTACTTTTTGCTTTTTATTACATTACGCATTACCTAAATAAGAGAAAGCTTGCTGTACAGAAAGATTACTTTCAGAAACAACAAACGAAAAAGACATTGGAAATGAAAAATGATCAATTATTACAATATGTTGAAATCATTGGTCATAAAAACAGTATTCTAAATCAAATTAAAGAAGCCTTAGAGAAGATGCGAAACAAAGAGGCTCAACGTTGGATTAACCTCATAGAAAGTGAAGTGAAAAATGAGAAGAAGGAGTTTCTTTTCCACAAGCTCTTTTCTGAAATTCATCAAGATTTTATTTCTAGAATATCTGAAGAATACCCAATTCTTACATCAAATGATATTCGTATTCTATCTTTCATTCGCATCAATTTGGATAAGTACGAAATTGCAAATCTTATGCATATTTCGCCAAGAAGTTTGGATACTAGTAGATACCGAATTAGAAAAAAAATGGACTTAGACCCTCAAGAAGACCTCAGTCAGTTTATTCGAAATTTTTAATTTTTTGTAGCTGTAATTGTAAGATATAGAGTGAATTAAGTGTTGTTGTTGTATGGATGTTGAGTGTGTTTTTTACGCTTGTAGAGCTATTTACGACATGCTGATTTTTTATTAAACGTAAGTTGTACATATGTTTGTTCGAGTCGCAAGCAGAGAGGCAAGAAAGAATGAATATGCAATGTAGTGGCGCCGCTATATGAAGCTAAATATCATTCTTTATCTGTTTTGAGTTCAACAATCGTTTTTTATTCTATAAAACTTACAACGAATATGAAATTTATTAAAAAACTAGTTTGGGGACTGATGAGTATGTCAGCCTTATTATATAGCTGTGAAAGTGATGATAATGGAGGAGAGGCGCCAGGACCTGAGACTACAATTACATTAGATCAATCTAGCTTAAGTTTGGAAGTTGGTGAGACAGGTACATTGACAGCAACATTAGATCCTGAAGGAAGTTTAGAAGATATACAATGGGCTTCATCAGATCCTGCAATTGTAACAGTTTCAAATGGAGAGGTAACAGCAGAAAAAGAAGGAGAAGCGACTATTGTAGCTTCTATTGGAGCAAATCAAGCAACTTGTACAGTAACTGTAACAGCTGCATCTACTGGAGGAGGAGATATGGCAAGCTTAAATGGTAGTGATTACTATGTAATTCAACTTGATGAAACTTCATTCGGCTCTATTTCAGACCGCGTAATTCAAGATTTACGTCCAGACAACATGGAGCAAAGCAAGAACCTTTATGTTTGGGATAATACATTTGGTCCTGGTACATCTACAGGAACAAATGCTTATGGTCTTTCTGAAGGTTGGATTAGTCTAGTTGTAGGAAGTGTAGGATGGTCAGGTGCTGGTTTCCATGTAGGAACTGCTTTTGGTGATATCGATATGACTCGTATGTTTGATAATCCAGATGATTATTACTTACACTTATCAGTAAAAGCAACATCAACTTCAGGTCCAATGTTATTGATTTTGACTGATGGACAAGCTGAGGCTAAAGTAGCAATTGGTGGAGATTATACTGATGCAGGTGTGACTTATTCTTCATATACTGACTATGAAAAAGATGGTGAGTGGCATGAAGTTGATATCGCTATCAAAGATCTTAACAGATTAGGATTGTACTTCAATGCTACATTTACAGATGCTAATATCTTCGCAATATTGGGTGGTGGTAACACTGGTACTACACTTGATCTAGATGCCATTTTCTTCTACAAGAAGTAGTTCGTTCGCCTTTTAGGCATGATTAAAGCCACTTAAATTATATATTTTCTACACCTCTATTTTAGTTTCAAAAGATTGTGTTTGCTCAATGAAATCTATTGATTGAGGTGTAGAATTTTTAGATTCGAACATATTACTTTCTAATAAATAATCTCATTTTCTGGAAGTTTCTTAGTAGTGTGGGAAAGGGTTAAACTAAAATGAGGAATAAGTAAAGTGATTCGTACAAAGTGGACTGTGAAATAATCTACATCAAAGTAGAATGCTAAAAACAGGTAATTTTTAAGAAGATGATCCAAATTTTTCAACGCCAAGTTTTCCAAAGAATTCTATTTTTTGGAACCTTACTTCTGTGTTCATATTTAGGGGTAGCGCAAGATAAAATGATTACAGGGGTAGTAAAAGATGCTAATACTTTAGCTTTACCCGGTGTGAATATTCGAGTCGAAGGCTCAAATAATGGGACAATTACTGATTTTGACGGTAAATTCTCATTGCACATAGAAGCAGGAACTGAACAACTGATTTTTTCATACATAGGTTACCATTCACAAACAATTGATTTAGGTACTCAAACATATTTTGAAATCACAATGGAAGAGGATGTAGAACATCTTGAAGAGATTGTGGTGATTGGTTACCAAGTACAAAAGAAAAGTGTTGTTACAGGGGCTGTAGCAACAGTAAAAGCCGAAGACATCATTCAAAGTCCAATTGGTAATGCCAGTCAAGCATTACAAGGAAAGACCCCTGGTGTATTAGTAGCGCCTGTTTCGGGGCAACCTGGAGCTGGTATTGATATCCGAGTGAGAGGTACGGGAACAAATGGAAATAACTCACCGCTATATGTAGTTGATGGAATACAAATGAGTGATATTAACTTTCTGAACCCCAATGATATTGAGTCGATTGAGGTTTTGAAAGATGCTGCATCATCAGCTATTTATGGTTCAAGAGGTGCCAATGGTGTGGTATTGGTTTCGACCAAAAAAGGTAAAGAAGGACGTACCATAGTGACTTATGATGGCTATGTAGGAACGCAAGAAGCTTGGAGAGAAGTCCCACTTATGAATGCTCAAGAGTACATGATGATTCATAATGAAGGAGCGATTAATGCTGGCAGAGCACGTAAATTTTCAGAGGAAAGAATGAATAACAATTTAGTCGATACGAATTGGCAAAATGAGTTATTCAAAACAGCTCCTATACAAAATCACAGTGTACAGATGTCAGGTGGTTCTGAGAAATCTCAATTCTTGGCGAGTATAGGTTACTTTGGACAACAAGGAATTGTAGCTCCCGAAAAGTCTAGCTTCGACCGTTATACGCTAAGATTAAATTCATCAAATAAAGTTTCTGACTATGTGAAAGTAGGAGTGAATGCAACTTTCTCAAGAGAAGAAGCGGCAGGTGTAAATGAACAAAATCAATTCAATGGTACTCTTACAAATGCCTTGTTGCACGACCCTCTAACACCAGTTTGGGAAGATGACCCTGCAAAGATCGAAGAGTATAACTCTTATGATGTATTGCCTGCAAATAATAATGGACGTTTCTATGGAATTTCTCAGCAAGGCTTACAAGAAATTGTAAACCCAATGGCGGCAATTCATAACACCTTCAATGAAAGATTCTCAAACAAGTTTTTGGCAAATGCTTACCTAGAAATTAAGCCATTGAAAGGCCTTCGTTTTAAAACAGATATAGGAGTTGATATCGGAAATGGATATAACCGTTATTACGGCCCTGCAGCTTATTACAATACCGTAACAAAAGATTTGTCTTCAAGTGTTGCACAAGGAAGTAATACTTATGCTGTTTACCAATGGGAAAATGTATTGACTTATGATTTGGAAATCAATAATCATAAAATCAATTTTTTAGCAGGTTCAACATTCAGAGATGGGCATGGTACAGGTGTTGGAGCGAATGGTGCTGATTTGCAGTTTACAGGTTGGAAATATGCTTGGGTAGACAATGCCTCAGGTGACTCAGATGCGAGAAGTGGATATGGCAATTATTGGAAACATAGGCTAGCCTCTTTCTTCGGGAAAATAGGTTATGATTATAAAGAAAAATACCTTTTCTCAGCAACTGCTCGTTATGATGGTTCAAGTAGATTTGGAGAAAATAATCGATTTGGATTCTTCCCTTCGGTACAAATGGGATGGGTAATCTCAAATGAAGAACTTTTGAAATCTTCAGAAGTAATGAACTTCTTGAAAGTGAGAGCTTCATGGGGTAAAGTAGGTAATGAAAATATTGGAGATTTTGGTTATTTGGAGCTATTCAGTGGTACACCAACTTACCCAATAGGAGTTGGTGAAACGATGAATTCGGGTTATGCCATCACAAGAATGGCCAATCCAGATTTGAAATGGGAGTCTGCCGTAGAATTTAACTTGGGTATTGATGCGGGTTTCTGGCAAGATAAATTGACAACAAATATAGATTTCTATTCACGTAACCGTGAAGGATTGCTAGGGCAAAAGCCTGTACCAGGAATTACAGGAGTCAACGGACCGCTTTATAATTTGGGAACAGTGCGTAACCAAGGTATTGAGATGTCATTGACATATTCGAAAAGGGAAGGAGAATTCCATTTCGACATCACTGCAAATGCATCTTACAATGACAACAAAGTAATGAATGTTGAAAACCTTGATGGTAGAATTTATGGTCCTACACTTTTTCAACATCAAGGTCAATTGATGATGGAAGAAGGTTATTCTCTCCCATACTTCTATGGTTTTGAAACCAATGGTATTTTCCAAAATTTGGCCGAAATAGAAGCTCATGTAGGTGCAGAAGGACAGTTAATTCAACCAAATGCAGAACCAGGAGATATTCGTTATGTAGATCAAAATGGCGATGGTAAAATTGATAATGATGACCGTACAAACATCGGTTCTCCAGTACACTCATGGATGTACGGCTTAAATGTCAGAATGGATTACAAAGGTTTCGATTTCTCAATGTTCTGGCAGGGACAAGCAGGAGGGAAATTGATCAATGCAACTGTACGTCAAGATTTATGGCAAGCACAAAACTTCCCAGTAAGGTATCTTGAGCGTTGGACAGGAGAAGGGACAACCAATTCATTCCCTCGCTTTACTTACAAAGATGAGAACAACAACTTCTCAAATCTCAATGATATGGTACATATCGAAGATGCTTCTTATTTGAGGTTGAAAAATGTACAGATTGGTTACACAGTACCAAAAACGATCAGCTCAAAGGCAGGTATGGAAAAGCTAAGAGTCTATATTTCTGGTAGTAATCTCTTGACTTTTACAGAGTACTCTGGCATGGACCCAGAAGTAGCTCACGGTGGGGCATGGAGTGGTTTTGATCTAGGTTCATATCCACAAGCAAGAACTTACCTAGTTGGAGTTAATGTCACATTTTAAGATTGGGAAAGATGAAAAAAATTATCAAAATAGCCTTAGCAGCACTATTGTTAGCATCTAGTGCATGTTCTGATTTTCTAGAACTTGAACCGACCAACTCAAAAGAGGCAGATACCTATTTTGAAAGTTCAACTGAGGCTTATCAAGCATTGATCGGGATTTATGAAAAATTGAGATCAGATTATAAAAATACAATCCCGAATAGTATTCCAATTCTTGAGGCTTCTATGAGTGACGATGCTTATGTGGGGGGAGACCCTTCAGGAAACGATATGAGTTGGTTACAAGACTTGATGCGTTTTAAAGGAGCTACAAACTCACCTGCATCAGAGCAAACATGGAATAAATGCTACGAGGGAATACAGAGAGTGAATACTCTTTTAGCAAACTACGACGATATTTTCTTCAAAACCACTGAAGAAGATATCAAAAACGAATACAAAGGAGAGGCGACATTTTTACGAGCACATTTCTATTTTGAGCTTCTTCGTCTTTTTGAAAATGTAGTGATCGTAGACAAGTTACTTCGTGGTGATGAGTGGCAACAGTACACGCAATCAAGTCCTGAAGAAGTGTATGCTTTTGCTGTCAAAGATATCATAGATGCAATTCCATTAATGTCAGAGAGTTTGATCACAAAAGATGCTGATAACTCAGGTAGATTGACAAAATATGCTGCAATGGCAGAATTGATCAAAATGTACATGTTCTATACTGGTGTGTATGGCGTAGACGAGTTACCACATAAAGACGGTAAACCAATCACAAAGCAACAGGTGATGGACATGGCTGAAGAAATCATAAATGCAGGTATGTATTCGCTTGAAGAAGAGTACGAAAACCTTTTCAATGCAAACGGAGATTATTCCAAAGAAGTGATTTTTGAAATACCTTTTAACAACACAGGTTCTGGTCACTGGGGAGATTATTCATTTGGAAACATGATGTGTATGATGTCTGGACCAAGAGATCATGACAGTGACTTGTTTGCTCCTGGATGGGGATTTTTCCCAATCTCAAGAGACTTGGAAGCTTCATTTGAGAAGGGGGATAAAAGAAAGTCAGCGACAATTGTTTATGCCAAAGACCTTATCGATGCAGACGGAGATACCTATGGTGTGAATTATAATTATACAGGGATGCACTCCAACAAATATTCAACACATACATGGAATCGAAATCCGTATGAGTTCGAGTTGAATTGGGCGCAAAACTACCATTATATCAGATTGGCTGATATCATCTTGATTGCGGCTGAGCTTAATGTCAATACTGACAATGCAAAGGCAACGAGCTATGTCAATCAGATTCGCGAAAGAGCAGGTTTAGAGCCATTGTCAAGTGTGACTTTAGCCGAGATACAACAAGAAAGAAGAGTGGAGTTAGCATTGGAAGGACATCGTTATTTTGACTTGCTTAGACGTGGTTTGGAGGAAACAGCACAAGAGTTGACAGTGTCTAGCTATGAACTTACAGCTCCAAGTCATAATAGTGCTTCATATGTCAATGATAATGGCGCAAATATGACAGGAGATATTGGTGATCCAAATGATTTTGTAATCACTTTTGACAAGAGTAAAAGAGGATTTCTGCCAATTCCACAAATTGAAATTGATTTACATCCAGCTCTAATTCAAAACGCAGGATATTAATTTTAAGCCTAGATGAGATGAAAAATTATAAATACATTTTCAGTAGCTGTTTATTGCTTGTATCTCTATGCTTTAGCTGTGTAGATGAAAGCGTTGACTTAGGGCCTGTTCCTACCTCATCAGATGCGACATTTACGTTCAAAGTATCTGAAGAGAATCCAAATGTGATTGAGTTTACCAATACAAGTGTCGCATCGATTGCACATTGGGATTTTGGAAATGGAGAGACCGCAAAAGGAAATACTGTACAAGGAATTTATGCTGAAGCAGGTAGTTATGAGGTAACACTTACTATTGTAACCAAGTCGGGACAGGCTTCAAATAAAAATACAATTGTCATTGATCAGACAGATTATTCGTTGGTTGATATTCCAGATTATAATTTTCTAACGGGTGGAGCTGAGGCTCTAAATGGTAAAGTATGGAAATTCAGCAGATATGTTGAAGGACATCAAGGAAGGGGCGTTCGCCAATTTTTCTACCCGAATGAATGGATAGCTAAATCATTGGAAAAAGAGGGTTTCGGACACTATGACGATGAATTGATTTTCAGTCAGTATGACTTGAAGTATGAATTGAAAAATAATGGCGATGCTTATGTCAACAATAATGCTTTAGCCGCTTTTACCAATGAATTTGGCGGAACTGTTTCAGGAGGTTCAGAAGAAGATGGTTGGAAAGTGGATGTTACTGTAAATGCGCAAGATTGGACATGGAAAATTGAACGTAGAGGAGCTGCAAAATATTTAGTCATTTCAGATAATGCATACTTAAGTTGGTACACAGGAGCCAAGAAAGAGTTTGAAATCATGGAATTGACAGAGAACCGTCTCTACCTACGAGTTGAGGAAAGTGATAATTTTGCTTGGTACTACGAGTTCAGACCAAAGGAAATTGCAGACAAAGAGATTCCAAAAGATGTAAAGCCGCTTGATTCACAAGATTTATTCGATGATTTCTCAGGGAATGGAAATATCGGTTTTGAAACAAGTGGAGCATTAGAATTCTTGGAAGCTTTCCCAAATATTGACTTCAATGGAAATGATGCAGAAACAGTAGGTAGATATACTCGAAAATCTGGAACAGGAGAAAATACTTGGTATCAAAACTATACAGCAGAACTTCCATATCGTCTAGATTTGAGTGAAAGAAATACATTTACGCTAAAAGTATATTGTCTTCCATCAAATGACTTTGAAACGATATCTCCTGCAGCTTCAAACGCAGAAGGTTTAGGGGACATGACACTTAGTCCAACGGTTAGCTTACGTTTGGAAGATTCTACAGATGGTGAAAATAGCGATAATGCAGAGGTAGTCTATACGCTAACTGAAGATGAATTAGGACGTTGGGTAGAACTTACTTTTGACTTCTCAGCATATGCTGATCAAGATAAATATGATCGACTAACACTACAGTTCGGAGGAGAAGGACATACCTTAGCTGGTACAGTTTACTTTTCAAGTTTCGAGCTAAACAACTAAACATTCAAAGGAAAAGAGGAGCAACTGTTTCTCTTTTCCCTTACTGAAGATAAGATTTACATACGATGAGGGCTTCTTGGAAATTAAAACTATCACTAGCAATGATTGCAGCCGTAGGCACAGGCCTATGGGCATGTAATTCAAAGCTAAAGAGTGCTCCAACCTTGGAGAGTATAACCGAAATTACCCGTTCAGAGCGAACAATAGATGAGCGAGTTGAGCAAATTTTGAGCAAACTTAGCCTTGAAGAAAAGATAGGGCAAATGACTCAAATAACCCTAGACGTAGTTACGAAAGGGGAAAATGTTTACGTGAGTGATGAACCATTAGAATTGGATATAGAACTACTGAAAGAAGCAATAGCGAAACACAAAGTAGGTTCTATTCTGAATACGGCAAATAATAGAGCAAGATCAGTTGAAAAATGGAATAAAGTTATTGCTGAAATTCAAGAGCTTTCCATGCAAGAAATAGGAATTCCATGTCTTTATGGTATAGATGCAATTCATGGAACAACATATACAGCAGGGGCAACATTTTTTCCGCAACAAATAGGAATGGCAGCTACTTGGAATCCTGATTTGGTGAAACAAGGAGCACAAGTAACCGCTTATGAAACAAGAGCGAGTGCTATCCCTTGGAATTTCTCTCCAGTGTTAGATATGGGTAGAAATCCAGCATGGCCAAGAATGTGGGAAACTTACGGAGAAGATGTTTACCTCAATGCTCAAATGGGGATTGCAGCCGTAAAAGGTTATGAAGGAGAAAATAATGAATTATCAGATTCTACAAAAGTTGCTGCATGTATCAAACATTTCTTGGGTTATGGAAGTGAGAAGTCTGGAAAAGATCGTACACCTGCATACTTGCCAGAAATTGAATTGAGAGAACATTATTTGCCTTCTTACAAAGCCGCAATTGATGCAGGAGCACATACGATCATGATTAATTCAGGCATCATTAATGGACAACCTGTACATGCCAATGTTGACTATCTGACGACTCTGTTAAGAGACGAACTGAAATTTGATGGTTTGGTCGTAACTGACTGGGCAGATATTCAGAATTTACAAACTAGAGATAAAGTAGTAGCAACTCATAAAGAGGCTATTAAATTGGCCATTAATGCGGGTATTGATATGTCTATGGTGCCTTACACGCTTGAGTTTACAGATTTACTTGTAGAATTGGTGAACGAAGGTGAAATATCCATAAAGCGAATTGATGAATCCGTTCGTAGAGTTTTAAAGCTGAAATTGGAGTTAGGTTTGTTTACAAAACCTTATCCATCAAAAGATGACTATCCAGAATTTGGTAGTGAGAAATTTGAGAAAATGGCATACAATTCAGCAGCGGAATCGATCACATTATTGAAAAATGATAAGCGAATTTTGCCGTTAAAGAAAGGGATGAAGCTTCTTGTATCGGGGCCAAATGCAAATTCTATGCGTACGTTAAATGGAGGTTGGTCCTACTCTTGGCAGGGTGAAAAAGTAGAAGCCTTTGCACAGGGGTACAACACGATTTTAGAAGCGGTACAACAAAAGTTTGGCGAAACCAATGTCAAGTTTGTGGAAGGTGTCACATATAATCATGCAGGGCAGTATTTTGAAGAGCATGTTATTGATATAAACGCTGCGGTAAAAGCAGCTCAAAACGTAGATGTAATTCTTCTTTGTTTAGGCGAAAATACATATACAGAAAGTCCTGGTAATTTGCATGACTTATATATTTCTCAGAATCAGAGAAAGTTAGCAGAAGCTCTAGCGGCAACAGGTAAACCAGTTGTATTGGTGCTAAACGAAGGTCGTCCGCGTCTGATTTCTCAATTTGATAGAGACATGAGTGCGATTATTCAGACCTATTTACCTGGAAACTTCGGAGCAGATGCATTAGCAGATATACTTATTGGTGAAGTGAATCCGAGTGGTAAACTCCCGTATTCTTATCCAATGTACCCAAATGCGCTAGGAACTTATGATCATAAACCTTCGGAATCATCAAATGAAATGGATGGAATGTATAATTATGATTCGTCTTTACCACTTCAGTTTCATTTTGGTTATGGTTTGAGTTATACCACATTTGCTTACAAAGATTTAAAACTTTCAAAATCAGAAATTGGTCCCGAAGATAGCTTTACAGTAAGTGTAAAGGTGAAAAATGTAGGGGAAAGATTAGGTAAAGAGGTTGTACAGCTTTATACGAAAGATCTTGTAGCATCAATAACCCCAGACAGCAGAAGGTTGAGAAGGTTTAAAAAGGTTGAACTAGCTCCTGGAGAAACAAAAACAGTAAGCTTTACTTTAAAGGCGAGCGATTTAGCTTTTGTTGGAAAAGACCTTAAATGGACTTTGGAGGAAGGTGCATTCAAAATTATGATCGATAAGGAAACACAGATTTTGAAGCTAAATAATAGCCGTCAATTTGAACATGCAAATACGCTTTAAAGTGGCGTATAATTGACGGTTTGTACTTTGATAAGTTGAATAATTGAATAACCTAAAGGGAGGTTCTAGGCTTCCCTTTTCTTCTAAAGATTGAGAAATGAGACTTAAAATATTATTCCTGTTTTTACTGCAAATGGTATTCTTTTCTTGTGAAAGTGATAGCAAAGAAAATGAATTGAAAAGTTTCACTTTAAGCCATGAAACACTCGAACTTTCAGTTGGAGAGACGATGGAAATTACGATTACTGAGGCACCCAATACCAATGCACCTTTAGTATGGACGAGCGACAATGAAACGGTGGCAACTGTGTTTTTTGGACAGGTGACAGCCGTTCAAAGTGGTACCGCTACAATTACGGCAAGTTTAGGTGAAGATACAGTATCATGTGTAGTGACCGTACCAGAACGAACTTATGAGCTAGTTTGGGCAGACGAATTTGATGGAACTACCTTAAATACAAATTACTGGACTTACGAAGTAAATGGTTCTGGAGGTGGAAATAATGAGGCTCAGTATTACACAGATCGTCCTGAAAACATTCGAGTTGAAGATGGAAAACTGATTATTGAAGCTAGAAAAGAAGAATATCTAGGAAAGCAATATACTTCGGCACGTATCATAACGAAAGATAAAGTAGACCTCAAATACGGTAAAGTAGAAGCAAGACTGAAAGTACCAAAAGGAAGAGGTACTTGGCCTGCATTCTGGATGTTGGGATACGGTAGTTGGCCTCGTGCAGGAGAAATTGATATTATGGAGCATGTAGGTTATCAACCAAACGTATTCCATTGTGCCTTACACACCCTGACTAAAAATGGAATGAATGGACAGAATCCTCATGGAGAACAGTATTTTGATTATGCTGTAGCAGATGAATTCCATGTCATCACAATGGAATGGGTAGAAAATGAATTTATGGGCTTTGACCGAATTCATATTTACGTAGATGGAGTAAAAACGAAAACTTTTGCAGAAACGCCGCAATTACAAGATTCGGGAGATTGGCCTTTCAATGATAAATTCTTCTTCATTCTGAACCTTGCTATCGGAGGATCATGGGGGGGAGCGCAAGGTATCGATGACTCGATGTTTGATGAGCCTGTACGCTATGAAATTGACTATGTAAGAGCATATCAACTGAACTAGTGATGAAAATACAAAGTAAAATCATATTTGTAACCTTGTTATCAATTGTGTCCCTCTTCTCTTGTAGAGAAGAAGGGACTATTGATCAACTTGATGAGTTCCCAGATCCTGTTGCTCAGTCCAAGAGTCTGAAACGAGGTGTTTCATTTGCATATCAGTTTGTAGAGGATATTGAGATTTTAGGAACTGGGGTTTCTTGGTCTTACAATTGGGGGCCGGGACAGAGTTCAACTTTTGATCAAGCCATGAAAGAACAGCAGATTGATTTTTGCCCAATGGCTTGGAATGGAGTAAATGAAACAGCAATTAGAGAATACGTTAGTCGAAATCCAAATACGGAATATCTTTTAGCATTTAATGAGCCGAATCTGGTTGATCAAGCCCGAATGACTCCTCAAGAAGCAGCGGCGAAATGGGGTGAGGTAAAATCCATAGCAGATGAATTGGGATTAAAAATCATTTCTCCTGCCATGAATTACGGTACTTTGGAAGGTTACCATGATCCGATTGTATGGTTAGATGAATTCTTTTCATTAGTTCCAGAATCAGATATAGATGGTATTTCTATTCATTGTTATATGCCAAATGCTTCAGCTTTAAAGTCTTACGTAGAACGATTTAAGAAATATGGAAAACCAATTTGGTTGACAGAGTTTTGTGCATGGGAAGGACATGTAACTCCCGAAAGTCAGCAGCGTTTTTTAGCAGATGCAATTAATTATTTGGAAAGTGATCCTGACATTTTCAGATATGCTTGGTTTATTCCGAGAGGAAGCGGCAGTGAGGATGCTTTTCCATATATGTTTTTGTTAAAGAATGCAGTAGATGTAGAGCTGACCTCTTTAGGCAAAGTGTATACACAAATGTCTACACAAGATAAAAGCATTTACTATCAGCAAGGGCAGCAGATTGAAGCGGAACACTATACTTCAATCAGTGTGTCAGATGGTGTTGGAGAAGCAGGCTGGGTAGATGGACCTAAAGTAAGAGTGACCTCTGAAGCACCGAATAACACATTAGAACTCTATAATTTTTTACCAGATCAATGGGTTGAATATCAGATTGAACCACTACAAACGAAGACCTATGATCTTGAAATCCGCTATGCAAGTTTTGTTGATGCAGAACTTAAAATAGAAGTAGATGGCGAAGAAACGATTTACAACTTAGCGAATACAACAGAGGATTTTATTTGGAATACGGCCACAATTCCATTGCCCTTGAAAAAAGGTAAACACACCCTTAGAATCACTTTAAATGAGGGAACTGTGTGTATGAACTGGTTAAGTTTCAATTAAGCAGAAATAAAATGCCTAGCCTATATTGAAAAGTATAGGTTGGGCAGCATGATCATTTTTTATCAGCACAGAGCTCGAAAAAACTTTTTATAAATAAATACTTCAATTCAGATTAACACCGATTAGGTGTTGATGTTTTTTACACCTTAACTTAAACTTCAATGAGAATTTTTACTAAAATGGGGCTCATCCTTTTTTTTCTAGGATACTGCCTTAACTTCTCCAATGCGTTTGCTGAGAATGCAAATTTGGCATTGAATAAAACAGCTGTGGCTTCTTCAGGAAATGCAGCTGAGGCTGTGGACGGAAATGGCACTTCTCGTTGGGAGAGCGATTTTGATGATGACCAATGGTTACAAGTCGATTTAGGGGAAAGCTATGACTTAAATCGTGTTATTTTAAATTGGGAAGGCGCTTTTGGAAAAGCCTATGAAATTCAAGTTTCTGAAGATGAAACAACATGGACTACCGTATTTACGGAGACAGAAGGGAATGGTGAAATTGATGAACTTCTTCTGAGTGGAACAGGTCGTTATGTGAAAATGCAAGGAGTAGAAAGAGGTACAGGCTATGGCTACAGTTTGTGGGAAATGGAGGTCTATGGTGTACCCGCTGGGCAAAGTCCTGCAGTGTATGCAATTGCTTATGCAGATGCTTATGAGCATTCGAATCCTGCTACATATACAGCAGGAACAGCTGTGACGCTTACGAATGCTTCTCGTGAAGGATATGTTTTTGAAGGTTGGTTTACAGATATGGCTTTAACTCAACCAATCTCTGAAATCGGGACAGACAGTCAAGCTAATATTTGGTTGTATGCAAAATGGTCAGAAGATGCTAATGCTCCACAAAATATTGCTTTAGGAAAAACAACAACAGCTTCTTCTGGAGATGGTGCTTTAGCTGTAGATGGAAACGAAACATCTCGTTGGGAAAGTGCTTTTAATGATGACCAATGGTTGTACATTGATTTAGGGGCTAAATATGATGTAAATCGTGTGCTTTTGAATTGGGAAGGGGCATTCGGAAAAATTTATGATATTCAAATCTCTGATGATGCAACGAATTGGACAACAATTTTCTCAGAGACAGAAAGTGATGGTGGCATTGATGACTTGGAAGTAACTGGCTCTGGTCGTTATGTGAAAATGTTAGGTATTGAGCGAGCTTTACCATATGGTTATAGTTTATGGGAAATGGAAGTTTATGGTACGCTATCAGATGATCAAGGTTCTATGGTTTATAATGTTACCTATGTAGATGGTTATGACCATACCAATCCAGCAACTTATACCGAAGGAGTAGGAGTGACATTGACAGATGCAAGCCGTACAGGTTATACTTTCGAGGGTTGGTTTACAGATGTGGAGCTTACGCAATCCATATCAGAGATTACAGCCGAAATGACAGGTGATCTTACGGTTTATGCAAAATGGACAGAAGAAGAGAATTCCAATACAGCATGTAATGGAGTTTCAACAGAAGTAGTAGAAGGAGATGCACTTAGCCTAGGTTTTAATTATAATTTTGCAACAACAGGTACAACAGTAGATGTAACGTTTGAATTATTGGATGAACAAGTAGGTGTAGTAGCGTTCTTATTCAATAGAACTGATGGATTTGTAGAAACTCAGATGGCTGAAAATAATGGTGTATTCTCTGTCCAATTAACTGAACAAGTAGAAGGTACAGTATTGACTTTAGCATGTAAGTTTGCTTATGCAGGAGGCTTTACAATCACAAAAGATTTTACTTATACAGTAGGAGATGATTGTGGTGAAGTAGTAGAAGGTGAGTATAGTATCACTTATGTAGATGGTTACGATCATACAAACCCAGCAACTTATACAGAAGGAATAGGAATGACATTGACAGATGCAAGCCGTACAGGTTATACTTTCGAGGGTTGGTTTACAGATGTGGAGCTTACGCAATCAATATCAGAGATTACAGCGGAAATGACAGGCGATCTTACGGTTTATGCAAAATGGACAGAAGAAGAGAATTCCAATACAGCATGTAATGGAGTCTCAACAGAAGTAGTAGAAGGAGATGCACTTAGCCTAGGTTATAATTATAATTTTGTAACAACAGGTACAACAGTAGATGTAACGTTTGAATTATTGGATGAACAAGTAGGTGTAGTAGCGTTCTTATTCAATAGAACAGATGGATTTGTAGAAACTCAAATGGCTGAAAATAATGGTGTATTCTCTGTTCAATTAACTGAACAAGTAGAAGGTACAGCATTGACTTTAGCATGTAAGTTTGCTTATGCAGGAGGCTTTACAATCACAAAAGATTTTACTTATACAGTAGGAGATGATTGTGGCGAAGTAGTAGAAGGGGAGTATAGTATCACTTATGTAGATGGTTACGATCATACAAACCCAGCAACTTATACCGAAGGAGTAGGAATGACATTGACAGATGCAAGCCGTACAGGTTATACTTTTGAAGGATGGTTTACAGATGCCGAGCTTACGCAATCCATATCAGAGATTACAGCAGAAATGACAGGTGATCTTACGGTTTATGCAAAATGGACAGAAGAAGAGAACTCCAATACAGCATGTAATGGAGTTTCAACAGAAGTAGTAGAAGGAGATGCACTTAGCCTGGGCTATAATTATAATTTTGCAACAACAGGTACAACAGTAGATGTAACCTTTGAATTATTGGATGAACAAGTAGGTGTAGTAGCGTTCTTATTCAATAGAACTGATGGATTTGTAGAAACTCAGATGGCTGAAAATAATGGTGTATTTTCTGTTCAATTAACTGAACAAGTAGAAGGCACAGCATTGACTTTAGCATGTAAGTTTGCTTATGCAGGAGGTTTTACAATCACAAAAGATTTTACTTATACAGTAGGAGATGATTGTGAAGAAGTTGTTGAAGTTCAGTCGTCAATTTCTTACGTTGATGCTTATGACCATGCAAACCCAGCAACTTATACCGAAGGAATAGGAGTAACCTTGGCAGATGCTTCTCGTGAAGGTTATACTTTTGAGGGCTGGTTTACAGATGCAGAATTTACTCAATCAATATCAGAAATTACAGCTGAAATGACAGGTGATTTGACACTATATGCAAAGTGGCAAATGATTCCTGAAGTTTATAACATTACTTATGTTGATGCTCATACACATCAAAACCCAGCAACTTATACTGAAGGAGAATCAGTAGAATTATTAGCAGCAAGTAGAACGAATTATGACTTTGAAGGTTGGTTTACAGATGATGCTTATACACAGGTTATTACGAGTATCTCAACTGATATGACAGGCGATTTGACATTATATGCTAAATGGTCAACAATTTTATCTAGCAATGAAAGAGAGGAATTAAGTGTTCGTATTTATCCGAATCCTGTTGTCGATTATTTGCTTGTTGAAGCTCTAGTTTCTTCATTAAAAGTCTATACTTTAGAAGGTACTTTGGTTAGTTCTTTTGAGAATAACCAAGAACGTTATGATTTATCATCACTTCAAACAGGTGTGTATATCGTTCATATAGTTTCAGAAGGTCGTACATATTATCAGAAAATTGTGAAGCAATAATTGAATCAGTTAGGGTTGTGAAATTGTCAATTCCAAAGTCCAAAATCCGAGACAAGCACAACCCAAACAAAAAGCATCCATTTATCAATTAAGTGGATGCTTTTTCAATTCCATGTGTAAAATGGGAAAAGGTTTTCCCGAAGGGTCAGTCTCAGACCTAGAAACGATCTGAAAGCCATAATTTAAGTAGAACCTTGTCGCTTCAGGATTGTCTTCATTTACATCAACTTTATCCACTTCTAATTCTTTTACGGCAAAATCCATTAAAGCCGTTCCAATCCCTTTTCCTCTCATTTCGGGAAGTAAAAAAAGCATTTCTGCCTTCTTTTCTGCTACTCCCAAAAATCCCAATATTTTTTGTTGATCATCTTTTACACAGCGGAGTTCAACAGCGTCTAAATATTGTTCTAAAATGAGCGGTTTGAAATATTGAATATCATCTTCTGTAAGAAATGTATGTGTAGCTCTTACCGAAGCTTCCCAAACATCAACAATCTCCTTATAATTTGATTTATCTACGGTTTCAACTTTGTAACTCATATTGAAAAAATATTGTCAGTTTATTTTCAAATATAAGACTAGGAAACAAATAGAATTACTAAATATTAATTTCAAGGACTTCTTTTAACTGATTTTCAATAAATAATTCAAAATCAAGTTATAAGATGTTGTATTTTGATATGCTACTATGTCCGATGGATATCGTAAAATAGTTTAGGGTCATAAATATTTTTTTTCGAATTATAAGTGATCTAAAATCAATTGTTTATGAAACATCTATTTCCTCTATTACTACTTGTTTTTTCGTACTTTTCAGTCAATGCATCTGAAAGTTATTCGAAAGTCGAAGGCTTAAAAGCATTCGCAAAATTGTATGGCTATGTGAAGTATTTTCACCCGAGTGAAGAGGCTTCAAAAGTGGATTGGGAGAAGTTTTCGATTTATGGAGCTGAAAAAGTAGAAAGCTGTAATTCTGATACTGAGTTATTGGCAAGTCTTCAAGAGCTGTTCCATCCGATTGCTCCTTCAATCAAAATTTATTTCAAGGAAAATGAAGTAGCCTATGACATTTCACAGATTAGCCCTAAAGGAGAAGAAAAATTTAAAGAACTAACATACTGGCAGCACGAGGGTTTAGGTTTGGGGATGAAGTATTCTAATTCTCTTTATAAGAGTGTTCGTGTTCATAAAAAGTCGCAAATGATATTTAAAGGAGAACCAACTTTTGGAGAATTGATTCAAAAGCCCTTGACCAATACAATTTCATGTCAAATCCCATTGGTTTTATATAAAAATAAGGTAGCGACTTATCCAAGAGCTTCAGATGCAGAGAATACTAATTTAAATCAGAGTTTAGCCAGAATAAATACCGTAGGGTGTTCATTAGGTTTGAGACTAGGTAACATCGTAAATACCTACAACGTTTTTCAGCATTTTTACCCCTATTTTGATGAAACAGGAACGGATTGGGATCTTGCTTTAGAAGAGGCTTTGCAGTATAGTTTTAATTCTCCAGATATAATGGAAATACATATTAAGAACCTAGAACGATTTACAGCAAAACTAAAAGACGGACATATTAATGTTTACCAGTCAGAGACAGAAAAGTATTTCCCTGCTTTTGCATGGGAGTGGATAGAAGAAAAATTGATTATAACACAGGTATTTGATGAAAATATACCTCTAACTGTTGGAGACGAAGTAATGATGGTGGACGGAAAACCTGCACTGTTTTATTTTGAAAAAATTGAAGAACGGATTTCAGCTGCTACCAATGGCTGGCAGAAATATAAATCATCTTGGAAAAGTCTTGAGGGAAGTAGGGGAACAGAGCTAAAGTTGTTGTTAGAGGAGAGGGAAGTTCGTGTTACTCGTAACATCAATACGGATATCTATTTTGATTCCTTCATAGAAAATGAGAAATACAAAACGATAGAAGATGGGATTATTTATCTGAATTTGGATAAAATAACATGGAGTGAGATCAAAGCTAAAATGGATGAATTAAACGAAAGTAAAGCCATTATCTGTGACTTGAGAGGGTATCCAAAAGGGAGTCATTTTTTAATCAATTATTTACTTCCTCAAAAAGATACAAGTAGACAGTGGATGCAAGTACCTAAAATCATTTATCCAGACCAAGAAAATATAGTAGGCTACACAAAGCATGCTTGGAATCTTTCATACATAAGGAATAGTAAACTGAGCGATAAAAAAATCATTTTTATCACGGATGGACGAGCGATCAGTTATGCTGAAAGTTATATGAGTTTTATTGAGCATTATGATCTTGCCACTATCGTCGGACAGCCTACAGCAGGTACTAATGGAGATATTAACCCATTTAATTTAGCTGGTGATATTTCTGTATCTTGGACAGGATTGAAAGTATTTAAGCATGATGGGAGTCAGCATCATGGAGTTGGTATTCAGCCTGATATTTGGGTAGAAAAGACAGTAGATGGAGTGAAAGAAGGACGCGATGAGTTTTTGGAAGTCGCTATAAAAGAAGCAAAAAAAGTATTACACTAGGAAGTTTTACTAGAACCTCAGAACTCAAGAGAGTCATATTGTATATTCTCTTTTTTATTCCCAAAAATGTGTTCATCAAACGGGGAAATGTATAAATTTTAGAGAAGATAACTACCGATCTTTGTATTGATAAGGAGCTTTAGCGTAAAAAAGCTTTGTATATTAGTTTGAGTTAAAAATAGAAATAATGAACGTAAGAGCAATTATTACAGGATCAACAGGGATGGTTGGGAAAGCCGCCCTCATCGAATGTTTGGATAGTGAAGCCGTAGAAGCTGTATTGGTGATCAATAGAAGACCAATTGATATTCAGCACCCAAAATTGAAAGAAGTTCTGTTATCGGATTTTACAAAGATTGATAGTATCAAAGAACAGTTAAGGGGGTACAATGCTTGTTTCCATTGTATGGGGGTATCAGCCGTTGGTATGTCTGAAGCACAGTATACACATATTACATACGATATGACGAAAGCTTTGGCAGATACACTTTATGAAATAAATCCAGATCTCGTATTTGAGTATGTTTCTGGGGTAGGGACTGATAGTAGTGAAAAGGGAAGTCTGATGTGGGGAAGAGTAAAAGGCAGAACGGAAAATATGTTGTTGGCAAAAGGGTTTAAAGATGCTTATGCACTAAGACCAGGTGGTATTATCCCTGAGAAAGGAGTGAAATCAAGTACGGGTTGGTACAATTTCTTTTATGCGATAATGCGTCCATTTTTTCCTCTGATGAAAAAGATGGATTCGATTATTACTAGTAGTCAATTAGGTAAGGCGATGATCAATAGTGCTTTATATCCAAATCAAAATAAAGTACTGGAGGTGAGAGATTTGAAAATTCAAGCGAATAAGTAGTTCTAGATTTGTGACTCGGAATTGCTCTTATAAATACTAGCTATATATTTCTCTAAAAAGAAAACCCATCGCTCATCTTATGAAAATAATGAGTGATGGGCTTTTAAGTTTGTAGGTTTCTTGATTTAGAAACGCTTCACAGCCATTTCTGCAATCGTAAGACCGATAGACAAAGATGATGTAGCGGCCGGAGATGGCGCATTACAAACATTGATCATATGGCTATCTTCTAAGATTAAAAAGTCATCTACCATATTTCCATTTCTGTCAAGTGCTTGAGCTCTTACACCTGCATTACCTGCTGTCAAGTCACTTTCTTTGATTTCGGGCATCAATTTCTGAAGTGCTTTTGTAAATGCAGATTTTGAGTAAGAACGATACATCTCACCTAATCCAGTTACCCAATATTTAGAGGCTACTTTCAAGAATCCTTTATAGGTAGCAGACTCGATAAATTCTTTCATATTGAAATCAGATTTATCGTAACCTTCTCTTTTGAACGCAAATACTGCATTTGGTCCAGCTTCAATTCCACCTCCGATCATTCGAGTGAAGTGCACACCTAAGAATGGGAATGATGGATCTGGAACAGGATAAATTAAGTTCTTTACAAGATGTTCTTTCTTTTTGTTCAAGTGATAGTACTCACCTCTGAAAGGAACAATCTTGAAATCTAGGTTTTTATGGTTGAATGCTGCGATTTTATCCGAGTAAAGTCCCGCACAGTTGATAGCCAACTTTGTTCTGAAAGTGCCTTGATCTGTAATGATCTCGGTAGCGATACTTCCATAACGAACATCCATTACTTTGGTGTTGAAACGGATTTCTCCATTATATTTCTCTTGGAAAACTTTACCGTATGTTTCCGTTACTAAGGTATAATCTACAATACCTGTGTAAGGCACATGGATAGCAGCTTCTCCTTCGCAATAAGGCTCATATTTTTTGATTTCCTCTTTACGAATGAGTTTGTTGTCTGTCAAGCCATTTTCAAGACCTCTTTTGTAGAGTCCGTTCATGATCTCAACTTCTTTGGTATTGGTAGCGACTACAATCTTACCACAAAGATCGTAAGGGATTTCATGCTCATTACAGAAATCCAAAAGCATGTTATAACCTCTGATACAGTTTTTGGCTTTCAGACTCCCTGGTTTATAATACAAGCCAGAGTGAATCACGCCACTGTTATTACCAGTTTGATGCTTTGCTAGTCCACTTTCTTTTTCTAGTATCAGTACTTTGGCTTCAGGTCGCTGCTCTTTGATTTTAAGTGCAGTTGCGGCACCGACAATACCTCCACCGATGATGATTACGTCGTAAGTCATCTTGTTAATTCAATTTATAGGAAAAAAATACCCCTCTCAAACGAGAGAGGTATTATGATTTATCTTTGATTAAGCTTTTACTTCAGCTTCTTTTTTGAAGAATGAGATAAATTCTTCGATAGGCATACTACCCAAATCACCTTCTCCTTTTCTACGGATAGAAACCGTACCTTCTTCTGCTTCTTTCTCTCCAACAATAAGCATAAATGGTACTTTCTTTACTTCCGCATCACGAATCTTACGTCCGATCTTTTCATCTCTGTGATCAACTGTACCAGTCAATCCTTCTACTTCAAGCTGATTTGCTAATTTGTTAGCATACTCTTCGTATTTCTCAGAGATTGGAAGAATAGCATATTGCTCTGGGTTCAACCAAAGTGGGAAGTTACCTGCAGTATGCTCGATCAAGATCGCAATGAAACGCTCCATAGAACCGAATGGTGCTCTGTGAATCATTACAGGACGTTTTGCAGTGTTGTCTTTATCTTTGTATTCCAACTCAAAACGCTGTGGCAATTGATAATCCACTTGGATTGTACCTAGCTGCCAGCTTCTTCCTAGTGCATCTTTCACCATGAAGTCTAATTTAGGACCGTAGAAAGCTGCTTCTCCATATTCAATCACTGTTGGAAGACCTTTTTCATCAGCTGCTTCTTTGATTTCACGCTCAGCAATATCCCAAAGTGCATCATCACCAATGTATTTGTCTTTGTTCTCTAAGTCTCTCAATGAAACTTGAGCTGTATAATTCTCGAAACCTAATGATGTGAATACATACTGTACCAAATCAATTACTTTCTTGAATTCTTCTTTTACTTGGTCAGGACGACAGAAGATGTGCGCATCATCTTGTGTAAATGAACGTACACGAGTCAAACCGTGAAGCTCACCCGACTGCTCGTAACGGTAAACTGTACCAAACTCAGCTAAACGAACAGGAAGATCTCTGTAAGAACGAGGCTTTGAACGGTAAATCTCACAGTGGTGAGGACAGTTCATAGGCTTCAACAAGTACTCTTCGTTCTCGTCTGGTGTGTGAATTGGTTGGAAAGAATCCTCACCGTATTTCGCATAGTGACCAGAAGTAACATATAAATCTTTTGAACCGATATGTGGTGTTACGACTTGACCATAGCCCATCTTAGTTTGCTCTTTACGTAGGAATTGCTCCAAACGCTCACGCAAAGCTGTACCTTTTGGCAACCACAATGGAAGACCTTGACCGACACTTTGAGAGAAAGTGAAAAGTTCAAGTTCTTTACCTAGTTTACGGTGGTCACGTTTTTTAGCTTCTTCCAAAAGCTCCAAGTATTCTTTCAACTCTTTTGCTTTAGGGAAAGTCACACCGTAAATACGAGTCAACATTTTGTTTTTCTCGTCACCTCTCCAGTATGCACCAGCTACAGACATCAATTTGATCGCCTTGATGAATCCTGTGTGAGGGATGTGTGGTCCACGACAAAGGTCAGTGAAAGCACCTTGCTCATAGAAAGTGATATCACCATCGTTCAAACCAGAAATCAAATCTAGTTTGTACTCATCGTCTTTATCAGTAAAGTATTGAACAGCGTCAGCTTTTGAAATTTCCGAACGCTTATATTCATTCTTTTGCTTTGCAAGCTCATTCATTTTCTTCTCAACCTTTTCTAGGTCGTCAGAAGAAAACTCATAATCACCAAAGTCAATATCGTAATAGAAACCAGTCTCAATTGCAGGTCCGATACCCAATTTAATTCCTGGATAAAGTGCCTCTAGAGCCTCAGCCATCAAGTGAGCTGAAGAGTGCCAGAAGGTTGACTTGCCCTCGGTGTCGTTCCAGGTCAAAAGTTGAAGGGTTACGTCTTCGGTCAAAGGACGGGTTGCATCCCATACTTCACCATTCACTTTCGCTGCCAGAACGTTTCTAGCCAATCCTTCACTAATGCTCTTTGCAACGTCTAAAGAAGAAGAGCCTTGCTCATACTCCCTTACCGAATTGTCGGGCAATGTTACTTTTATCATAATTTGGAATATTACTACTATAAGGTTTGAACCTTGATTAACGTCAAAAAATAGTTAGCTGCAAATTTTGTCATTTTTTGCAAAACATTGAAGTATTTTGCTTTAGAAATTCAAGAAATAAAGATAGAATAAGAAAAAATAAGATTTAAGATGAAAAACAATGGCTATAACATGACTAATAATTCTTTATCACTGCTCTAGAAATAACAAAATCCTTCTCTGAAAAAGTAGAAAAGGATTCTTAGTGTTTGAGAAGTTAAAATAGCGTAGGTCTACTCTTCTTTATTTTCTGATATCGATTTATCTGCTTTATTCTCTTTTACATAAACCAAGGTAGATGTAATTCTTTTGTGTCTTCCATGACGTTGAACATCTTCTAAGGAATGTCCATCATCCATCAAAATTTGTAAGGCTGTGTGTCTCAGAGAATGTGGGCTGACTCTTTTTTCTTTATGAATACCTGTTTGTTCCAAGATTTTCTTAAACCATTTGAAGGCTTTACTTTTAGCAGTATTCGGAAAAAGGGCAGGGCCTTCTAAGTGGTGCTCACTCATGTAATCTTTGTAATAACGGGCAGTGGTTTCACTCATTTTTACTGCTTGTCGTAGAAATCCACCTCTAGCTTCCACATAGATTTCTCGATTGAGGTGATTGATATCTCGAATTTTAATATCGCAAGCCTCGCTAATTCGGAGTGCCTCAAAAGCCATTAGACTAAACAAAAGTTTACTTTCACTGTCAGGGCAAGTTTCCAAGAAAAACTCTCTTTCCTTTTTAGTGAAGGCATCTTTGTAGTATTTATAACCATCTGCTTTGAAGGATTTTAAGAATGTGATTTTTTCAATTTCTTGTATTTCTTCAAGGGTATCATGTCGGTGCTCAGGGATTGATTCTCTATTTTCTAAAACCCATTTAGCTAAAGATTTTACGACAGATAAATATCGGTTTTTTGTGAAGAAATCTTCTAGATAATCCAAAAATGCAAGTAAGGTTTCAGATGAAAGTAATGGTAGTTCACCATCTTTACACCATATATCATATCGATTAAGTGCATAACCGTATGAATCACGACTCGGTGGGTGACTTAAACTATCTAAGAAGGCGAGAATAACTGCATTTTTAGGTAATGGGCCACGTTTTCGGTCATAAACGAAGTCGTGATGTCCTTGTTCATCGCTGAACTTAATGAATTTATTGAGAATAGATTTCATTGATTTCTTCAAATCCTGCTGAGTCGCGTACATCTGAAAACTAACTTCATCTATCCCAAGGTTATGCTCTTTGCAGAATACAAGGAAAAGATGAGCAACTCTTAAGTAGTTATCATACTTTCCATCTTTTTGCTTTAGCCATGTCTCATATTCTTTAAGTAGTAAAGTAGATGATATCTTTTTGTACTCAGCAATGACTGATTTAGATGAAGAATTTTTTGCTTTAGCCATATATGAAGAATCTTATTTCTCAAAATAAAGGCTAATTAAATTTAACGTTATTGGAAAAGCAATTGATTTTGAATAAAAAAATAGCTGAATCTAATTGTGTTTATGTATTAACTATTCAGCTTATACTATTGTAAGAAAGAGAACAATTTCTTATCTTTTTTAATGTTAAGCAGGTGGAAAGCTAATTTATAGTTATGACTCAAGGAACAAAAAAATTAAAAGAGCGCGCATATCAAGTTTTTAAAAAAGATGCTGCTCCATTCCTAAAAATCTGTATGCTTTATCCCAAAGGAAAAGGTGCGATCACTCACACTCAAATTGAGCGGGAGTATCGAAAACTTTTAGATCAGGCGATGCAGAATCCTGAGTTAGATTTACCTCGTGCACTCAAATTCTTGGAAGGCTGTTTGATTCAAGCAGAATTATGGGAACTTATGGAATAAAGAATTTTACACAATTACTTTTGAATACATTAAGAGGGCATAGACATGTTCTCTTTTTTTTTATACAACTACAAGTGATTTGTTCAAAAGTGTCAAACTTATCTTATAACTATTCCAATATTTTATTGGTAGTTTCTCTTTCTTTCCTAACTCAAAGTATTCAAACCAGAATAGATTGTTATCACTCCTAAAAATAATTAGAAAGCTATGCTCTAAGTTTAGTGTAAAACATAAGTAGTCAATTATTTATATTAAGTAGATGGTAGTTATACTAAAACTTTAATTTGCCATTAAATTAAAAATAAATAATGAATATAAATTCATTTTATTTTGAGTATTCAATGTTGAGTTAATTATGCATGTTGTTATTGTGGATTTTAGATGTGGGTGTCTTGTGTTGTGTGTTCTGTTATGGTTAGGTGTTTTTGTGAAATTGTATTTTTGATGAAAAAATAATTTTAAATACGATATTGGAATAATATAATTTATAAGGTGTCTTGTTTTTGTATTTGGTTATTATTCAACGTTTTAAGTTTTGTTTTTGTTTTGTAATTATTAACATATTAATAGTATTTTAAGAGATATATACTTTTTTTTGCACTAGATCTAATGAATAAATGACTTACTTTTTTGATTTAACTTATTATCTATAACTGGGTGAAATCGAAATAATTATTAATTTTTTAGTATAAAGAAATGACTACGAAACACCGTTTATTACTTATTACGATGATTCTTGGTTGTCAGGTGTCTGTTATAGCACAGAGTATACAGAATCTTACTGTAAACCTCTCTGATGATCAGAGTCTAATGACTGTAAATTATGATTTACTAGCAGAATCCGATGACTCAGAAACTTATGATGTTACACTTTATTATGTGACTGATGAAGGTGAAGAGTTATTGGCTAAAAGTATCACAGGAGATATCGGTACTGATATGAAAGTTGGTACGGGTTATAAAGTTGAATGGGCTCTTAAACAAGACCTTGAAAGGTATCAAGGTAATCTTAGCATGAAAGTCAAAGCTGTTCAAACTTACTCACCTGTAAAACTGAAAGTGATTAACAATTTCAAATCTTCCTACAAAAGAAAGAAGCCTAAATCAATTGAGTTAATTTGGGCTAGAGGAGGCTGGAAACCAACAGATGAAATTTTTGTGGATCTTTATAAAAAAGATGGTACTCTAATCACAAAAGACATTGCTTCAGCTAAACAATCTGCAGGGAAAATTACTGTATTGACTCCAAGACAAAAGGGGAAATACCATTTTGCATTGAGAGATAGTAAAGGATTCATCTCGAAAAGTACTCCTGATTTTAAGGTAAAAAAAGGAGGCGGATTTTTTAAGACAGTACTAGTGGGTGCTGCTTTAGCAGGGGGGTACGTTGTACTGACAGGTTTGCAGTCTTCTACTGAAGATGAACCTAACGTTGTGGAAAGTGGCTCACAAGATTTACCCGCTCCTCCGAACTTTTAAATTAGACAAACACAAGAACAACTATATATTATGTTACGAATACTGAGTGTTATCCTATTATTTTTTAGTATTTCATTTGGCTATGCTCAAGACTCACCACCTATAGCAATGAATACTTCTGAACCTGTTTATTTAGAGTTTGGGATGAATGAAGTCCCATTGTTGGCTCTTTTGCCTGTAAAAGATGAAGTAGATCAAACTAAAAGATGGTCAGCTAGAGGTTTTAGCAAGCATGATGTAAAGAAAGATGCAAATGGTGTTGAATATAAAATCTTTCATTCAAAAAATGTAAGAGTAAGTGGTACCGCTTCTGATGACGCAAATGTTGAGAAGTTGAAAGTCTTCATCGGTGATAAGTCTATTAAAGTCAATGTTGATTCAGATACTACGATCTCTTTTTATGATTATGTGCCATTAGAAGAAGGCTTTAATGACATTATTGTAAAAGCTGTTGATGCAGGAAATCTGTCTACAGAGGGTGATACAATCCGTATTGCATATGTTCCTCTTATGAAAGGAGAGGAAAAAATGTACCTTTCTCCAACGTTTAAGTCTTTGCTTTATAATGCTGCAATGGATTACTGTGAAAAGCTAGACAAATATATGTCTGGTAACCGTAATGCATTGGCAGGTATGTTTAAGATTTTTGAAAATGGCGATGGTAGCTTGGTTTATGATGATGCAGATTTTGTACCTCGTGAAGATCAAATTTCGCTTAGCCGTTACATGCTTAAAATCAAAAATGGAGGAGTTGTTATGACTTTCCCTAAAGAAGAAGATTTTGCATACTTCCCGATTTGGGGGGTTAAGGTAGAAAATGGCAAAATTGTTAAAGAGTTTACAGAGATCGAAGAGGTTGAGGAAGTTGAAGAAATTGAGGTAGCTGAAGCAGGCATTTCTGATGAGAATGCAGAAGGAGGCCTTGAGGCAGCTGTTGAGGAAAAACCTAAAGAAGAGATCAAGCAAGAAGAGATGGGAATCATCCGAATCATTAAAGGTATTGAGGATGAGTTAATGGGGGATGTGCAAGAGGTTAAAAACTACATTGTTATTAATAAACGAGGTAACATTGTCAATATCTTGAAGGAATTGCCAGAAGAAGCTCGTGAATTAGAAGACTAAACCCCTATTTAACCTATGAAATCTAGAATCAATACAACGCTTAAAGTGCTATTGTTTGTGGGTGGATTTTTATTCTTCGGAGGAAATTCGTTTGCACAAACATTTCATGCATTCTTGTTAGCATCAACTTTAGATCCTTCTATTGGTTCGAGTTGCCAACAAGACTTTGATCGAATGGAAGTGGAATTTGCGACGATAGCCAATGCAAATAACCTAGAAATAAAAAAGTACTATTTGGAAGGGAAGAATTTTAGTAAAGAAAAGCTGATGGAACAGCTTGATAAGCTAGAATGTGGCCCTGAAGATATTGTTTTCTTTTACTACTCAGGACATGGAGCGAGGTCTACAACAGATGCATCTCGTTGGCCACAAATGTTTTTGAGTACGGTAAGACTTGATCGTCACTATTATCCTTTGGAATTTGTACAAGAAGAAATAGCTAAGAAGAATCCAAAGTTTCAGATAGTGATGGCTGATTGTTGTAATGAAATTTTACCAGGACTTAGCCATAAAATTGCATCGCGTGGTGGAGGTTCTTTAGTAGATGATATCAATGAATCTTTTGATGTCTATAAGAACCTTTTTAAAATGCCCGCAGGTAAAATTATAGCAACAAGTAGTAGCCCAGGAGAGCAAGCATTTGGAGACCGCGAAGGAGGTTTTTTTACAAGAAGCTTTTTAGATGCTGTTCAAAAATCGGTTATGGCTGCACAGCCAATTACTTGGGGTGACCTTATGGCAAATACCAAGAAGTCAACCATGGATATGTGTTACGATCCATATTTTTTCACACCTCAGTATGAAATTAAATTGGAAGAAAAGGTTGAAGAGCCAGAACCAGAGCCAGTTTTAGCAAGTACGGAAAATACTGTACAGGAAGAAATTGCTTTGGAAGCTTTATCAGTAGACATGACTTATAATAATGAGGATGTGATCGAGAACCCATTAAAAGATTTATTAGGGATTTTAGTGAGTTCTGATAAAGCAAAGTCTGAGCGAATTAAGCTAATCAAGCCTACTTTAGAAAAAGTCTTTGCACATGAAAATGTGAAAGTGACAGTCTTTGGTAGAGATGGGAAAACAATTTTGGACAGAGAACCTGCTCAGAAGTTTGTAAAGCGTTTGGCTTTGTCTCCAAACTTAGTTCACCTCATAGAGATTCGTTCAAAGAAAGATCATAAGGGAAGATATACAGAATTAGATGTGCACGAATATTACAAGAGACAATAATGAAAACTTTTTATATAAATAAGATATTTTTTTGCTTGATTTTAATCGTGACTTGTTTGCATTCCGCTAGTGCAACTGAGGTCATATTATTTCAAGATAGTGTTAAGAAAACGCCTCATGTTTTAACCGCTGATGAGTTAGAACTATTTAGGCAGCGAACTATTGATAAAATCAATGAAGTCCAAGAGTATTTTTCAGAGATAGCTTCATCTGAGAATGATATGGATAGCCGAAAGCTTTATATGGATTTAAGTCTTGATCACTTTATCAATCGAGGTAAAGATGTCAATATGGAGGTTTCTTTTGTAAAGAATGGAGTAGAAAAAAGAGCTTATCGTCCACTAGATGCCTATTTACAGAAGCTTGCAACTCTACCCTATGCCAAGGTTGTGATTAAAGCCTCTAAAAGCTGTGTGGTAAGTAACTTTTTGAAAAAAGGGGTAGACGAAAACGGGAAGGCTATTTATACCGCTACCGCTACGATTTATCAAGAGTTTGAAGCTTTAGATAAAGAAGGAGAAACTGTTTACAAAGATGTAACTAAGAAAACAGTGGAAGTAGAGGTTAGAGAAGTAAAAGACCTTTTTGGAACAAGGTGGTCTGTACTTCTAGGAGATATCTCCGTAGCTCAAACCCGTACAACTTAATTAAACTACTTTTTGCATTATCATTAAAAAAATGAAAAAGCTATTAATCAGTGTGTTTGTTAGTTTTTGGATGATATCTCCATTAGCAGCACAAAATAAAAATATAAGTCAAACAAGTGAGGAAGAGTTTATCCGTAGGGTGAAGCAAACAGATGAATTCATTAAGAGATTCAATTTCGAAATAGATTATGAAGGAAATGCAATCCCTGAGAATTCTAAAGGAAAACGTCAAGAGGCAATTTTTCGACTTATAGACAAGGATTATTTAGAAGGGGCTGATGAAGAAAAGAAAAAGCTAGTTAATCGATTCATTAAGGAAGTTTGTGCTAAAAAGGCAGAACAAAAGCTTTCTTACTTTGATGAAGATTGGTATGCAGAAGTGGAAGTGTCGGTTAGCTATAAAGGAAAAAATTATCCAATGACGCTAATTATGCAAGCAGAAACAGACCAAGAGGAAATTTCGAAATGGACCATCTGTGCTGCGAACGCAAAGTTCTTATCTACTTTACCAAAAGACCCAATGGCAAGTCTTTCTCCTGTGTCGCATGAGCTGAACTTCATGAAATTGGTCTCAGCAACGAATAAAAAGGAAGCTGAAAATATTGGAGCTTTTGCAAGTAATGATTTCTACAAGGAGCACCGAAGTGAAGATCATAGACAGATTTTTTTCTATTTGGTGAAGAACAAAGAATTAACCATTAAAGAAGTAGGTACTGTTACCTATCATTTCTTACAAATACCTAATTGGGCATTCAAACTGAATCACTTTGAGCGAAAAGAAGGAAACCTAGGCTGGTTGATAAGTGAGCTTATTCCTCTTCAAGAAGAAGATAAGTTGAGTTATAAAAAAATGGAATTAAAACTTCCAATGCCCGATAATAAAGCTAAAAACGATTTATAACATTCAAAGAATATACTCATGAAAAATAATACACTACTTTTTCGAATGTGGATAAGATGCTTGAGTATGCTCGTCTTGTTCACAATAGGAAATCAAGCTTTAGCACAAAAGCTAAAATTTGATTCTAAAGATCAGTTTTCGTCTAAGTTTCAAGTACAAAAAGTAAAAGCATCAGCATCAGTTTCAAATTCTGGTCAGAGTAATGCTAGAGTTGCATCTAATGAAGATTTACAGAAAATCATTGGAAGTGCAGTTACTACGGAAGATTTCTTTGGATGGAAAGTAGCAACAGATAAAGAATGGGCTTTCATTTCTGCAGATGAGTCTGATCGAACTTATGTAAATCAAGGAGGAGTCTATGTTTACCGCTTTAATGGTACGGTTTGGCAAGAGTTTCAGTTCTTAACTACAACTGATGGAGGTGAAAATGACTTTTTTGGAGCATCAATTGCTGTTCATGGAAAATGGGCAATGGTAGGTGTTCCTCGAAGAGATGTGAGTGGCTTAGAGAATAAAGGAGTGGTATATGTGTATCATTTCAATGGTTCAAGTTGGGTACAACAGGACATTTTACAAGCCTCAAACGGAATGGAGTTTGATAATTTTGGATGGTCAATAGATATCTCAGGAGATTTGGCAATTATTGGTGCTCCATGGGCAGATGATAGTATTACTGACCAAGGTCTTGCTTATATCTTTAGATACAATGGTGTATCTTGGGAAGAAGAAGATTTATTGGCATCTAGTAATGTTCAATATGAAGAATTATTTGGAATAGATGTCGCTTTAGAAGATTGGAGAGCTGTAGTTGGAGCACCTTCTTATGACGGGACAAACATTGACCAAGGAGCGGCATATGTCTATGATTTTGATAGTGTTTTTTGGAGCCCAGGGTACACGATTACTGCATCAGACCTTCAAACGGATGATCTTTTTGGCTTAGAAGTAGCCTTATCCAAAGACCATGTATTAGTTGGTGCATATGGACATAATTCTAGTAAAGGAGCAGCTTATTTATATAAGCATAATGAGCCTAATAATTGGTCTTTTGATACCAAGTTCACAGAACCGACGGAACAAGTTGACAGTTATTGGTTTGCTCGTTCTGTAGACATCAAAAATGATTATTTAGTTATTGGCGGAGCAGGCTCTTTTATAAATACAGAAGGGCAGGGTGCTGTTTTTGTATATAAAAGTATTGAAGACAATTGGGTATTTGAAGAACAATTATATGAAATAAGTACTGATAGTTTGTATGATAACTTTGGGAATTCAGTTGCAATGTCTGGGGAGCATATTGTAATGGGAGCTCCTTTTGATGATGATAATGGCTTTGATGCAGGGGCTGCTTACTTTTATCAGTATAAGACAACAAGTGCAGAATTACCAGTTCCAACTTTAAGTGAACTCACGGATGTTTCTGAAACAGGATTTACGGCTCGTTGGAATAGTGTTACAGAAGCAGAGTCTTATAATGTTGAGATATCAACTTCAGATGACTTTACGAATAAATCAACTTTCAATACAACCAATACATTTTTTGATTTTGAAGACTTGAGCCCAAATACCTTGTATTATGTAAGAGTGCAAACTAAAGTTGGAGAAAACCTTTCTGATTGGTCTACTAATTTGTCTACAACAACAGCAGAAGAAACTCAAGATCCTTTTAGATCAATAGTTAATATTTCTCCTTCAAATTGGAGGTCTAATCAAGAAATTACAATCACTTTAGATGTGGCAGGTACTCCTTTGGAAGGAAATGATACGCCATATTTATGGGGGTGGTCAGGAGCTGGAAATCCAGATAACCAACAGGATTGGTCTAATTCAGCTGAATCAGCTAGAATGACCAGAATATCTAGCACAGAAGTAACCATTACAATGGTTCCTTATCTATTCTATAATGCAAATCCATCAGGTATAGAGGATCATGGGATTTCATTCTTAGTGAAAAATAAAGATGGTTCATCTCAAACAAAAGATTTTGGACCTTACTATCCTGCAACTGCAAATGAATTGGCGATGCCTGCTTTCACGGTTACCAATAATGCATATTCTAGTTTTGATGCTGTTTGGAGTGAAGTTGAAGGAGCATCAAAATATTGGGTTGATGTACTTGCAAAACAGACATATGAGGAAGTCGATCCTCAATTTGCTGATTATGAATACACACTAAGTAGCCAAGATTATGAAAATGTAGGAGAAGGGGATGATTATAGGTTTTATATTGGACCAGGTAACCAAGATGATCTTGAAAATGTAAAGCAGATCATTGGTGGGATTTTACAATGGGATAAAATTGGTGTGTTTAATTTTGTTTCTGGTGACATAATCAGAGTTAATTATAATTACACTGATGGTGCCAATAACTATACAAGTGCATTCTACTTTGAAGTGCAGCACGATGACTACTATTTTGGACAAGAAGTTACAGGCACAAGTTTAAAAATAGAAGGTTTGGCAGAGGATAAGTCTTACTTTGTAGCAGTAGTATCTTCAAATGATACACAATCTTCAAGGTGGCATCACCAAGAACATACCACTGCAGAACCTCCTACTGAATTTGCTATAGATGGTACAACAGTCACTTCAACAAGTGCTGATTTTACATGGGTTCATGAGGGATTGTATACAGAAGATTTTGAAGTACAAATAGCTACTGATTCGGACTTTGGCTCAATGTGGGTAATTGGCGATCAGATTACATCCAACTCTTTTTCTACAAATGTATTAGAACCAGATACCTATTATTTTGCAAGAGTAAGGGGTAATATTAAAGGAGACAAGTCTTCTTGGTCAAATGTGGTTGAGTTTACGACTCCTATAGAGTTAGGTGATATTGTAGATGAGACACAAACACTTGCCGAAAAAGATGAAAACTTAAGCTTTAATGGAGCTTTTGATTTTGAGATCTTTGTAAATCCATCGCTTGTGCGAGATGTTTACCTACAGTACTACCATATTTTTGGTGTCCCTAATACCAATGAAGATCCTTTTGATATTGAGGTCTCAGAAGTAATTCCTATGAATTTTGATGAGGGCAATTCAAGTTTTTATCTGGATGGCTATAATCTAGGAGTAGGATCATTAGTAGGTTATCGATATTTATTGGAGTTGAATTCAGGAGATGTTGTAGCTTATCCAGAAGGTGAAAGTTTCACTATTAAACATGAGGTAACTGGAGACTACCAAGCTATAGACAATGGTTTCCCGTTGGCTTCAAACTTCTTTTCTAGTAGTGAAGATTATGAAGAGGGTGTTGTCCAACAAGCGTATCGTTTAGTATCAACACCATACGCTGACGAGAGTGGTAATAAGCCGACCGTAGTAGAAGCATTTTTTGCTGATGATGAAATGAATCAGTTCTATGATTTAAACTCTAAAGAAGAATTAAGAGTATTTGAGTTTACGGGGTCAAGTACGAGTGAAAAGACACTAAATTCAACGATAGAGCCAGGTAAAGCTTATTGGATAATTAGTAAGAGTGTGGAACCAATAACTCGAGCTTATGAAGAATATCATACTCAAAACTCAAACTTGGGAGCATACGATTGGACAACTGGAGAATTTAACTCTCATGAAGTTACTTTATCGCCAGGTTGGAATTTAGTAGGAAATCCATTCCCATATCCTATTTCACTTGGAGACATGCTATTCTTTGATGAGAATATTGATGCTTACAATGTTGCAGGTTTTTCAGTAAAAACCTTTGACTATGGTTTTATTGATCAGTCAATTTCTTCATTCACACTAGATGAGTTTTCAGGAGTATTTATAGAAAATACCTCTAGTTCAAGTGTGACTTTACATTTATATCCATTCCAAAGTCCGTCTTCATTCAGAAAATCTAATGTAAGAGCGCAATCTTCAAAGAATTTATCTTCAGAAAATTGGTCTATTACATTAAGTTCAAACTTAAGAAATGGTTGGGAAAGTATCGGAGCTTTCGGGATGAGCTCTGATGCAGAATTTGGACGCGATCGTAATGACCAAACTAGCTTACCTACCTTTATGGATTTTACAGAAGCTAGTTTCCAAAGAAATGAATTTGAGGTTTCTAATATTGCTAAGGATATTATTCCAAATGCTAATGAAGGAAGTTGGGAATTTGTCGTGAATACCAGTTTGGATGAGAAGAATGTTGTTCTTCAATGGGATAATGAATTCCAAATTGAAAGAGGAAATGTACTTCTGCTTCATGATGTAAAAACTGGTAAAGTCGTAAATATGAAAGACTATAGCTCATACAGTTTAGGAACAGATCATACGGAAAGAAACTTTAAAGTGCTATATGGTAAAGCTTCTGTAGTAAATGAGCAGTTAGGTATTCAAAACTTTGAAGTAAGTAATGTGTACCCTAATCCATTCAGAACGGAGACTGTTTTTGAGTTGAATCTACCAAAGTCTAATTCAGACTATGAAATGTCAGTCGAAATTTATAATCTGAATGGAGCAAAAGTTTCTGAGGTGAAAGAAGGATCATTTGAAAGCGGTTATCATCAGCTAACTTGGTATCCTTCATCAAAATTGGCGAAAGGATTATATGTAGCTAGAATATCAGCTGTAAGTTCAGACGGTCAAGTTTATTCTGAAAATATAAAATTGATGTACGAATAGAATCTATTACTGAATTCTAATTATAGAAGAGAGTCTTATTTATTAAGGCTCTCTTTTTTTTTAATAAAAAATTGAAATATAGCGATTTATGAATTGTTATTATTTTGTGGGATTATATGATTTGGCTTGTGGTTTTAACGGGAAACCTTTAATTTAATTGAAGTTAAATAATTAATCATTGACTTATTTTTACTTTAGTTATGTTGAAAAAAATAATAACACTTTTTGCACTTTGTATTTTTATTTCGCCCGTATTTGCTCAAGAACTACTGACACCTACTTTCCAGTATTCACACAAAAAAACAGCTTATATCACTCTAGCTGATGGTACTGAAATCAAAGGAACACTTAAAGACGTAGACCGTAAGAAAGGTTTGATTGAAGAAATCAAAATCGTGGATTTGGAAGGGAAAAAACACAAACTAACGCCAGATCAGGTAAAGCACATGTATTTACCGCCAAGTGGTTTAGATAAACTAGGCAAAGCGATTGATTTTTTGAATGATGCTCGTAGATGGACTGATGACAAGCTAGACCAAGATTTGTTGGGTAAGAATTATGCTTATTTCGAAAATTCGAAGGTTCAAGTAAAGAAAAAGCAATTGACTTTGTTGGTTCAGTTGTTGAACCCAACTTTCTCAAAGAGCGTAAAAATCTATCATGATCCAATGGCTGGTGAGACAGCATCTATCGGAGTTGGACCAATAAAAGCTGGTGGTATTGCAAAGTCGTATTATGTAAAAGTAGTAGGGCAAAGCGATGTTGCTACTAGATTAAAGAAAAAAGACTACAGTGCTGAGTTTAAACCAATGTGGGGAAGCTGTGAAGCTGTTGTTGCAGAATACGCATCGCCAAAGTGGAGAGATTTGTCTAAACATGCTGTGAAATTCTCAGAATGTGGAGCAGAGTCTAAAGAAGGGACGCTATAAAGTCTGATTTACTACTTATCAAAAAAAGGTTAGTATTCTTAAGAATGCTAACCTTTTTTCTATTAAACTTATTTACTATTTCTAAGTGCTTCAGCATAAGCCTCAGGAAAAGGACTATCCATCACTGCTTGTACAGCTTTTTCATGATCATATGCCACTCTTCTGAACTCGATAGAAATCATGTTTTTATCACTCAATGACATTTCTGATTTTAACTCCATTAAAGCATAACATGCTTTTGGGTTTCCATCTTTAGGTTTTCCTACTGAACCGACATTGATGACATGTCTGAACGTTTGATCAGAAGCCGTAATGATTCTATGATAGGGTTTATGAGTGTGCCCGCATAAAATGATATGTGAGTTGGCTTCTTCCATAAATTTTAAAGCTTCTTCTTCAGGATAATCTACCGTGAAATAATCATTGATCGCTTTTGGGCTACCATGTACCAATTGAATTCTCGCATTTCCTTCTTCGGTTTGAAAATCGAAGAACAGTTGTCGAGGAAGTTGAACGCAATAAGCATGATTTTCGTCGTTCAACATTTCTCTTGTAATCCCTCTGTTTGAGTTTTTGTCTTCGTGTGTAAAAGGAAAAAGCTGTGCCTCATCATGATTTCCCATGATGGTTGGGATACGTCTTTTTCTTATTTCTTCCACAACTTCATTAGGCCAAATATTGTAGCCTATCAAGTCGCCTAAGCAAAAAATAAAATCAGCTTGTATTTGATCAATATCAGCTAATACAGCTTCTAAAGCAGGTAGATTGGCATGAATATCTGAAATGAATGCAATTTTCATGATTTCGAAAAGTAAATTTTAAAACGGGTGAAAGATACTTTTTCTAAGATTAAGAAGAGATGATATTTATAACTAAAAAATCCCATCAGATTTTGATAGGATTTTTTATTGACTCTTTATTCTCTCCAGAAGGGTATAGCAGCATACATTCCCATATTGATGCCATAGTCTTCAAGTATTTTTTGATCGAGTTTTATCTGCTGACAGAGATTGACGTTAATTCGATGCTCCCCAGCATCTACATCTTTGATATGGATATATGCGATAATTCCTCGCTCTTGTGTTTGAGGGTGTTCAAAGAATCGCCATTTGATATTTTGTTGAAGTTTACCATCTAGAGTTACTTCGTAGAGCTTTTTCATAAACTCAATTTTATCCATTGTTTCTCCTACATTTTCTGCAATCCATTTTTCTCCAATAGCCCTTTCCATGATTTTATGATGCACAACAAAGAGTTTGATGTAATCTTCAGCAATAATATCGGACTGAATTGTGGCTCTTTGAATCAGTTCTGAATGATCTCGTAAATTTTCATAACAATCTAAGTGCAATTCTTCTGAACCATTAGAATAACTGAGAAGTAGACGATCTTCATTTTCCTTTTTTGCCACAGGACTTAAAGCGGCTGTCATTAAAAAAGAACTAATGATAAATACTGCGAAGGTGAGGTAGGCTTTATATGGTTTCGTATTGGTGATAAATGTGTAGTATGCCGAACGGTACGCAAAAGCTAAAGTCAAAATAGAGAATACCATATAAATCGGATAATACAATCTTGCCAAATGTTTCTGTTTTTTAATCCAGCCAAGTGTCAAGAAGTCTAGCATATAAATAAATGCGAGAAGCATTCCAAAGCCCGATAGTACTCGTAAACCCATAAAAAGTTGAGCACCTATTTGAGCTTCTAAAGCACTATGCGGAATAATAACCATAGCTGTAACGAGTGCTCCGATAATGACCAAAAAGAAGATGAATGAGAAAGCAAAAACAAGGCTACAAATCTGTTCGAGTCGATCTACAAAACTTACGATATCGGGTTCTTTTTCTAAATGATTCTCAAAATTTTCTGCAAATTTCATTTTTGCGATGTTAGCTCCTTGTGGATAAACGTAGCTAAGGCAAACCATCCCGATCCAGAAACCACGCATAATGATATGCAGGGCAAAACCTAAAGTAAGTCCGTTGATAGCTACCAATAGGAAGTGAGCAATCAATATAGATTCTATAAAACCTGTTTGTTGTTTAATCAGAATACTTTGTTGGTTAAGCCATTGTGGAATTTGAAGAAGGGTGAAAATAGCTCCTCCAGAAATAAACAATTCGGGTTCCCAACTATTGTATTGTATGTTGACGAGCCACTTAGGTAGTTTTTGACGGGTAGATGGTTTTTCCATAATATGATTTTTACTAGACTTTAATTTAAAAAGTTAGAAAGTATAAATTATTGTATCTCGGGCTTTTTTGCCAAGCTATTTACATGAATTTATACATCTAGGTATAGGAAAAAGCTTGAATTCCGTACTTTTGTGTTTGAATTAAATTGAATATTGAGGGAGATGACGACGCAACCGAAGTTTTTGTTACTGACACCACCGCTGACACAGCTGAATACACCTTATCCGGCTACGGCTTATATCAAGGGTTTTTTGGATCAGTATGATATACCTTCTGAACAAGGAGACTTGGGAATAGACTTGATTTTGAGAATTTTCAATCGAGAAGGTCTTATTCAGGTGTTTGAGGAAGCAAGACAGGCAGAATATCTTTCAGAGGCAAGCTTAAGAGTTTTGGCTTTGGAGGAAGATTATATCAGTACGATTGATGCAGTGATTGCTTTTCTTCAGAACAAAAACTCAACTTTAGCACATAGCATTTGTAATACTGATTTTCTTCCGCAGGGGAGCCGTTTTGACCAATTGCAAGAATTGGATTGGGCATTCGGAACTATGGGTATTCAAGACCATGCACGTCATTTGGCTACGCTATATATCGAAGATTTAGGCGATTTGATCAAAGAAGCGATCAGTCCTTATTTTGGATTTAGCAGATACGCCGAAAAGTTAGGTCGATCAGCATCTTCTTTTGATGAAATGCAAGAAGCTTTGGAAGAACCTGTTTCTTTCCTTGACCTCGCATTACTCTCTATTCTTGAAGAGTATATTGAAGAAGTTGAACCTGATGTAGTGGCATTCTCAGTGCCATTCCCGGGTAATTTATACGGTGCTTTCAAATGTGGTCAATACCTCAAGCAATATTACCCAGACATTAAAGTGATAATGGGTGGCGGTTTTCCGAATACGGAACTACGCAGCTTGGAAGACCCAAGAGTTTTTGATTATATAGATTTCATCACATTGGATGATGGCGAAGGTCCATTACTCCAATTGACAAAATATTTTAAAGGAGAAATTGAAATAGATCAACTGCAACGCACCTTCGTGAGAAGAGATCATGCCGTTGAATATATCAATACTTCTCAAGGTCCTCATATTCCACATACAGAAGTCGGTGTTCCAAATTATGAAGGATTACCATTGGATAGCTACCTTTCAATTATTGAGGTGGTAAACCCAATGCACAGACTTTGGTCTGATGGACGATGGAATAAGCTGACTTTAGCACATGGTTGTTATTGGAAAAAATGTACTTTCTGTGATGTTACTTTAGATTACATCAGCCGTTATGACGCAGCCCCTGCCGAACAATTGGTGGATAGAATTGAAGGTGTTATTGAACAAACAGGGCAGACAGGATTCCACTTTGTAGACGAAGCTGCACCGCCATTGGTTCTTCGAGATTTGGCTTTGGAGTTAATCAAAAGAAGAGTGCATATCACTTGGTGGACAAATATTCGTTTTGAGAAAACATTTACTCCAGATTTGTGTCAGCTATTAGCAAAATCTGGATGTATAGCCGTTTCTGGAGGATTGGAAGTAGCTTCAGATCGTTTGTTGAATAAAATGAAGAAAGGGGTTTCAATTGAGCAAGTTGCGCAAGTCAACAAAGGATTTACTGAGGCAGGGATTATGGTACATGCCTATCTGATGTATGGATTCCCGACACAAACTGAACAAGAAACAATTGATTCTTTAGAAGTTGTTCGTCAGTTGTTTGAACATAACATTATTCAGTCGGGCTTTTGGCACAGATTCTCAATGACAGCACATAGTCCTGTTGGAAAGAACCCAGAAGAATATGGTGTAGTGCGTGTAGGGCCAGAATTTGAAGGCTTTGCAGAAAATGATCTTTGGCATGAAGACCCAGAAGGCTGCGACCATGATATGTTTACTGAGGGATTGAACAAGGCAATATTTAACTATATGCATGGACTTTGTTTGGACTGGCCTGTTAATGAGTGGTTCGATTTTGAAACGGAAGAAACAACTCATCCTCCATTCCTAATTGAAGAGGCAATCAGTAAGCCGCTTAAGAAGGATGTATCTAAGATTGACCATACGGTTATTTTCTTAGGGAAAATGCCAGAGGTAGAGTATTTCACACTCAATAGAAAAGGAAAAAAAGAGCGTAAAGCACATCTCTATTTTGCAGATCGACAAGGTGGGTTTGAAGTAAAAACTTCGGCAAAAGAAGCGGAGTGGTTGTTAGATCATTTTGAAGCTTTTGATATCAGAAGTGAAGAAAGTCTTAAATTACAGGATTTAGCGAACAGCTATTTACAACACGTTCACCCTGACTTTAATCGGTTTATCAATGGACATTTGTGGCAAACACTCCGAAAACATGGAATGTTATTGATTAGGCTCTAATCAGAAGATTTACTCAATTATAAATAATGGCTCATATTACTGTATTTCAGATCATATGAGCCATTTTTTTAAACTAGAAAATAGAGTGTAATCCTATGAAATGACAAAAGTTCCTTTCAAAACTGTATCTCCTAAATGGATATTATAGAAATATACGCCATTTTTTAAACCGCTAGTATCTATTTGTTTTCCACTGTAAGCTTGATCGCTTAATACTTTTTGTCCCATAAGATTAAATATCTGAAGAGAAAATTCTGCTTCACCCGATACATCAAAAATAACGTAAGAGTCGGCAGGGTTCGGATAAACATTGACTTTGCCCAATTTGCCATCAGTACTAGTTATGTTTTCATCTTCACCACCTTGATCTTCTGTACTTCTTCCAAGTGCTTTAGAAAATTCGTAAGCCTGCATGGCTACTGAACTAATATGGCCGTCAGAATCGGGGAATGTTACGCTTACTGTGTTACTACTTTCTAGCAATTCGTAAGGAACAGGTATTTCTAGCACGCCAAAGAAGGTATCTCTATCTACTTGTTCATCCCCTCTAAAGTTCTCAGGAACTTCTAAGTCCGTACCGTTGAACTGAATTGAAGGACGTAACGATTTGTTATGTGCTCGACCTAAGCCTAATCTGAGCATTGCTTCCCCATAAGTCCCAATAGTCACTCCATTAATATGGAATACTTCAGCTGTATTTGCTTTGATCGGTTTGTAGTATTCTTGGGCATAATGCTTTATTTCTTGAGAAGTATCTGTTATAGCAATCTGACCTGAGAACGTATATTCTAAAATCATAGTACCTTCTGCTCCAATTATAAATGTTTCAGGAATATCAGATGAGTAATTAATCGTCTCTAATTTTCCACCATTTTTGTCAGCGGAAGCATTCGTATCATCTAATCTGTAGTGCTTTTTTTTGAGCGTATTTATAGAAAGTCCAGCATCTTCAAATAAATTGATTTTTACGTTTTTGTCTTCCCAAGCCAAGTTGTTCATAATTACATATGCTTTATCTCCATCAACATAGGCATCTGTGAGAATATCTAAATTATGTTGGAAGGCATCGACCCTTGTTCCTTTTACATCTGACCATAGTTGGTAGAAATGTACTCTATCTGAGTAAACCCATTCACCTGTTAGGCTTACAGGTTCATCCTTACGGCGTAATAATCTCGCACTCCATACATTGTCTACTGAAGGACTTCCCCAAGTTGCTTTCAACATCGTATAGTTGATAGCTGTTCCGATATTATTGGCACGTTCCATGAATTGCATTACCAATGCGTTTGCAGCCGTATTGTGCAAGTAATCTAGATAAGGCGACCAAGTACCTTTGTAGTCATGAGAAGAAGCTCCAAATTCAGTGATGAGGAAAGGTTTTACCTCTCCAAAAAGCATCGTACTGTATTGTTCCATCATATCAAAAGTAGCCTCTACATTACTGCCTCGTCTCAGTTTCTTTTTTCCGCCAATTGCTGGGAAATCATATAAATGAATAGCCCACGAGTCCATTAAATCACCCGAAGTATCCATGAATTTTTTCCATCTGTTTTCCCAACGTTGGAAATTGTCTTCTTCTAAGTTTGGAAATGCGGTACAGAATCCTCCAATTTTAGTATTTGGACTTATCTTTTTGATTTGTTGTGCCACAGTTCTATGAAATTTGAATGCATTATCAATCTCATTGTAAAGATCCCAAAGCGGTTCATTGGTAATTTCTACATAAGTAGGTGCTGGTTGTCCAGTGTTTCCGCCTGTCCCAAAAAAGTTATTGATATAGTGTGCATAGAATTCACCACTTGCTGTACCTAAAGGCTCTTCTTCAGTATCTGTTTGAGAAAATGCCCATCCTTTATTTGTCTTTTTGCCATCAGGGTAAAATGGATGTAATTGTGTACATAAGATTTTATTATTCCTATGCTCATAAGCATGATAGGTATTGTTACTCGCGTAATTATTTCTTCTTTTTAAACCTTCAGATTCAATATGAGTGACATCGGCATAGCCAGGACGGTTAGGGTCTTCACGCATGACACCATTCATAATCCACTGTACACCTCCAGTATTTCTACCCATATATACATCATAACCATTTAAGAATTGATCAATGAGATTGTCTGTGAAGTTTTCAGCGTCATACCAATCTCTATCATCTATATCTGCATGTATTGTTATGAACTTATCTCGCTCAAAATCTGTGGATGTTCCAATCTTATGATTGACATTCAAATTGACATCAATTGCAATAGTTTGAGCTTTGGTAATCGTTGAGGTAAAAGTTATGATCAAGCAAAGCCAAAAAATATTTTTCTGTAACATATCCTTTTTGTTTTATGATTCTTCAAGGTCTTGAGGTAGCGAAAACAGCTCCTTTTAGATATCCTTTAGAGAAAAGGTATCGGTAAAGCTTTTTAATTCGGTCTGATATTCTTGAAGTAATAATTGTTACAGATACATTTAAAGTCAAGTTATGGTAATAGACTAAAAATGTACAAAACAGTAATTTTTTAAGAGGCTAAAATTGTTCAACTGTACAAAAGGTATTTGAGTGAGAAATTATTGTGAAGAATAATTTGTATATAGCCTGTAAACCAGTGTTCTATGATTGTTGCTTCATTCTGATAATTGAATCCTTACTAGACAGCCTTTTGATTTTAGACTAGAAAAAGATTGATGGGGGAGAAATTATTAAAATAGAGGGGATTTATTATCAATGTTACATCAAATGAATCTGTTAGGGAAGTTAATCATTGATCTAATGAATTAAGGAATGCTTCAGCATTTTGTAAGTGAATAGCTCTCTTTCCCTCATCCATTCTTAAAAGTGAATGATAAAGCATAGACATTCGCTGATTTTTACTGAAAACTTCTTGATGATGGTGAATAAATCGCCAGAAAAGTCCATCCCATATCGGTTCCCAATCTCCTTTCGGATAGTCACTCATTTTACGAATGTAATTTGATCCTCCGATGTAAGGTTTTGTAGCAAACAGTCCTCCATCTGCAAACTGACTCATGCCATAGACATTTGGAACCATCACCCAATCATAAGCATCTATAAATAACTCCATGAACCATCTGTAAACTTCATTGGGATCAAATTCGCAGAGTAACATGAAATTGCCTAAAATCATCAAACGTTCAATATGATGACAGTAGCCTGTTTCGAGTACTTTCTTAATTGTATGATCAATAGGCGCAATTCCAGTAGTAGCATCGTAGAAGCTTTGTGGAATTTTTCTTGAAAATCCCCAATAATTCTTAGTTCTAGATTCAACTCCTTTACAGATATACATTCCTCTTATAAACTCTCGCCATCCAATAATCTGACGGATAAATCCTTCGGTAGAGTTTAGAGGGATTTCATTTGTTTCAGCATAGGCTAAACTTTGCTCAATGATATCTTGTGGCAAAATCAAACCTGTATTGATGAGGGGAGAAAGTATGCTGTGATTGAGAGTAGATTCATCCTTAACGATTGCATCTTCATAAATTCCGAATTCATGAAAACGTGTAGCTAAGAATTGTTTAAGCCAGTTTTGAGATTCTTGAAAAGTGAGAGGATAAAGAGGGCTGTCTGTGAGTTTTCCTAAATTATTATCGAAGTGTTTTTGAATATAATTGACAGCGTCTTTCCATAATTCTGAGGTCTTTGGGAATTCTACGGCAGGTGGTGTTTTGCCTTTCGGATATTTCTTTCGGTTATCTTGATCGTAAGTCCATTTTCCACCAACAGGATTTTGTGTATCATCTATGAGAATACCTCTTTTCTTTCGCTCTTGTTTGTAAAACGTTGTTTGGAAAAAAGACTTCTTATCAGCTCTAAAAAAAGCGGAAAGCTCTTCTTCTGTATTTAGAAAAGATGGATTATCGTAGAAAACTATTTTCTTTCCTTGACTACATTTTTGAATTCGTTTTTCTAACCAATCATCTACGGGATTGAGGATATGAATTTCTGAAACATCAGTAAGCTCAGAGAGTAAAACCCTTATATCAGATCGCTTTTCATGAGCCTCAATATATACTATGTTTATGCCTTTCTTTTCCAAATAGCTTTGGTAGGCTTTCATACTAGCTCGGTGAAAGGCTAGTTTTTGTTTATGAAATGAGTATTGTCTAAAAAAAAGAAACTCTTCAATAAGGTAAATTACATTTCCATTTTTCAATAATGGACTTTCTTGAAAGAGTTGATGAGGAAAAACGAGGTTAATAGCTTTACTCATATTTTGGGTATGAATTTGTTTAGAGGTATAAGCTATTAAAATTAGAAATGTTTACAGATTCAAACCAATAAAAAAGAGCTAGTCTGTGTATTTGACTAACTCTTCTTACGTTAAGCATTACTAGGTTCCATTTCAGGAGAAGGTTTCCAAAAGCTGAAACTTCTTAACCATGGATCGCTCAATGTCTTTTTAACCATCAGATCCATTTTATCATATATTTCTTGAATAACGGTTTTGGCTTTGTTTGCACTATATTCTGTTTTGTTGAAAACCAATCGTACATCTATGGCATCTCCATAGGCCATAAACTCAACAAATGAAGCTTTACCGATATGTAATAATCTATTTTCTTTATCGTATTGGAGTTTATTAGGTCTTGTAAGATAAGTAGTGAATTCTTCCCCCAATTGTTCAGATAGAAGAAAACCACCCATTTCAAGATCAAATTTTAATAGGTATTCAAATTCCGAAGTGCTGTTTCCCTTAACAAGGCACTCTTTAAGTTTTACAACCATTGTTAGTGTAGTTAAAAAGTTATTAGTTTAAAAATCTTAAGCTTACAATTTATAATACAATCTTTGTACCTCTATTGTTTTAATCAGATGACATCTCTATGAATTCTGAGGGTTTTTGAAGTTTTATAATTCTGAAAACGCCATTAAATCCTCCATTCTGATTTTCCTCTATTTTCAGATTTGTAGAACTCAGAATATTTCCAACTTGGCGATTGATGTCTGAAAAGACAACGGACGTGACCATATTCAGAATCTTTCGTCCTTGTGAAGGAACTTCATGATCAGGGAGAAATTTATCAAAAATCATTACATGTCCGCCAGGTTTGAGTACACGTTCTACCTCTTGAATACAACGGACAGGGTCTGGGATGACAGCAATGATAAGGTGAAGAATGACTGCATCAAAGTGTTTGTCTGGAAAATCGAGATGATGACCATCCATGAGTTTTATATTCACATCAACTTTTAGATCATTAGCCCTTTTTCTCAATTTATTAAGCATCGCAGGCGTGATATCTATGGCAGTGATATCATTCTGATTTTTAAGATAGGGTAAATCTAAACCTGTACCAGCACCTAAAATCAAAATCTTGTCATTAGGTTCAGGTGCTAACATATCTATAGATCGTTTTCTTTGCGTACTAAAATACGATGCTACCCAATCATACAGTGGTTCAAGCAAGGTGTATCGCATTTTATTCCAGTCATTGGAATGAATCATATTTTGAGAGTGTGGCATAAGTGAAGGTTTAATTGATATCGGAGCAAAAGTGACTCTATAAATATAAACACATAATCGTTTTTTTGCAGTTCATATTTGTATGGACGTATGATATTGAGTGACTTAAGTACATATAGGTAATTAGTAATAAAAAGTTTATATTTAACATTATACTTTTACTTACCCAATTTTTTATGAGTAACCTACTTGAATTAAATCATATTCATAAGTCTTTTGGTACCAAAGAAATCATCAAATCCCTTAGTTTATCTTTGGAAGCAGGAGAAATTTATGGTTTGTTAGGCGTAAATGGCGCAGGAAAAACCACAACCCTTTCCATGTTAGCAGGCTTGCTAAAACCGAATGAAGGAGAAGTTTTTGTAAACGGAGTCGATATGATTGCTGAGAGTATTTCGGCACGAAAACATCTAGGCTTTCTTACGGGAGAAATGAAACTTTATGATCGTTTGACAGCCAAAGAACAACTTGAATTTTTCGGTAAATTGTACGGCATACCAAAGAAAGAAATAGCTCAACGAATAGAAGAGTTGATCGATCTTTTTCAGATTGAAGAATTTAAAGACCAATTGTGCAGTACACTTTCTACAGGTCAGAAACAACGAGTAGCAATTGCTAGATCCGTAATTCATAAGCCATCTGTTATTGTATTGGATGAGCCTACTACAGGTTTGGATATTATGTCTGCCGAGCAAATAACAAAATTTATCCATCACCAAGCTAAGGTGGAAGGTAGAGCTGTGATTTTCTCAACACACAACCTGTCTGAGGTAGAGCGTTTGTGTGATCGAATTGGAATTATTCATGAAGGACATTTAGCGTTTCAGGGTACACTTTCTGAAATCTTAGATCAGACGGAATCGAAACATCTTCATGAAGCCTTTTTTACTTTGGTAAATAATGAGGCTGTAACCATCTAATTTTTTGAACTAAATCACTACTCATACAATGAAAGCTTCAAAATTTATTTTTCAGAAAGACCTTTTGGAAATTAAACGTGATAAGAAAATGCTTTTTCTATCACTGCTTCTTCCTATGCTGATGTATCCTATGATTTTTTTACTCATGGGAATTGTACAACAAGCAGATCAGCCTAAGAAAAATGATATTAAGGTGGTACTACCTTTAGCTTTAGAAAATACAGCTTTAGCAGATTCTCTGAAGAAAATAGAAATTCTAGAACCTAAGTTTGTCGAAAAATCAGAGATCAATTTTGACAGTCTAGGAAGCACTATTGCGATTGATAGGACAGTAAAAATAGACAGTAATCAAGTCGAAAGTTATTCGTATAAGCTTTACTATGACAATACTTTAGGGAAGCTAGACGATGCTGTCCACAAGGAAATAAAACCGCTTTTTAAAGAGCTTAATAAGCAAGTTGCAAAAGAACGATTGGCGAGCCTTAACCTTACTGATGATTTTTTAAATCCTGTAAAACACGAATCAGTAACGCCAAAGTCAGATAAAGAAGGACTTTTTCTCAAGATTGTTCAGTTTATCCCCGCTTACTTTTTGTTCTTCATTTTGATTGGTACAAGTGGAGTTGCCGTAGACCTAATTTCTGGTGAAAAAGAACGTAAAACGCTTCAAACGTTATTTACAGCACCAATTCAAGTAATGGATTTGATTTGGGGTAAATTTATGTCGATCTCTACTGTGGCGACAGGAGCGGCAATAGCCAACCTTACAGGACTCTTTGTTGGTGTCACTATTCAGATGAGCGTTTTAGGGGCTAATACATCTAAAATTCCGATAAACATAGGATTAGAGCAAATCTTGTTGATGCTCCCAATTTTGATTTTGGCAGCAAGTCTGATTAGTGCTGTGTATATCGCTTTATTGGTGCAAGCTAATACCTTTAAAGAGGCTCAGAGTTACATGGGGCCAATAATGATGATCTTTATGGTACCAATGTTTTTAGTTGGTAATTTAGATTGGAATATGATGACAACAGCTATTCCGATCATGGGACCACTACTAGCTATGAAAGAAATTGTACTTGGGCATATGGATTGGAGTTTATGGATAATCACAATGCTTTTCCAAGTCTTTTATGTTGGTTTAGCTATCTATTTTGCTCAATTGGTATTTATGAATGAAGGTATCGTTTCTGGCGAAAAACTGAACTTCAAATCAATGGTTCAAGATGTGAAAAAGGATACAGGGCATATCGGTATGCAGTATGCTTTATTATTCTTTGGAGTTGCACTTTTTATCATGGTATATGGAAGTGCATTATTATTCAAAAGTCTAGATGCCAAGTATGCTTTACCAACGGTGCAATTGGTTACTTTTGGAGGATTGACCATTTTATTTACTAAATGGTTGAAGTTAGAAATGAAGCCTACGCTATCATTGAATAAGCCAAAGTTGAAAGAAGTAATTGGAACATTATTTATGGCGGTAGGATTCTTTTTCCCGATTGCTGCTTTTGTTACCTACCTATTCGACGATTATGTGATGATGTCACCAGAGTTGATGACAGACTTTTTTGAGAAAGAATCACTCATTGTACTGTTGCTTGTAATTGCAGTTACTCCAGCTATTTTTGAGGAATTGGCATTCAGAGGCTTTATCTATAAAGGTATATTACAGAGTTTTGGACCTAAAGTAGCTATTGTAATTTCAGCATTGATGTTTGCCTTTTTCCATGGAAATTTATTCCAATTACCAGCTACAATCTTGATCGGTTTAGTAACAGGTTATATGATTTGGAAAACCAGATCGCTATACCTTACTGTTCTATATCACTTTATTCATAATGGTTTAGCTGTAGTAAGTTCTAAGCTAGGTAAAAATGAGGTAGCCGTTTATCTTGAAAGTCAGCAATTATTCTTCATAGTAGGAGGGCTATTGTTTGGTGCTTTTGGTTTATGGTTAGTAAGTTCTAGAAAGAATACAGAACAGCTTGCTGAGGATAAAGTGGAGAAGCCTGAGGAAGAAGTTTTAGAAATTGGATAAGAGTTGATTACTATATCTAAATATGGAGACTGTCTTTTTGAGGCAGTCTTTTTTTCATTCTAAATTTATCGTTAGCCTTAATTAAATGGTCAATAAATTGTAAAATAAACATTTCTGTCAACGGAAATTTGTGTAAACCATGGGCTACAAATCTGATCGGTATAAATTAACAATGGTCGCTATACAGCCATAATGTTAAACTACTATGAAGATCAGAAGTCGTTTCATATTCTATATACTTTCATTATTATTTATCCCTTTTGAGTTAATCGCAGGAGGGTATCAAGTAAATCTGCAAGGAACAAGACAAATTGGTAGAGGGCATGTAGGGGTTGCATTTTATCCGGATGCGTCATCGCTATTCTTTAATTTGGGAGCAGCCGCTTTTGTTGAGCAAAGCCAAATTACATTAGGAGGGAGCCTAATTTTGGGAGGGACTACTTTTCAATCTCAAAATAACCGTGCTGAAGGTTTATTTGGTACAACTCAATATGAGACAGATAACAAAGTAGGTACGCCATTTTTTGCTTACGGGATTTATGTTCCTAACACCGATAATGAGATTTTATCAAGAATGACATTCGGCTTGGCTGTTTTTACGCCATATGGTAATAGTGTTGATTGGGAAGATAATTGGATCGGTCGCTATGCCTTTGAAGAAATTACACTAGAGACATTCTTTATTCGACCTACTGCAAGTTTTCAGATTACAGAAAATTTGGGTTTTGGAGCAGGTCTTGACTTTATATTCTCAAATGCAAATTTACAAAGCCAGTTACCTATTGATGGAGAGCCTTCGGGTTATGGAGAGTTTGATGGTTCTGGAAACTTAGCAATAAGTTTTAGCGCTGCTTTATATTGGGATATCAATGACCAATGGTCTTTAGGTTTTAGCTACAGACATGGAGTAGATGTAAAAGTGAGAGGTGATGATTTTAACTTTAGATCTCCTTCAAGTCTAATTTCTGATACACCTTATGACCCTGATACTTTTGACCCAAATAACTTTTCTCCTACTCAAAGTTTCTTCCAAAATACGAAGTTTGATACTGAAGTACCATTGCCTTCAACATACACTTTAGGTGTTGGATATTTTCCTACCGATCGGTGGTCTATTGGTTTTGATGCAACTTTGGTAGGTTGGAGTGCTTACGAAGAACTTAGGTTTGAGTTTAATCAGCCTGTACAAGGCTCCTTTTTTACTACAAGTGTACGAGATTATTCTGATGGATGGATTTTTAATATAGGAGCTGAATATGACTTGTTGGTTGACCAATTAATAGTGAGAGCAGGAGCTTACTATGATGTATCTCCTGTAGATGATGGCTATATGACTCCAGAAACTCCAGATGCGAATGCTTTGGGTATCTCAGCTGGTTTGAGTTATCAGTTTACAGATCGATTTGGAATAGATGTAGCCTATCTTTTTTTGGATAAAGAAAAGAGAAGTAATACCGTTCCAGAGGGAGTTGAAACCAATGGTCTGAATGGTACTTATAAGTCTCAACTTCACATCCCAAGTTTTGCACTTCAATACAAATTTTAATTGCGAAGAAGTATGAAAAAAGCATTCTACTATCTCTTTCTACTATTTAGCTCTTTGGTATTTGGATGTGCAGAAATAGATGCACCAAGCCCGAGTGCAAGAGGTGAAAATGTAACGCTAGATTTTACAAATTATATCGCAATAGGAAATTCACTGACAGCGGGGTTTTCTGATGGCGCTTTATATCTAGAGGCACAAGAGACTAGCTTCCCCGCTATTTTAGCAGAACGTTTTCAAACGGTAGGTCTGGAAGGCTTTGAACAACCATTGATGCCAGAAGGAAATGGGGCAAATGGATTAACTGAAGGAAATGGTTTAGCTGGACATATTAGCTTAAATGGATTTGATGAAAGTACTGGTGCTCCAATACTAGGTGTTTTACCTCCAAGTGCTAATCCTTATGAGAAGGTAAGTAATACAGAAACGCTTAATAACTATGGTGTACCAGGTTTGAGAGTCTCTGAAATAAATATTCCTGGTCTAGGTATAAATACAGAATTAGGAAACCCGTTCTTTTTCCGAATGATTTCAAGTGATGATGCAATGAGCACTTATCAGCAAGTAGTCGTGGAGAAAGACCCTACATTTTTTACGTGTTGGTTAGGGAGTAATGATATCTTGGGTTACGCTTCCTCTGGCGGTGTTGATGGAATAGAAGGCAATGCTGAAGGAAGAACAGGCCTGACACCGATCAGTGATTTTGAGAATGCTTATAATGCATTCATAGATGCACTTATTGCAGATGAAGAAACACAAGGGGTATTATTAAACCTTCCAAGTGTTATGGCTACCCCTCTTTTTACAACAGTTCCTTGGAATGGTTTGCCTCTAGATGCAGCTACCGCCAATGTTGCTAATTTAGCTTTAGCAAGTATTTTAGACCCTCAAATTGAAACACAAGCTATTGTAACTACTGTAATTCCATCGGTTGTTGATCAGCTTGTACAAGGTGGGCAATTATCTGAAGATGATTCTGCGGCTTATATTGCAGATTATACCGCAGCATATATAGAAAACCCAGAAGATCCACAACCTGAAGGAGGCTGGGACACAAATATAGTAGATGCAACAACAGCAGGGGTAAATCAAGTTATTGCTTCAGATGAGTTTCAAACAACGTTAGCACAGCAAATCGCAGGGTTGAAAGCTTTAGGTTTTTATCCTGATTTTGTAGAAGGAGCTAATCCTTTAATTGCAATTGATGAAACGAGTCCTACTGGATTTAGAAATTTAGTAGAAGGGGAGTTAGTATTGCTTACAGCTTCCTCAAAGTTGAGCTTATTGGCACAAGTAATTGCAGAAGGTATCGCTAGTGGTTCGCTAAGCCTTGAAGATATTTTACCTGCTTTATTAACAGATGAAAACTTTCTGAATTTAGAAGAAGTAGAGAATGTGAATACTTTTACAGAAGCCTATAATCAGGTTATAGAGAATAAAGCAATGGATGAAAATCTAGTTTTATTAGATATCAATTCCATTCTTAATGATATAGTGGAAAACCCTGTCTCACAAGATGGCTTAACGCTCTCTACAGATTTTATAAGTGGAGGCCTATTTTCTTTGGATGGCACTCATTTAACTCCTAGAGGCTATTCTTTTTTAGCCAATGAAGTGATTAGGACATTGAATCTAGGGTTTGGTGTTCGAATACCTTCTGTCAGTATTTCTCAGTATCGTGGTGTTATTTTTCCAAATAATTAATCATAGAGGAAATCTTAGTTTTTTGTGCATAAAAAAGAGCCCTTGACAACTAAGCCAAGAACTCTGCGGTCTATTTTGATGTGTAGTTGCTGTTATTTATTCCACATTTGCATTTCCATTACCAACCATTTCTACGAAAGTGTCTTTCGGATTTCCGCAGACACTACATTCGTAGTCATCGGGTAATAACATAAATAAAGTGCCTTCTTTAATATTCTGCTCAGGGTCTCCCAAACTCTCATCATATACTGTCAAGCAGTTAGGACATTGATAGTTAAGTTGAACCTTATGTTCTACTGGAGTATCAGATTCAGATAAATAAGAAGGAGTATCAAGTTGCTCATAATACATATGACTTACTTCAATCATGAGAGTCGGAAGTGTTTCTTTCCTAACATCCCTTGCGTAGTAAGTATATTCTGAGTTGTTTGGATCAAAGCCTTTCGCATAAAGGATATTGTAGGTATCGTTATTCCAATTATCATCCTTTAGCGTACGTTCAATAACTACTGTTGTAAACAGAATTAGTGCATTTTTCTTGATTGTGAAAGTCAATCCATATGTACTGATATCTTGCTTGTCTAAAGCTCTTACTAAGTAATTCTTAAGTGCTAATGCTTCTTCATCCAAAACAGGAAGGTGCCAATTCAATTCAAGAGCTGAATGCCTAACGTTCAATCCGAACTTTCCTAGCAGTTTTTCCCAAGTGATCAGCTCACGCTTGTCAATTCCTTTTACAATAAAAGATTTCCAAGGAGTAAGACTAATCTTCCCTACTTTAGTGTCTTGACATAAGAGGCAAAGTACTTTTAGAAAAGAAATGCTGTATTTATTATTTCTCCAATAAAGCCCTAACCAATATTTTCCATCAGGTAAACGGTTCATTCCTTCATAGTAAGGGAATGGGTCAGATGGAACAGCCAATTGATTTTCTATTGGAACAGTATTTAATTCTAAAGATGAAGACGATTTTATTTTCTTCCATTCTTCATCCCAGTTTGTGTCTTCATTTAAGAGCTCATTTTGCTCAATGAATCGAGATATTTTTACAAGGTCAAAGCTGTAAATCAGTTCAGGACATTTCCAAAGCTTGGTATCTGAATCCGATGATCTGATATAGCAGAACCAATAGTTTTCTTTCTCAGAAGCAATAAAATTGAGATGCCCAGTGTATAATGGAACCATACTTTGGGCAGGGTCTACTACATTGATTTTTATATGAGGTTGGTAGTCAAAGGTATCAAGAATGTAATGATACATATGAGGGGCCAACCAAGAACTCGACGCCATAACGTCAAGTGCAGCGTATGAACTTACTATATTTTGATAGCCATCTTCATCACAATCATATTGTGTCTGAATAGATTTGAAGGTAGCTTCTAGGGTATCTCTTTTTTTCTCGGCAACAGGGAATAGGATATCTTGTCTGGAGCCAAAATGAATATAATCAGCTCCAAGTTCTTCTGCCGTAATGATAATTTTTAATAGGTCACCAGGAGAAATTATTCCCCCTTTCACAAATACACGTACTAAGTCCCTTTTGTTCAGCATGATAATGATGCGTTAATGTTGTTCCTTGATCTTACACTGAAGCTTGTGCTTCTATCAAGTATTGATCCAAGATATCTTTGACCTCAGGTTTACAACTACCACAGCCTAGACCTGCCCCAGTCTGTTCACAAAGCTTTTTGTAGTCGGTACAACCCGATTGAATATGTTGTTCGATATTGCCTTTTCCTACATTTCCACAAGAGCAGACAACTTCGCCCAATACTTGTTGTTTGTCTGAAGAACCTCTTAAAAGTTCTTCCCTTTTCTCTGAGAGTTCTGTTTGATTGGCTATAAGATTCTTGTATTCTGCAAACTCAGCTTTATCGCCCATCAAGACAGCCCCTACCAATCTGTCTTTATAAACGATACACTTTTTGTAGTATCGTTTTGCTTTGTCTAGGAGTATTATCTCGTCGTAGCCTTTCGCTTTTGAAGGAACATCTACCATACCTAGTGAACAAAGGTCGAAGGTAGAAAACTTCAAAATGTTCATCGGTACTGTGCCTTTGTAGAGTGTCAGGCGATCTCCTGCTATAAATCTAGACATGATATCAGACATTTCCTCCGCAGCAGCGGTTGTTCCGTTTAGCTTTTGTTCAAACTCAGCAACTTCACCAACTGCAAAAATATCTGGGTCTGATGTCTGAAGATAAGCATTTACTACTAAACCTCTGCTAGTAGTTAGCCCAGCTTCTTTACCCAGTTCTACATTTGGTCTTGTTCCGATAGCATAAACTACGGCATCACAGTTAAGTAATTTACCACTTTTCAGCTCAGCATAGGCAGAATTATTTTCGCTATCATAATTCACTTCTTGAACTTGATCGTTGGTATAAACTTGAATACCTAAATCTTCAACATGTTCTAGAAGTAATGAACTAGCCATTGGGTCTAACTGACGTTCCATCAGACGAGAAGCAAGCTGAACGATAGAAACGTCAACATCCATCTCTCTTAGTGCAGAAGCTAACTCTAAACCAAGCAATCCTCCTCCAACTATAACGACATGACCTTGTCCATTGATATACGTTTTCAAGGCATCTGCATGAGATTTATTACGCATAGTGAATACGCAAGGCAGATGAACGGGTGTTCCTGGAGGTAAAAAGGCTCTACTTCCTGTGGCAATAATCAAACGGTCATAAGTATACGTTTGCCCCCTGTTATCGGTGATTTCTTTATTTTTTCTGTCAATATGATCTATGGTTGTATTGACATAGATCGAAGCATTTAAGGCTTCAAATTCTCCTTTTCTAAACTTTAAAAGTGATTCAAAATCTAGTGATTCATTGACGTATTCGGGTAATAAAACTCGATCATAGAAAGGAATCTGTTCTTTTGAAAATACTAGGATTTCATCTTCTTGATTCAATGAACGATAGGTCATTAAGAATCGGTGAGAAGCAGCTCCAGCTCCCACTATGATGATGCGCTGTTTTTCTTGTTTATATTTTTCAACTTGAACTGCCGCATATTTGAAATCAGGTTCACCCGATATTGGATCAAGAATTCGGCTAGTCAAGTTATTTGTTCTTGCGTATGAATGTTCTAGAATTTTTCCCCAGTGCATCGGAAGGAAAACAACTCCTTCTCTGATTTTGTCTGTGATTTGTGCTTCAACTCTAACATTTCCTCTTCCGTTCGAAATTTGTACAATATCTCCTTCCGAAATGTTTCGAGCGTCTGCATCTGCAGGGTGAATTTCTAGATAAGGTTTTTCAATGTGCGTGTTCAGACGGTTAACCTTTCCTGTACGCGTCATTGTATGCCAGTGATCTCGGATACGCCCAGTTGTTAGTACTAGTGGATATTCTGAAGTTAGGGCGTCCGAGTCATTGGTATTTATTGAAGTGTGAAGATGCGCTTTACTATCTTCTGTATAAAATTTAAAGTCGGTGAAGAGACGTTCTGTCCCTTTATCTTTGTCTTTTAGGTATGGCCATTGGATCGAACGATGTTTTTGAATGGTTTGGTAGTCCAAACCATCAATGTCAATCTTCGTTCCTTTGGTCATCTGTGTATATTCTATAAATACTTCTTCTGCATTTTTTTGGTTAAAGCCATGATAACCCATTTTTCTTGCAAAACGAAGGAATATTTCTAAGTCAGGTAAAGCTTCTCCAGGAGCGTCAACTACTTTAGGTAAGTAGCTAATTCTTCGCTCTGAGTTTGTCATTGTACCTTCTTTTTCCAACCAACCAGCAGCAGGTAATACCAAATCTGCAAATTGTAAAGTATCAGACCTTCCAGAGATATCTTGAACAATCACAAAACGAGCTTTTTTGAGGGCTTTTTCTACTAAGTTTGAATCAGGTAAACTGACCATTGGGTTTGTACAAACAATCCAAATGGCTTTCATATCACCTCTTTCCAAGGCTTCAAACATTCGAGTAGCAGTGTAGCCAGGGTTTGGAGAAATAGCATCTACTCCCCAAAAATCAGCTACTTCAGCTCTGTGGTCAGGATTCATCAGATCACGGTGAGCTGCAAGTAAGTTTGCCATACCTCCAACTTCTCTACCGCCCATGGCATTAGGTTGACCTGTAAGTGAGAATGGACCTGCACCTGGTTTACCAATTTGACCAGTGATCAAGTTTAAGGCTAAGAGTGAAAGGTTCTTATCAGTTCCTTTTGCACTTTGGTTAAGTCCCATCGTCCACATGGTTAAGAATCCTTTCGATTCACTAATCCATTGAGCAGCTAACTTGATATCACCCTCAGGAAGACCACATATTTCAGCATACTCACTTAGGCTATGCTTGAAAACTTCCTCTTTGTAAGCTTCGTAACCCGAAACATGTTTTTCAATAAAATCTACGGCAATATTTCCTGTTTCAATCAGATGTCTTCCGATAGCGAAATGAAGCTGAGCGTCAGTTCCAGGTTTCAATTGTAAGTGTAGATCGGCAGAAGAACAGGTTTGTGTTTTACGAGGATCAACCACAATGATTTTTACATTAGGATTTTCCTCTTTATGTTTTTCAATTCTTCTGAATAGAATAGGGTGACACCATGCAGGATTTGCGCCTGTGATAAAGAACGTATCGGCTAGTTCGATATCATCATAACAAATCGGCACAGCATCGTCACCTATAGTTTTTTTATAGCCAACAACGGCAGAACTCATGCATAAGCGTGAGTTGGTGTCGATATTATTTGTTCCAAAAAAACCTTTGGTTAATTTATTTGCGATGTAATATTCTTCTGTAAGACATTGCCCCGAAACGTACATTCCGACTGAATCAGGACCGAATTTCTGAATAATTGACCTGAATACGGCTGTAGCTCTTGTGAAGGCTGTATCCCAATCTACTCTTTTAAGCGGATGGTTTTTACTCCATCGCATTTGAGGGTAGAGAAGTCGGTCTTTGGTGTCAGAAACTACGTAATTGAGATTCATTCCCTTCGAACACAACATCCCTTTGTTAACAGGGTAATTTTCATCTCCTGTTACTTTTATTTCTCCTTTGAGGCTTTTTTGAACCTCAATTCCACAACCTACACCACAATATGAGCAAGTTGATTTGAATTTAGATGTTGTTTTATTCATGGTATTATTTCTTGAAGTCAATTCATCCTACCACGAATATAAGAATTAAAATTAAAATAAGTAAAAATACGTACGTAATTTTGTAATTATACGTAAATAGTTTTGTTTGGGGAGTTTAAGGGCTTAAAAAGACGGGTTTTATTCTTATTTAGAAATAAGCAAATTATATAATTCTGGTTCTTCGCTGACCTTACGTACGAGTTCAACGGCTGATTTTACTTCTAGCTTTTTCATGATATTGAAACGATGAGCCTCTACAGTACGTACTGATTTACCAATTTCTTGTGCAATATCTTTACTACTTAAACCATCAACGACATAAGAAAGAATCTCTTTTTCTCTTTTAGTGAGGTCGATATGTTTTTGAGGAGTAGAAGGTTTAACTACTTTTTTACTAAGAAAGTCTTCACCTTGTTGGCTTAAATATTTATTTACCAAAACATTGGATACAGCTCCACTAAAATATTTACCTCCGTTATTAATGGTATGTATTGCTCTTAGAAATTCTTCATTTCCAGCATCTTTTAATACATAGCCCATCGCACCTTTATTAACTGCATCTAGGATATATTCTTCATCATCATGCATGGAAAGTATCAGAATTTTTACATCTGGATTTAATCTCTTCAATTCTGTGGTCGCCTCAATGCCATTCATTTGAGGCATTTGAATATCCATTACAATAATATCGGGCTTAAGTTCCTTGTATTTTGCAATAGACTCTAAGCCATTAGATGCTTCATCAATTACTTCAATATCTTTTTCATTTTCGAGCAACATCTTTATGCCATTTCGGACAATGACGTGGTCATCGGTAAGTAAAATATTAATCTTGTTCATTTTCTTTTGATTTTTTGAGTTAACTAAAGTGTTTAGTTCATAGAAGAGATTATTCCGTTAAGTGGGACTTTAAGCTCTGCTTTGGTGCCCTCTCCAACTGTGGATCTTAATTTGAATTCTCCGTTTATGAAGTTCGTTCGTTCTTCCATATTGATTAGACCAAGCCCTTTTTGGTCTTCTTCCATTTCGTGAAGTTTAAAACCGATACCATCGTCAATGACTGAGAGTGTGATCTGACGAGTATCGTGCTCAAGGAGAATTTTGATATTTTCTCCATCGGCATATTTTATGGCATTATTTACTGCTTCTTGTACAATTCTGTAAACATTGACTTCAACAGCAGGCTCTAATCGATTCATAAAGCCTGTTGTATTGACAAATTCAACATTGTACTCAGAAAGTCTATCTGCTTCTTTGGCAAATTTATTTAGTACCGAAACGATGCCGTAATCACTCAGTGAAGAAGGAGCAAGGTTAAAAGCAATTCTTCTAGACTCAGAGATAATTCCTTGTACAAGTTCTTTGATTTCCTTGATCTGCTGATATGCCCTTTTTTCATGTTTAAGGTTGACAGATTCAAGTTTGAATTTTAATCCCGTTAGCAATTGGCCAACTCCATCATGTATATCTTTTGAAATCCTTTTTCGTTCTTCTTCTTGCCCTTGCATAATGAGGGCAGAACGAATCTGTTGATCCCTGATTTCTTTATCTATTTTTTCTCTATTGATTTCTTTAGACACTTCCTCAGCTTCTTTCTGAGTGGTTAAATCTGCACCTACCATCAAGATAAACGTACGACCGTTGTTGTCAACTTTGATGATATTCATGTCAAACCAAATGAAATCGCCTTCCAGAGAAGTTACTTTCACCTCACCATTCCAAACACCTTTGTTGAGAACTATATTCCACAAGTTTTCCACGAAGTCTTTTGGATAGCCTTCTTCGATAAGCCATGTTTTGATATTTCTGACAGCTCTTTCGCCTTGAGGATATTCCATTAAGTTTGTGAAGAAATCTGTTTGAAGGAAGGTGTTACCCTTCTCATCTGCTTTTGCTAAAAGTTGTGGAGGAGGGGTTTCTTCTTCTTCTTTATCCGTTAGCACTTGATACGCTAACCCTAAAGAGTGATATAAACCTTCTGTTTCTTTCAGTAATTTTCTTGTGTGAGCTTTAGAGTCTTCTAACTCTTGTACTGTTTCTTTTACTTGGCGAGCAGTTGGTCTAAAAATGAAAAAGAGTTCGAATGCTACAATACTTAAAGAAATCAGTAATAGCATTAACTCTGTATCTTTTAATCTTTCTACTCTTTGGTCGGCTTCGTGATTGTACTGAAATACAATTTTGTCCATGAGGTTGAGGTAATCACTTTCATTGGATAGAATTGTATTGAGATTTGCTTTTAGTTCTTCAGGGCTAGATTGGTGATTAAGAATAGAGTCTGATGCATTTAAAATCTTTATATAAAAAGGACTCATCTCTTCGTATAAGGCATTTACTTTAGAGCTGTTGAGTGAGCCATCGGTAAAAAATGAAGAGTTCTTGAGTTTAGTGTGTGAATCATTCCAAAGTGATCGAGCTTGCTTTAGTTCTTCTTGTAAGGAAGGTAAATCTGCATTTTCTACAGGGTGAATAATCTGTAAGGCTACTTTTGTGATTTTCTGACTAAGCATACGTTGCCTACCTGCAATATTGACTACTGTAGCATCTTGTTGTTGGCTATTGATGAAGTTCTGAATGAGAACTTGTGTAGCAAGCATAACAATTACAACAATTGAAATTGCTACGATATACAGTCTTCCTAAGCCTCTAAAGTTTAACTCACGTAGTTTTGTGTATAGGTTGGCGATATAGGTTTGCTCTTCGTTCACACTGGTATATTTAGTTTTTGAAAATCAATAGATTCACTAAATATACATATTCTAAGTATTTGTACCTATTGAATATGTAAAAAGCCTATTTGAGTATTGTGAAAAGAAGGTTTAAAAGAAAGGAAATCTTCAACTCAAAATTGGTGAATGAGCCAAAGCCCATTCACCTTGAGTTTACTTGAGTTAGGATAGTCCGATATATACGTTTTCGTTTTCAATTTTTACAGGATAAGTAGCGATAGCACTTTCATTTCCATTCAAATTCTCTCCAGTTTTTAGAGAGAAAGTTTTCTTATGGAAAGGACAGGCTACCTTTGGTTCATCTCCATGTGAGCCAATCATACCTCTAGATAAGATGGCTTGCATTTTATGAGGACAAACATTTTGACATGCATACCATTCGCCTCTGCTTGTAAAGTTGAATACAGCAATTTGTAAATCACCCACCTTTACACATTCTCCTCCTTCTTTTGAGAAATCATTTACATGTCCAACGAGCTCCCACTTAGTCACTTCCGTTGAAGCTACAGTTTTATAAATAGTATCGATCATGATTCAAAATTTTAAGTCTAGAAGAATTGGATTACCACTTTACAGGTTTCTTTTGCTCTCGCATCGGCTCGAACTTGATGTTTGGATCTTTTTCGTCGCTATTCGCAAAGTGTCTGAATTTCTTACGAAGTTCTGGGTTGTTTACCACTTCAGTCCACTCACATTTGTAGACATCGATCAATTGTTGCATATCTCTTTCGAGCTCTTCACCAATTCCAAGCGAATCGTTGACAACAACATCAATTACGTAGTCGAGTCCACCTTCCAATTTGTTCATCCAAGTAGCCGTACGGTTCAATGGTTCAGCCGTTTTGATGTAGAACATCAGGAATCTGTCTAAGTATTTGATACAGTCTTCGGAAGAAATATCAGCAGCAAGTAGCTCGGCATGTTGAGGTTTCGAACCACCGTTACCACCTACGTACAAGTTCCATCCTTTTTCAGTAGCAATGATACCGAAGTCTTTACCTCTAGCCTCTGCACATTCACGGATACATCCAGAAACACCACCTTTCAATTTGTGTGGTGCACGAAGACCTTTGTATCTATTTTCTACATCGATAGCAAAAGTAACGGAGTCATGCAGACCGTATCTACACCAAGTAGAACCCACACAACTTTTGACTGTACGAAGTGATTTACCATAAGCATGACCACTTTCAAAACCAGCATTGATCAATTCTTCCCAAATATCTGGTAAATCACCTACGTGAGCACCGAACATATCGATACGCTGACCACCAGTGATTTTCAAGTACAAGTCATATTTCTTTGCGACTTGACCAAGTACAATTAGTTTGTCAGGCGTGATTTCACCACCAGCAACTCTAGGAACTACAGAATAAGTACCTCCTCTTTGGATATTTGCAAGGAATCTGTCGTTGGTATCTTGAATTGTGGCTTGCTCAGTGATAAGCTCATTCCAAGTACTCGCAAGAATAGAAGCTACAGCAGGCTTACAAGTTTCACATCCGTTACCTGTACCGTATTCTTTCAGTAGTTGGTCGTAAGTACGAATGTTTTTCACCTTAATGATACTAAGCAATTCTTGACGGCTGTAATCGAAGTGTTCACAGATTACGTTTTTCACTTCTTTACCCATTTTCTTATGAACATCCTTCATAAGATCAGTCACCATAGGAATACAACCACCACAACCTGTACCCGCTTTTGTACAAGCTTTGATTTCGTCAAGATTAGAAAGTTCTTGTTCTTCAATAGCTGAACATAGTCCACCTTTAGTCACATTTTCACAAGAACAAACTTGAGCTGTATCTGGTAAATCTGCTACGCCATTGCCAATTGGTGCTCCACCTTCACGTTGTTCAGCGATGAGATCTTCAGGGTGAGGAGGAAGAGGCATGTCGTTGAGTACCATCTGATGAAGGATATTGTAGCGAGAAGTATCTCCTACAAGAATTCCACCTAATAGCTTTTTACCATCTTCTGAAATATTTATTCTTTTATATAGTTTGTTGTATTCGTCTGCTACAACAATTGTTCTTCCTGTATTTTCTTCTAATAAAGCATCACCGAAACTACCGACATCAGTACCTACAAGTTTTAGTTTTGTAGACATGTCTGCACCAGTAAATGGAGTGAATTCTTCTTCAGCAATTTGAGAAGCTACAATTTCAGCCATATCGTAACCAGGTGCTACAAGACCGTAAATCATATCTCTATAAAGTGCAACTTCCCCTATAGCATATATACTTGGGTCACTTGTTTGTAATTGGCTATTAACCACAATACCACCACGAGGACCTACCGCTAATCCACTTTGTCTACCTAGTTCATCTCTTGGTTTGATACCTGCAGAGATAATGACCATATCGGTAGGGAGCGTTTCATCATTTTGGAATCCTAATGCTTCAATTGAACCGTTTCCTAAAACTTTCTCAGTTCTTTTAGATAAATGGAATTCAATGCCCATTTCTTCCAAACCAGATTGAAGCATTTGTGCGCCTCTATCATCCAACTGACGAGGCATCAGACGGGGAGCCATCTCGACAACCTTAGCTTTAAGCCCCATATCGATCACAGCCTTTGCAGCTTCAAGACCTAAAAGACCGCCACCAATTACTGTAGCATCTTTACATTGCTTTCCATAATCAAGAATTGCATCAAGGTCTTCTAGGGTTCTGTATACAAAAACACCTTTCTTATCAACTCCCGGAATTGGAGGTACAAAAGCAGATGAACCAGTAGCGAGTACTAGGTGATCATAACTTAATTCTTGTCCGTCATGTGTTTTAATAGATTTATCTTCTCTATTAATATCTGTGACAAGTGTTCCTGTGATCAGTTCGATGTCATTTTCTTCATACCATTTTCTAGAAGCCATAAATAGGTCTTCTTTATTTTTAGATTGGAAGTAGTCACTTAGGTGTACCCTGTCATAAGCAGGAAGTACTTCTTCTCCGAAAACGGTAATTTTTATTTGACTGCCTTTTACTTTGGCTCTGATTTTCTCACAGAATTTATATCCCACCATTCCATTCCCTACAACGATTACATGCTTCATGTGCTTTTGAATTTAGAAGTTGAACCTGTCTTTTACGTAGTTTTTTTATTTAATTTTTAAATTAAATACGTAATATTACTTAAATTTACTTACATTTAAGGAAGAAATGCAAGTAACTACTCAAAAAATCACTCAAAATGATGAAGAATAAATACGCAAAGCTCACTTTGGTGGGTGCAGGACCCGGAGATGTAGACCTTATAAGTGTAAAAGGAATAAAAGCATTGGAAGCTGCAGATGTAGTTTTATATGATGCTTTAGTTAATCCTAAGTTATTAGATTATGCTACTAAGGCGATCAAGATATTTGTAGGGAAGAGAGCTGGAGATCATTATAAGTCTCAAGATGAGATTAATGAGTTGATTATTGAGAATGCTTATGAGCATGGACATGTAGTAAGATTAAAAGGTGGTGATCCTTTGGTTTTTGGTAGAGGACAGGAAGAAATAATTGCCGCATCAGCACATGATATTCCAATAGCAGTAGTGCCAGGTATTAGTAGTGTGACGAGTGCTCCGTCTTCAATTGGAATTCCAATTACAAGAAGAGGAGTGAGTGATAGCTTTTGGGTGATTACAGGAACAACACAGTCAAACTCGCTATCGAAAGATTTGAATTTGGCAGCGCAGTCTTCAGCTACAGTAATGGTTTTAATGGGACTTAGAAAGTTATCTCTGATTGTACAACTCTTTAGTATGTACAGAGATGCCGATGAGCCAGTGGCAATTGTTCAGAATGCTACTTGTGAAAACCAGAAACATGTGGTTGGAACACTTTCAGATATAGAAGAACTAGTTGAAAAAAATAAGATAGGAACTCCAGGAATTATCATGATAGGGGAGGTGATCAAACATAGGACACCTTCGGAATTAGTAGAGCTATGTAATGTTCAAAGACAAAATTGATAGAGAGTAATTTTATAGAGTAAGGGCGGCGTGTTACGCTGCCCCTACCTCATTATCTATCTCGTGGTAAAAAATAAATTAATTAGTATTGAGTAGTAGAAAGGGAACAGGGCTTTGCTCTGTTTTCCTTTTTTTAGTTTATAGTGACTTATGTATAAACTAATTTTGAATCTATTTTATTTTAAACTTCCTTTTACAGTAGGTAAAGTAGTTCATTTACTTTCTTGTAGTCTTCATTTTTTGTCTTGACACAAAAAACGAAGCAAAAAAAGTCAAGTCCCATTCAATCGTCCTCCCCACATTCAGCCCAAGCTACGCACGATGGGACAAACCGCCCTATTATACGTGTTTGCGGGTTGTTCGCCACAAAAGCGGAGAAGCGAATGCAAGTGGGCTGACCGTTTTTTATGTGGCTTGATTTTCTTTGGTTCGTTTCTTTGATCAAGCAAAGAAATGAACACTAACATTTGAATAAGAAAGACAATACCCTCTGTGAATGGATTAGTATGAATGGAAAACAAACATATTTTCTTTCGCTAACCTTCTTAAAAAACTCTCACTTCCACCAACTCACCTTCTTTAACTTCAGCCTGTTCAGCAGAGATATACACATACCCAGAAGAGTTTATAAATGAACGTAGCATAGAAGAGGCTTGCTTACCCATCACACTCACTTTATGATTTTCTATTTTAGCCTTTAAAAATTGAGCACGATCTCCCTTTTTCTTAAAATCATGAGCTAAGGGAATAAGAAAAGTGCTTAACTCTTTGAATCCATTTCCTGAAAATTGATGAAGAGCAGGAAGGACATACTCATAAAAACAAGTAAGAGATGCTGCGGGATTTCCAGGAAGTGCAAAAACGTAGCAGTCGTTTAGTTTTCCGAAGAATAATGGCTTACCTGGTTTTTGTTTCACTTTATAAAAAATCTCTTGACAGCCTAACTCTCGAAGACTACTCCCTATATAATCATAATCACCAACTGATATTCCTCCAGAAAGTAAAAGGAAATCCATTTCGGTCGTAGCTTTAGAAATTGCTTCCATCACTTTGATTTTATTATCTGGAAGATGTTGAACTGAGGCTACAGGAAAGTTTGTATTTTCGACGGCTGCTTTCAGTCCTAGCGAATTTGATTCATAAATTTGACCGAACTCTAATTCTTGACCTGCTTTTATGAGTTCATCTCCATTAACGAAAATGCTGATTTGTGGCTGTTTTTGAACGCATAATTCAGTTATTCCGAAAGATGCGATAAAACTCAGTGTTTCGGGGGTGAGTAAAGTACCTTTAGCTACAGCTACTTCTCCTTTTTGTATCTGCTCTCCGATAGGTCGGATATTTTGCATTGCTTTCAATTCTTGTGCATCAAAACGGACTAAGCCATTTTCCTCTTTTGCTTTTTCTTGTACGATAATAGCATCAGCACCATCGGGGATAGGAGCCCCTGTAAATATTCTAATAGCCTTTCCTTTTTCTAATTTTTCTAACTTGGTATGACCTGCAGGAATAATAGTCTGAATTTCAAATATTTTTTCGTCACTAAAATCTTCAATGTTGATAGCATATCCATCCATTGCTGATTGGGCAAAAGGAGGGAGTGAAATATTTGCATGTAAATCTTTGGCTAATATGTAGTTGAGTGTTTTTTCAATTGGTAAATTGAGGTGCTTATCAGATGTTTTTATATGCTGTTTAACTAATTCTTTAGCTTCTTCCACTGAGATCATAGTGTGTATATATTTTGAGTGATTGATTATTATTTTTTAATAAAAGTACGTATTATTACGTATAAATAAAATAAGTTGTTTATGGATTGTATCAGTTGCGAAAATACAAATTGCCTTATTAAACAAAGTTGCTTTACTACTAATATAGCCGAGGAAGACCTCTTTATCAATGCGATTAGGTGCAAAAAAGGGCAAACATTTATATTAGAAGGAAGTCCTATTTACGGTTTGTACTTTATTCAGAGTGGTAGAGTAAAAGTGAGTACAACAGGTTATCAAGGGAAAGAACAAATTCTTCGTTTTGCAGGAGAAGGGGAAGTCCTTGGGCACCGAGGCTTTGGGGTGAGCGAAATATACCAAGTGAGTGCTACTACTTTGGAAGATAGTGTGATCTGTCACGTTTCAAATAGTAATCTCGAATCCCTTTTTGCTAAATATCCTGAGTTCACCTTTAATATGATGCAGTTTTATGCACAAGAGCTGAATAGAAGTGAAACTAAGGTTAGAAAGTTGGCTCAAATGAGTGTTCGTGAAAAGGTGATTGATACTTTATTGTATATCAACCGCAAATTTGGACACAATTATGCCTATATGAGTTTGGAGCTTTCTAGGAAAGAAATTGCGGATTATGCAGGTACTACGGATGAACAAGTTATTCGAATAATATCGGCACTTAAAAAAGAAAAGTTAGTGATCTCACAAGGTCGTAAAATTGGAATTCCTGATGTAGATCTTTTGAAAAGAGAGATTGCGGAACATAATTTTTACCTAGATTCTTAGCTTTATGACTGAAATGATGTACCAACAGATATAAACTCAGACTATGATATAAAATAGTCTGAGTTTTTTTTATCTAAATATGTAGATGGACAAATGTTTTTAGTATTAAAAATACTGTTTTTAGAGTTGCTATAAGAACTCATAAATGTAGGAGAGAGTCTAAAGACTCCTGCTTTCATCCTCAAATCCTTAGATCACTTCGTTAACTCTAAGGATAGTTACACTCGTTTTCTTATGTCCTAGTACTTAGATAGAATAGAAAATCCTTATTTAGCGGTAGAACTACTTATATTGAAAGCTGTTGATAATAAGGGTATTACTTACTTTTTTGACTAAAACTGCTAATTCGCAGAATTATTTGGGATAAAAAGCCCGTCATCTACTGAATTTTAACATAGGAACGATCTACGTACCACTATAACTTTGTAACAGAAAGTTCAATCAAATCTTGCTATCTCAAAGTTGATGGCTTGAGAGTAAGAAAATTAAAACGGTGGTATGTTAAAGAAAGAACTCTATATTTTTTCAATTTCTCATCAATCAGCTTCTGTAGAGCTTAGAGAAAAGTTTTCTATTTCAAAGACAGAAACAGCAGACTTTCTACGTAAACTCAAAGAAGTTTTAGGGATAGAAGAAGCAATTGTTTTATCTACTTGCAATCGAACAGATATCTATTACTTGCACCCAATCGGGATGCGTTCTGCAATCTTGAAATTTATTTGTGCTTTTAAGACTGCAGGAGAATCTGATGTGTACAAAAAGTATGTTTTCAGTTGTCAGGGCGATGATGCTTTAAAATACCTTTTCCGTTTAAGTATTGGCTTAGAATCTCAAATCTTCGGAGACCTTCAAATCTATTCGCAACTAAAAGATGCATACCAATTAGCAACTGATGCAGATATGGTGAAAAGCTATTTACACCGTTTAATGCACTCCATCTTTTATACGCACAAACAGATTTTGAATCAGACCTCTTTCCAAGAAGGAGCACTTTCAGCGTCTTATAATACAGCCAAGAAAATCAATCAATTGATTGAAAGTCGATCTGATAAAATGGTCAATGTGTTGGTTATTGGTGCTGGTCAGATGGGGAAAGACCTTTGCGATCACTTGGCAAAGTTTGGAATTGAAAATGTAGCAATTACAAATCGAACATTAGAAAAAGCTAAGGCTATTGCTGATGCATATGATTTTGCCATTTTTCCTTTTGATGAGCACAAAGACTTAATTCCACATTTTGATATCATAGTGAGTACGATTGAACAAGGAAGTTTCCTGTATCAGAAATCAGACTTTTTAAATGCAACGACTTTAGCTGTTTTTGATTTGGGAGCACCTCGAACGGTTTCTCCTGAGGTGGCGGAGCTTTGTGAGTGTTTTTATGATATCGACCAAATTGCGGCTTTAACAGAAACGACTTTGGCTTTCAGAAAAAATGAAGTACCCAAAGTAGAACAACTTATTGACGAAGCTGTCGAGCAATTTAACCTTTGGTTGGATGAATCTTCGTTTACGCCTACCGTTCGCCAATTTAAAGAAGCCTTGGAAGAACTTCGTAAGTCGACACTTTCAAATTATATGAAAGAAATGTCTACAGCAGATTATGAAGTAGTAGAAGAGGTGACTTCAAAAGTGATTCAAAAAATAATAAATATACCAGTAGTTCAATTGAAAACTGCTTGCCAACGGGGTAATGTTGAACAATTGAATCAGTCTCTTAAAGAGCTATTTATGCTGGATGAAAATCAATTCTCAGAAACTAAATCCTAAACATTATGAGTTTTTTCAAATCATTATTCGGTAAAAAGAAGAAAGAAGTAGTAGAAGAAGGTCCGATCTCTACAAAGCAGAAAGAGCTAGTACAAAGTACTTTTGCCATTGTAGCACCTATTGCAGACAAAGCTGCCGAGATTTTTTACAATAAGCTTTTTGAACTAGATCCTGCACTTCGTCCACTTTTTAAGGGCGATATGTCTGAGCAAGGTAATAAGTTGATGACAATGCTTGCAGCTGCTGTGAAAGGACTTGATGATTTAGGAGCCTTAGTTCCTGTAGTACAAGATTTAGGTAAAAGACATGTTGACTATGGCGTAGAAGATTCACATTACGATACTGTAGGAGCAGCCTTACTTTCTACCCTAGAAGTAGGATTGGGTGAAAATTGGAATGAAGAGGTAAAAGAAGCGTGGACAACAGTTTATACTGTATTGGCTACAACTATGAAAGACGCTGCGGCTACTGTAGAAACCGTCTAATTTTTTTCAATACAAAATACATTTTTATGATCTCATCTACTTACAACAAATTTCTATTAGGCATCAGCTGTGTACTAACTTTAGGAGCCTGCCAACCCTTACCTGAAGAAACAGCTGAAGCAAGTACTGATAAAGTTTACTCTATTGAGGAAGCTTTCGAAATCGTAGCTAAGGAAAACGATATTGCCCGAACCCTTTACACCAAAGCAATTGTAGGGGCAGGGAAGAAAAAAGGATTGAAATTCGATGAGGACTGGGAGAAAGACCATGTAGAAGCAGGTCCGCTACCAGCACTATTTTTAAGAGGAATTGCAGGAGATATCCGTAAAAAAGGCGAGGTACCTTTGGGCTTGTTCTTAGGTTCTGATTTTCCGATTCGTAAATCGAATAAATTCAAAGGAAAACAAGCAGAGCTATTTGCTGAAATGAGAAATGACTCTGTTCCGAAGTTTTTCTTTGACGAAGAAAATCAGCTCTATACTGCCATGTTCCCCGATTTCGCTGCAGCAACTCCTTGTGTGAGTTGTCATAATGATCATCCTGAAACTACAAAAACAGATTGGAAGATGGGAGACATCCAAGGTGCAACTACTTGGACTTACCCTAAAGATTCTGTTTCCTTCAAAGAATTAAAAGAAATAATTATGGCTTATCGTGGTGGTGCAACGGCAACGTTCAACGAGTATATCGCGAAGACAAAGTCATTTAAAGAGAATGAAATTCCTAATGTAGGTGAGTTATGGCCTACGGCGGGGTATCAGATTCCGAGTTCGGAGGTATTTATTGATAGTGTGGCTATCCTAACATCTGAAGAAACCCTAGAAGGTATTCTTCAACTCTAAAACTAGAAAAAACCAATTCAATATAACTAACAAGAGATAGTCCAGATTAACTGAGCCTCCTTTTCCAAGGAGAAGGAGGCTATTTATCCCCGAAAAATCATGAATACAAAACGCTATTTGAGTATCGGAGGGACTTTATTTATCCTCTTTCTGCTTCAAGAAATATTTGAGTTGAGGTGGGTAGCTTTGGAAGAACTTCAAGAAACACAATCATACAGAAGATGGTCTGGTTTAGGATTATTCCTAATCATTGCTTTCCAATGGACATTAAGCTTAATTCGTGTTGTTCCATCTTGGCAGACGTTATCCATAACCTTTAAAAGCATTCATAATTGGCTAGGGGCTTTTACACCTTTGCTATTTTATGTACACTCTATGCATTTGGGTTTTGCTTACCTGTTTGTACTTAGCTTGACTTTCTTTGGCAATTTCATTCTAGGTATGTTTAACCTCGATGTCCTCAAATCCCGATCTCAAGTCCTATTTCAAGGTTGGATGATCCTTCATGTAGCCTGTTCTTTCTTTATCACATTCCTCACGGTCTATCATATCTGGATCGTATTCTATTATGAATAAAAAATAATAAACGCGACAACACATCATGGAAAGAATTACTAAACTCAAAATTGTAGATGTAATACAAGAAACAGCCGATGCTGTGAGTATACATTTCAAGCAACCCTTCTTCAAGAAAATCAAATATACCTCAGGTCAATTCCTTACACTATTGGTAGAAATAGATGGAAAGGTAGAACGAAGATGCTATTCGTTAAATTCTGCACCCAAGATTGATAAAACAGTAAGTGTAACGGTTAAGCGAGTAAAAGACGGGAAAGTATCAAACCATTTATTTGAAAATGTAAAAAAGGGAATGAGCATGAAAGTGCTTTACCCCATGGGAAGTTTTACAACCGAACCTAATTTAAAAAACAAAAGACATATCGTGCTCTTTGGAGCAGGAAGTGGTATTACTCCACTCATCTCAATTTTGAAAACCATTTTGCACGGCGAACCTCAAAGCATTGTATCACTATTCTACGGAAACAGAGATGTAGAATCGATCATCTTTAATAAAGAATTAAACGATTACAAATCTCAATTTGAAGGAAGGTTAAATCTGATTCATATTCTTGAAAGTCCAGGTGATTTTGAAGAATGCTACAAAGGCAGAGTTGAAAGAACTCAAGTACCCGAATTACTTTCTCAGATTCCAAAGTGGGAGGCAGAAAAAACAGAATACTTTATTTGTGGTCCTTCGGGAATGATGAATGAGGCTGAAGAAGGTCTTAAGTCTGCAGGTGTAGAATCGAAACAGATTCACATTGAAAGATTTTCTGCTCCGCCAGCCGAAGCAGTAGCCAAGAAAAAGCAAGAGGCACAAGATATCCAACTTATTCTGAAGAATAATACACACAAAATCCATGTAAAGGCAGGGCAAAATATCTTGGACGCTGCTTTAGATGCTAAACTCAAAGTACCTTATGTATGCTTAGACGGAATTTGTGGAAGCTGTAAGGCAAACTGTACTTCTGGAGAAGTAAAAATGAGAGGTGGGCATGTACTTTCAGAAGCAGATATAGAAGCTGGCTATGTTTTGCCATGTATCAGTCATCCTACTTCTGAAGAAGTGGTGATTGAATATGCTTAAACAAGAAAAAACTATCGTAGAGACGTCGATTTATCGCGTCTTTGGGTATGAGTTAGACGCGATAAATCGACTTCTCTACATGTAAATTCTATAAAATATTTCAGATCGATTTTTTTCAAACTTCTTAAGAACAATCTTATGCTGTGGGGCGATATCGGACATTTTGGATTAATATTCAGTTTTGTAACGGCTATTCTTATCGTTGGAATCTATGCCTATGCGAATGCGGCAACTACCAATAAAAAAGAATGGTTGGGCTTTGCTCGTGTACTCACACTCACTCATGCTTTTGCGGTCTTCACAGCAGTGATTGTTCTTTTTTTTCTAATACTACTACACAAATACGATTACCATTATGTTTGGCAACACTCCTCGAACCGTTTGCCACTCCACTTTATGATTGCCTGTTTCTGGGAAGGGCAGGAAGGCAGTTTCCTCGTTTGGATTTTTTGGAATGTAATCATCGGCTTTATTCTTCAGCGAACAGCTAAAGAATGGGAGGCCCCCGTGATGACTATTTTTTACACCATTCAGACGCTGCTATGCAGTATGCTTTTGGGGATTTATTTCTCAGATGATTTCAAAATCGGAAGTTCTCCTTTTGTGTATTTGTATGATGTGATCGAACCAATAAAAGGAGCAGAGGGAATCATCCCTACAGACGGAAATGGTCTTAACCCATTATTACAAAATATCTGGATGGTCATTCATCCACCCATTATCTTTTTAGCTTATGCAATGGCTGCTGTGCCATTCTGTTATGTTATTGCCGCTTTATTCAACAAGCAAATTTCAACTTGGATTTCTAAGACAAAAGTTTGGTTTCTGAGCACAACAGGTATTCTCGGATTGGGTATCATGATGGGAGCCTATTGGGCTTATGAAACACTAAACTTTGGTGGATATTGGAATTGGGATCCTGTAGAAAATGCTGTTTTTATTCCTTGGTTAGTAATGCTCGCAGCTGTACACAGTCTTTTTCTGTATGTGAAAAAAAAGAAAGCTTTACTGCTCACTCACATTCTGAGTATTGCTAGCTTTATATTAGTTGTGTATGCCTGTTTCCTCACAAGAAGCGGAATACTTGGAAATGCTAGTGTTCACTCTTTTACAGACTCGGGACTTTCATCCCAATTGCTGATTTTTTTACTTTTAAGCATTTTCATACCCTTTACTTTACTCTACTTCAGACGAAACTTATTTACCAATAATAATTCTGATGAAGTAAGTTGGAAGAGTTTTGAACTGTGGATGACATTAGGCATCGGACTTTTATGTTTATCTGCTTTTCAAGTATTGTTGCCAACTTCAATTCCTGTTTATCAACAATTGATGTTAGAATTTGGAGTAGATACCAAAATAGCTCCTCCATCTGATCCTGTTGCATTTTACTCTAGTTATCAGCTTTGGTTTGCCATCTTATTTTGTGTGCTGTCTGTTATAGGGCAGTTAGTCTATCGAAAGTTATTATCTGATTTGTCAAACTTGGAAAGAGTCTTAGGCTTTCCACTCATTTTTTCACTCTTGATCGCTTCTATTTTGTTGTTTGTTTTTCAGATGACAGATTGGAAGTATATACTACTATTTAGTGCCGCCCTTTTTGGGCTTACTCTCAATTTCAATTTTATCTACCAGCAGTTACAGGGGAATATTCTTACTGCTGGTGGGGTTTTTTCACATCTCGGTTTTTTCCTTATGCTTATCGGATTTATTTTCTCTGCTGGGCATGCTAAGTTATTGACCCAAAATGTACGACTAGCCGAAAATAATGAGCATATTTTTCAAGAAAATATCTTACTGAACAGAGGGCAATTTAAGTCTATGTCAGATTATTTGGTACGCTATGTAAATGTATGGCGAACGGATATTTCTCAATCCGTGAAGTATTTGGAAGAAGACTTACTCGCTACCAATCATGCAGATGTTTTTCTACTAAAAGAAGATCAGTTCAATGAGGGCAGTTTGGTCGGTTTGAAAGGAGATACCGTAATACTTGATCCCGAAAATAGATTTTTTGAAGTAGAGCTAAAAAAAGAAGGGAAAAGTTATACGCTATTTCCTCGGATGCAGAACAATCCTAAAATGGGATTTGTAGCATCTCCATCTATTCAGTCTTATTGGAATAAAGACATTTATGTACATGTGAGTAATTTCCCCGATCCCGAGAAAGTAGAATGGTCTACACCTCAAACAATTGATTTGAAAAGAGGAGATCAGTTTTCATATCAAGGATTGAAAATAACTTATGAAGGCTTAAAGCCTCTTCAAGAAATGGTCGGGATTCAACTACAAGAATCGGACTTGGGACTTCAATCTATTTTTACAGTAGAAGATCAAGGAAATGAGTATCAAGCAGCTTCTCAGTTTTTGATCAGAAATAATCGAATTCAACTTATAGAAGATCATATCCAAGCTTTAGGGTTAAAACTATTGACGACCCAAATTGATCCGCAAACAGGAAGTATTGCATTAGAAGTTAAGCATAGTCAAAGGGATTGGATCGCAATTAAAGCACAAGAAATGCCCTTTATTTCATTGGTTTGGCTTGGAACACTGATCATGTGTTTTGGAATCGGATTATCTGTCGTCGGTAGCTTGGCTCGAGTTGCACAGCCCCGTCGTTTAGCATTAGAATTAGTAAAGTAGAAATGCCGATTTATCGCGTTTTACATAACAAAAGACATAAAAAAATGATAACAATAAGTAGAAAAAGAAGGAGACAGTGGATAGGTTTTGCTGTCGGACTTTTTATCACAAGTATCTGTTATGTGGTATTATCTCTTCCTATCAATGAACAATTTTTATCGAAAGGCCCGATGAATACGGGGCATGAAGAATTGAGCTGTGAATCTTGTCATACACCTTCAAGAGGAAATACGTTTCAGCAGTTACAGGCAAATATTATGTTTACGGTTGGTCTTCGTAAGACAGAAGCTAATTTTGGAAGTGAAAATGTAGATAATAAAAAGTGTTTGGAATGTCACGAAAGAGCAAATGACAGACACCCTTTACATCGTTTTGAAGAACCAAGATTTGCCGAAGCTCGAAAAGAATTGGGCGTGACTTATTGTGAATCTTGCCATGAAGAACATAATGGTGTGCGTGTCACTCAAGTAAATGTAGGTTATTGTCAGAGTTGTCATGAAGATACAGAACTAAGCAATGACCCTTTAGAGATTTCTCATAAAGACTTGATAGCAGAAGAACAGTGGACAACCTGTTTGCAGTGCCATGATTTTCATGGGAATCATATTTATCATGCAGCAGAGAGTATGGCAGACACCATCCCGATGATTGCCCTGAAAGAATATTTTGATGGAGGAGAATCACCTTATGCAGGTATCAAAAAGTTTTATGCTTTGAGCGAAGAACTTTGGGCGCAAGAGCAGCTAAAAACCAAGTAGAGATTTGCTAAATTTAGGAATGAAAACAGAGTCAATTTTTCAAAGAAAAAGCTCAAATTAGTGTGTACTAGTTTGAGCTTTTATTTTTTCGGTTTCTTATAATTTGAAATATTCTAATCCTTTTTTTGCGATTAGTTCACCTCCAGCTTCTTGTACAAAATGTCCTCCATTTTCAATTTCTAAAGGTTCGGGACAGCCTTTGATGAGAGCCTTCATATGTTGCATGACAACAGGGCCAAGCATTTTATCTTTCATCCCTACTGCCATAAAGGTTTCTCCATTCCATTTTGAAGCCCAAAATTCAGCGGCTTTTAATGAAATATCTACGCCTTCCAAGTGAGGTTCTTGTGCTACTAAAACAGGGAATTTTCGGACTCCAGCTTTATATGTTCTGTCGGGGAATGGAGCTTCATAAGCAGCCGCATCTTGTTCGCTGATGCCAGGTGCGTGTTTCTGAAATATGGTAGCTAAATCTACATTTTCGGGCTTTACGATTGCATCCATCCACTCAGCAAATACAGGTCCTGCTGGTTTCCCATTTATAAGAGCGGTATTCATAATTAATAAACGTTTGAAGCGATCTTCCATTTCCATTGGCAATGTTAGACCTAATAAACCACCCCAATCTTGAACAACTAATGTGATATTTTGAAGATCTAATCGCTCAATAAACTTTAGCAGATAATTTCTGTGGAAATGGAAAGTGTACGTGTCTTCGTCTACAGGTTTGTCAGATTTACCAAAACCTAATAAGTCGGGTGCTATAACTCGTCCTTTTTCAGCGAATACAGGAATCATTTTTCGATACAAAAAACTCCAACTCGGCTCTCCGTGAAGTAACAAGAATACATTTTCAGCATCTTTTTTTCCTTCATCTACATAATGAATTCTTAGATTTTTATAGCCCTCTAAATCATCAATATAATTAGGTGTGAAGTCGTAATTTGGTAGGTTTTGAAATCTTTCTTCGGGTGTACGTAGTGCTTTGATCATGATTATTTGTTTTATCAGAATACAAATTTACGCAACCTATTTAGTCGAGATGTAAGACATATGTCCAAAAAACAATAAATAGAAAGATCATTTTGTATCCGAATCAATACAGAGCCAACATTTGTGATAAAGCAAGCGTATAAGTCTCCATTTGAAATTTTATATCGCTCTAAAGACTTATAAATTCAAATACCGATTTCAAATGAAAAAACAGCTATATAGTAAAGAAAATCTAGCGGCATATCTTCGCGCTTTTGAAATTCTTACAGAAACAGATATTGATGCTTTTCTAAGATTAGTAGAACCCTCGCACCTCAAAAAAGGAGATTTTCTTATTAAAGAAGGGGAGGTCAGTAATTATATTGCATATATCCAATCGGGTATTTTTCGATCATTTTATCATTCTTCAGAAGAGGAGGAAGTAACCTTCTGTTTTACTTTTCAAAATCAGATCATTACTGCTTATACGTCTTGGATTTCTCAAGAAGTATCGAGAGAAAATATCCAAGCACTTAGCAAAACAGATTTATTCGTGATTTCTAAAGAGAATGCGAATCTCTTGGAAGAGGAATATCCGAATTGGGTAAAATTCTTCAAGCACATTGCTGAACAAGAATATATAAACCTTGAAAAACGAGTCTATCTTTTACAAAGGGAAACTGCGGAAGTCCGATATCAAGACTTAATAAAAAATTATCCAGAATACTTTCGTTCAATCCCTCTTCATTATCTGGCTTCTTATTTGGGAGTCACCCAACGTCATTTGAGTAGAATACGAAAGAACATCGTTTTTTAGACATATGTCCTCACAAACAGAAGAATACTGTCCGTAACTTTGCAGTGAAATCAGGTGAATAAATCATCTGCTACTAAACAACAAACAAGCATCAAATGAAAATTTTACATTTAGTATTTCACCCAAACCTAGAGAATTCGAGAGTCAATAAAACTTGGAAAGAGCAGTTACAAGAAAGTGGAAAGGTCACGACTTCTCGCGATATGTATAAAGAGTACCCAGACTTTAAAATTGATGTAGAAAAAGAGCAGGAGTTATTATTAGCTCATGACCGTATTGTGATTCAATTTCCGTTGTATTGGTACTCGATGACTCCTCTTTTGAAACAATGGCTAGATGATGTACTTACCTATAATTTTGCCTATGGTAGCAAAGGAATTAAGCTAAAAGATAAAGAGTTACAAATTATTTTGTCGGCAGGTGGTTCAAAAGAGAACTTCTCTGGCTTTGACAAATTCTGTACAATATATGATTTGCTAAAACCTTTTGAGCTTACAGCAAACCTTACCAAAATGAAATACTTGGTTCCTGTTTGGATGTACAGAGCCGATGCTGTTTCTGAAGAAATTATTAAGCAATACGGACAAAAATGGGTTGAAATCATTGATGACCCCAAACGTTCAAATCCGATTGAATCTATGAATGAGCAAATGGATTCAGAAACGGATGAGTTTTATGAGCAGCTCTCTTAAAAAAAAGTATAGTTGAAGTTTAAGTAAAAGTCCAAACAAGTATCAGTACTCGTTTGGGCTTTTGTTTTTATTTGATGTTTCTAGTTAGAAAATAGTTATCTACCACAAGGGAAATATTCCCTTTATTCTCTTTCTAGATTTCGATTAGTTTAAAGGTGAATTTTTTAACTTTAATTCGTTGTATGAATCATTCGATTTTTAAAAAAAATCGCAATATTATACATGCTTAACATATCATACAACACTAGAATAATGGAACATCAAAACAACAGTTTTCTTCTTGGTGAGAAGGTCTATCTAAGAGCCTTTGAAGAAGGGGACGAAACGATGATTGCTCGAATTGAGAATCATCCAGATCCGCGAACAACACTTTTTTATGCACTTCCCACTTCAGTAAAACAACAACTCCACAAAACAGAGAAACAGCTTTCAGATCCAAACAGTATTTTATTTACCATATGCAGTAAGCATAATGATGTAGCGATTGGGCAAACAGCTTTTTTCCGCATTGATTGGATTGGGCGTATGGCAGTTTTCTATATCGGTATTGCAGACAAAGAGAATTGGTCAAAAGGTTATGGTTCTGAAACTGTAGCGCTAATGCTTGAATATGCTTTTGATACGCTCAACTTAAACAGAGTTCATTTGCATGTAGCAGCAGAAAATAAAGCCGCTGTAGCTGTATATAAAAAATGCGGTTTTATTCAGGAAGGTACACTCCGAGAGGCCATGTTTAGAAATGGACAATATTCCGATTTTTATGTGATGGGATGTTTAAAGAAAGATTGGAAAGAAGTCCAAACAGCGTCACTTCAGAATTATACCTCAGACAAAAGAACTCAACTGAATTAAAAAGTTGACAAAAAGAACATACTGCTAAAAGAAATAACCTATAACAAACACATCAAATGAAAAAGACAATTCTATTTGCTATACTAATTCTGATTTTTGGCTGTCAAGAAAAGACACAGAATACAAACAAGCTTTTTGATGCTGAACCTGAAGTTAGGGTGCGTATCATAAATACACTCAGTGAAATTAATGTAGCCTTACATGACAAATGGACGGTAAAGATCGATGATTCATCGGAGGCTATGAGTTTTAGTAATGGCGATTCGCTAAAACTAAGTGCTGTTGATGGAAAAATTACATTCTCAGCCAATGGAAAAAACCTCGCTACCGAGATAGATCATCTTAAAATTAATGGCATAAATAAATCTTCAACATTAGAAATTGCCGATGTTCCTTACGGAATTGGCTGGTGGTGGGCTGGAAAGCAGAACAGAATTTATGAAGGTGATATGCATATATATGTCGGAATGGATAATACTTTGGAATGGGTTGTAAAACTTCCGCTCGAAGAGTATCTCAAAGGAGTTGTACCTTACGAAATTGGAGGAGATTCACCTCTTGAGGCGCTTAAAGCACAAGCAGTAGCTGCTCGTTCGGAAGCAATTATTGCCTTAACCTCAGGTTTGTACAATGGTGAGTATCATGACCTAACTTCTGATGTAGAGTGTCAAGTTTTTAGCGGAAACAACAAACGAACGACTGAATCTGACTTGGCAGTGACTGAAACAGCTTCTGTTATTATTTCGGAAGAAGGAAAGCCGATGAATGCTTATTATGCTTCAAATTGTGGTGGACATAGTGAGCTTATTGAAAATGTTTGGCCTGACCGTCCAAGAATGGCTTCTTACGCATTGGCGGTCACAAATGATGTCAAAGCTGCAGCACTTGATCTTAGTAATGAGAAAGTAGCACAAGATTGGATAAACTCAGAACCTAAAACATATTGTAATCCAAATTTGGGTATTGAGCTACCTCTTTATAGTCAACAGAATTTCCGTTGGAAAAGAGCGTATACAAAAAAGGAAATGAGTGAAATGCTTTCTACCGATAAAGACTTAGGAGAGTTTAAAGAGTTGGTTGTAAAGAAGCGAGGTGTTTCGGGCAGAATGTATTTAGCGGATTTTGTATTTGAGAAACAAACAATAAGTGTTGAAGGGGAGCTATCGATACGTCAGATGTGGAAACCTGCACTGCGTAGCGCCGCTTTTTATATTGAAGAAAACGATGATAGTTACACTTTGATAGGAGCAGGTTGGGGACACGGCGTAGGAATGTGTCAATCGGGAGCTGTTAGTATGGCAAAACAAGGGAAAGAGTATAGTGAAATACTGCAGCATTATTACGCAAAAGCTGATTTGCTTGATATTTATTAATGACGTAGAAAGCTAAGAAGGTTAGTTTTTGTCCTTTGTATTTCTCTAAAACATAAAAGAAAGCTGAGTCTATTCCTTACATAAGGAAAGCTCAGCTTTTTTATAGGACAGATAGACTTTAATATAAGTTTATGATCTTACTAGAATAACTTGTTTTCTAGCAGTAAACTTTTTTTGTACAATCAGCAGTTTAGCAGACCTAAATTCCCTTAGTTGTTTGTCGCAGTAAATCAATCCACCATTTGGCGATTTATACATGTGATAGTTTTGATTTCCTTTTTTTCCAATATACTTCAAGTTGTCCAAGCTGTAATCTTGATCACCAACTTTGATCGTCATATCTCTATTGTTTGGGGCAAGTTTTACGACACACCTCTTTACAGATGCTTTTTGTCTGTGGAATTCTACCTTTCTGTTTTGAGCTTCTCCATTTGCGATATAAGATTTGTTGAATCCTTTCACTTGTGCAAATGACATGATAGATAGAAGGCTAAAAATAGCCAATAGTACAGTTTTTTTCATGATTAAAGTTTGGTTGGCGCTCCAATCGGAAGACCTAGTTTGTTTATTTTTCAATGTCAACCCAATGAAGTACTTGGGCAGGTAAGTAATAGCACAAAGGACTATAAATCCTTTTTCCAATGCGTCCAAATGAATTAACCCGTCAGATTTGGACGTCCAACTAGGCATGTTATAACTGAATCGTATTTAGTTGTACGTTTGATTTATCGGTGTTTTTCGATGTATTTAATCGAGTCTGATATCTTTTCAGAAAGGGAGATTTTGAAATCTCGCCTTAAGTTAAATTAACCAAAATATAACCCACTACTATTTAAAATTCCTTAGAGTATTTCAATGACTTTAAATGTTAACACTTGTTCCGATAGTTTAGCCTGTTAACGACTTTGAAGCTGCGTCTTGTCTTTGTGTATATCATAAAACAAACAAGCAACTATTAAACCTTTGACTTTTCAAAGTGACCTTCTAAAGGTTAGAATATCGATGATTTTGGTGGGACTTAATTATTACGAATGAACAAGACAAATGCTATCAAAGGATTAACGAGTATCGTGGTGATACTTTTTATAACTATCTCATGCAATAATAAAGAACAAGATTATCAAGCACCTGTAGTCTCTACTATAGAAGCTAAAAGCAAAGACGTTGAGATATTTGGGAATTATGTAGGACTTACGCGAGCCTTTCAAGAAGTTGAAGTTAGAGCAAGGGTAAGTGGATTTTTGGAAAAAGTAGCCTTCAAACAAGGAGGAAAGGTCAAAAAAGGAGACCTACTTTATGAAATTGATGAAAGACAGTACAAAGCAGAAGTAAATAGAGCAATTGCTCAAGTAAAATTAGATGAAGCGGGGGCTGTAAAAGCAGAACGTGATTTGACGCGTTTGAAGCCTTTGATTGAGGATAATGCCGTTTCACAAGCCGATTTTGATAATGCTGTGGCAGCAGATGCCTATGCTAAAGCCAATGTAAATAAGAGTAAGTCTGATCTAGCTTTGGCGCAATTAGATTTAAGTTTTACAAAAATAACATCGCCTACAGATGGTTATATCACAGAGTCTTTGGTGGATTTGGGTACGCTAGTGGGTACAGGAGGTAAGTCTCTTTTGGCTACTGTGGTAAAGACAGATCCTATGTTTGTTAACTTTTCTATGACAGCTTTAGATTATTTGTCTTCGAAAAGAAGAAATATGTCTGAAGAAAATGGAATGGATAAAGACCTCATCAAAGAAGTGGTTTCGATCACTCTTGCAGATGGTTCAGCGTATGAGTTGAAAGGCGATTTGAATTTCGCAGAACAGAAAATTGATCCAGAAACAGGTACTTACAGTGTACAGGCTGTATTCCCAAACCCAGATGGTGTATTGCTTCCAGGGCAAGCTACAAAAGTAAATATCCTATTGGCAATTATGGATGAAGCTGTGGTCGTTCCTCAGCGTACCATACAAATTGAAGATGGTGGTCCGTATATCTATGTCGTAAAAGAAGATCAGACCGTAGAGAAAAGATTTGTACAACTTGGAGAGCAGGTTGGTAGCAATACGATTATTCAGAAAGGAATTATTGCGGGTGAGCAAGTAATCACTGAAGGTGTACACAAGGTACGCATAGGTCAGAAAGTAGCAGTTAGAAATAACGTTTACTCCAAAGATAAAAAGGAGGTGAGCAATGAATAGTTCTTACTTCATTGATAGACCGGTACTTTCATCGGTTATCTCTATCCTCATCTTTTTAGTAGGTCTAATTTCTCTTAAGTTATTGCCTATTGATCAGTATCCAGAAATTACTCCACCTCTTATTCGAGTGAGTACCTCTTATCCTGGGGCTGATGCAAAGACCTTAACCGAAGCTGTAGCAACGCCTATCGAACAGCAGCTAAACGGCACGCCAAACATGTTGTACATGGAGTCGACCTGTAACAACAGTGGTGGTCTTACGATAATGATTACATTTGATGTAGGAACTGACCCTGATTTGGCAGCTGTAGAAGTACAAAACCGTGTAAACTTAGCGCAGTCTCGTTTGCCTGGAGAAGTAATTCTTAATGGTATCAATATTGAAAAAAGATCACCTTCTCAGTTATTGACGGTATCTCTGACATCAGATGACCCGAAGTTTGATGAAACTTATCTGAGTAACTTCGCCACATTGAATGTACTCGATATCATCAGACGTGTAAAAGGTGTAGGGCGTGTTGCCAACGTGGGTAGCCGTTACTATTCGATGAGAATCTGGATGAAGCCCGATTTGTTGGCTGCTTATAAGTTGACAGTTTCTGATGTGACGAGTGCGATCAAAGATCAGAACCGTGAAGCTGCCGCAGGTTCTTTAGGACTTTTGCCTAACGATGGAGGGATTGATATGACGCTTCCAATTACGACAAAAGGACGTCTTTCTACAGAACAAGAATTTGGAGATATCATTATCAAAGCCAATCCTGATGGTTCGATCATTAGAGTAAGAGATATCGCAGATATTGAATTGGGTTCAAACAGTTATTCGCAAGAGTCTGGTTTGAATGCAGGAAATGCAGCCATGCTAGATGTATTTATGCTACCTGGTTCAAATGCGGTAGAAGTTGCAGACAATGTAAAGAGCACCGTTGAGGAATTGAGTAAAGCTTTCCCCGAAGGGATTGATTATGAATTTTCATTCGATATTACTTCTTATATCAAATCTTCGATCAATGAGGTTTATATCACGTTGTTAGAGGCAATTTTGCTTGTAATCTTGGTAGTTTATTTATCCTTGCAAAGTTTTAGAGCAACCTTGATTCCTGCTATTGCCGTTCCAATTTCTTTGATTGGTACATTCTCGGTAATGTACATGCTCGGTTTTTCAATTAATACATTATCCCTTTTAGGATTGGTACTGGCTATTGGTATTGTAGTAGATGATGCCATTGTCGTAGTAGAAAACGTAGAGCGGATTATGGCTGAAGAGAAGATTGGAGCAAGAGCTGCAACACATAAGGCCATGAAAGAGCTTTCGGGTGCATTGGTAGCTACTTCATTGGTATTGGCGGCGGTATTCGTTCCTGTAAGTTTCTTAGGGGGTATTTCTGGGCAATTATTCCAACAGTTCTCCGTGACGATTGCAGTTTCGGTATTGATTTCTACGATAGTTGCTTTAACGCTTTCACCAGCTTTATGTGCTATTCTGATGAAGCCTAAGAAAGAAGGCAACAAAAATATTGTATTTAAGAAGATTGACCAAGCCCTTGATTTTGGGAATAATAAATATACAGGTTGGGTAAAAAAAGTATTAGGCAATAAAAAGAGAGCTTTAGTAGGTTTCGGAATGACAGTCGTGTTTATCTCTTTATTCGCGAAAGTTATTCCTACGAGTTTCTTGCCTAGAGAAGATCAAGGATTCTTTACCGTAAACTTTGAATTACCTGATGGTTCATCTTTCCCTCGTATGAGTGAGGTAGTCGATAGAGCTGAAGAGTACATCCTTCAACATCCTGCCGTAGCCTTTACACAACACTTGAAAGGTGCAGGAGGGCAGTCGAGAGGACAGATTATTGTCATCTTGAAAGATTGGGAAGAAAGACAAAGTCATGAGTTGCATGTCGATCAAGTGATGGAAGATATTCGTCAAGAATTTTTCAATTATCCTGAAGCGATTGTACGTGTGATCAGTCCTCCAATTATTCCAGGTTTGGGTGAAGGAGGTGGTTTTGAACTGAAAATGCAAGACCGATCGGCAGGGAACTTCCAAGTATTGGCAAACGCAGTTGATTCACTTTTATATCATACCGAACAACGAAAAGAATTGACAAATGTAACTTCCAATCTTCAAAATAACATTCCTTCGTTATACTTTGATTTGGATAGAGATAAAGCAAAGCTTTTGGGTATTCCGTTATCAGAAGCATTCAGTACATTGAGAGCATTCTTGGGGTCTATTTATGTCAATGATTTCAATATGTTCAACCGTATTTATAGGGTAAATATCCAAGCCGATGCTCAATACAGATTGAAGCCAAGAGATTTGGATATGCTTTATGTGAAAGCCAATAACGGAAAGATGGTTCCGATAACTTCCATCGGACAATTAAAAATGGCAGCAGGACCTGGAGTGATCACTAGGTTTAATATGTTTAATGCCGTTACGGTCACTGGTATGGCATCGCCAGGTTACAGTTCTGGTGAAGCAATGAAGGCCATCGAAGAAGTTTTTGATGAGCATATGCCAGATGGTATTGGCTATGAGTGGAGTGGTGTTTCATTCCAAGAAAAAGAAGCTGAAGGCCAGTTGCCGATTATTATGGCTTTAGTACTTCTATTCGTATTCCTTTTCTTGGCAGCACAATATGAAAGTTGGTCTATTCCTTTGGCGGTATTACTGTCGTTACCTATTGCCGTTCTGGGGGCTTTCAGTGGTGTTTGGTTGAGAGGTTTAGAAAATGATGTCTATTTCCAAATTGGTTTGGTAGCCTTGATCGGTTTGGCGGCAAAAAATGCCATTCTGATTGTAGAGTTTGCCAAAGAAGAATATGAAAAAGGAATGCCTTTGAAAGAGGCGGCTATCCAAGCGGCAAGTCTACGTTTTAGACCTATCGTGATGACTTCATTGGCATTTGTCTTGGGTATGATTCCTTTGGTTATCGCATCGGGAGCTGGTGAAGCAAGTAGACATTCAATTGGTACTGGAGTATTTACAGGAATGCTAGCGGCAATTAGTATTGGTATCCTGTACGTGCCATTCTTCTTCTACCTAATTGGGCAGATGCAAGAGAAGTGGTTCCCTCATAAGTCTAAAGAAACACTCACAGCCTAAGTCCTATTTTTATGAAAAACACGATTAAATATATCTATTTTATCGGTTTCCTTTTGGTCTTAGCATCCTGTAAAGTAGGACCTAATTACCAAAAGCCTGAATCCGAATTGCCAACTCATCTAAGATTCGGAACTCTTGAAACTTCCACCTTGGCAGATACGCCTTGGTGGGAGTTGTATCAGGATACTGTATTGCAAGAACTGATTCAGACGGCTATCGATTCGAACAGAAATATGCGAATAGCAGCACAAAGAATCATAGAAGCTGAAGGCGTAAGAAGAGTAGCTGGAAGTCCTATGTTTCCGCAATTGGGCGTAGCTTCAGAAGTGAATGCCAATGGAGATAAAAGCAGTAGTTCTGCTACAGAAAGTGAATTCTTCGGAGTTTATTCTTGGGAGTTAGATTTGTGGGGGAAAATCAGAAGAGGGAAAGAAGCCGCTTTGGCAGAATACCTCGGTACGGTAGAAGCTTATAAGTCAATCACACTTTCTTTGGTGAGTTCGGTAGCAGGTGGTTATTTCGAATTATTGGATTTGGATTACCGTCTTTCGATTACAAGAAGTACAGTGATTGCCCGACAAGAAGCTTACAGGATAGCCAAATTGCGTTTTGAGAATGGTATTACTTCGGAATTGGAACTTCGACAAGCAGAGGTAGAGCTTTTCAAAACAGAGGCAACTTTACCCGATTTGGAACGTCAGATGGCTCAAAAGGAAAATGAGATTTGTGTACTTTTAGGGCAGACACCTCAGGAGGTAAAAAGAGGAATGAACTTGATTTCTCAACCGTTGCCACCAGAAATTCCATCAGGATTACCTTCGGAATTGCTTCAGAGAAGACCAGACGTTCTACAAGCGGAACAAGGTATTGTAGCAGCCAATGCAAAGGTGGGGATTACAAAAGCAAATTTCTACCCTACAATCCGTCTGACGGGTGAAAATGGTTTAGTTGGAAATGATTTATCAAGCTTTTTGAGTGTACCTTCTTGGGAAAACTTAATAGCTATTTCAGCACCAATTTTCACTGGAGGAGCCAATAAAGGGCGAATGAAAGCTGCAAAAGCCAACTATGAAAAGAGTGTCAATGCCTATCAACATACCGTATTGACTGCTTTTCAAGAGGTGAGTGATGCACTGGTTCAGAATCAGAAAAATAAAGTGTCTAAAGAAGCTCAGATCAGATACGCAGGTTCCACAGAGCAATACTTGCGTTTGGCGAATCTTCAGTATATCAATGGATTAATTTCTTATATCGATGTACTAGATGCTCAAAGACGATCTTTTGAGGCTGAGTTATCGGTAAGTGTTGCTGTTAAAAATGAATTACTTTCAGTGGTGAATCTTTATAAATCCTTAGGTGGAGGTTGGGAGCGACCAACTGACGAATCCACAAACTAAGAGTAAATTGAAATAAAATAAATATGTAAAAGCTCAAATTAGTAGAAGTACTAGTTTGGGCTTTTTCTATGTCTTGACATTTCAAATTTTATCGTGATTCTAAATCAAAAGCCTGCTGTTTAAACTTCTAACCAACCAATTACTTATAAACATTTTTTAACATTCACTTGTGATTTGCAAGTGAGTTGATTATTATTGCTTGCAAATTGCAAGTAATAATAAAGTCAATAAAGATGAAAAAAGTATTTCTAACAGGAATTTCGGGTTATATAGGCTTACATTGTGCAGTAGAATTATTAAAACAAGGGTATGCCGTTAAGGGATCGGTAAGAAGTATCTCAAAAGCAAAATCAATCATTGATGTGATAAAAACACAAGTAGATCCTAAAGATAATTTAGAGTTCTGTGAGCTGAATTTATTGAAAGATGATGGATGGGATGAGGCTGTTTCGGATTGTGATTTTGTGATGCACGTAGCTTCGCCATTTTTTTCAAAAATACCTAAAAACGAAGATGAGCTTATAAAACCAGCAGTTGAGGGTACACTTCGAGCTTTGAAAGCTGCACATAAAGCAGGAATAAAACGTGTGGTATTAACCTCTTCGATGGTAGCGATGTTGGGCGATGTAATAGGTGACGAAAAGATTACTCAAAATAGTTGGACGAATACGAATGCAAAACACGCTACAGCTTACCTAAAAAGTAAAACATTGGCAGAAAAAAGTGCTTGGGAGTTTATAAAAGATAAAATGATGGAATTGGTGACGATTCATCCAGGTCCTGTTTATGGTCCAACTTTGTCTGATAATCTGTCGGGAGAGTCTATGACTTTATTTAAGCGAGTGATTACGGGTGATCTTAAGCAGATGATTCACACAAGCATTAATATGTCTGACGTTAGAGATGTTGCAAAAATTCATGTTTTGGCACTAGAAAATGAGCAGGCTAGTGGTCAGCGTTTTATTGTTGCAACAGAAAAAGCCTTCCCTTATCAAGAGATTACAAAGTTGTTGAAATCAAATGGATATAAGAAAGTTGGGACGGGAGTAGCGCCAAATTTTATGGTCAAACTACTTTCAAATTTCAATAGTGAAATGAAAGGAATGTTACCTTATGTGGGTAAAAAATATGAGGGAAGCATAAGTAAAACCAAAAGGACTTTTAATTGGGAACCAATCCCATTTGAAAAAATGGTACTAGATACAGCCCAATCTGTAAGTGAAATCTTGAACCGATAAAGACCGATTGAGAATAAATTAGGTTCTGAATATTCATCCGTAATGATATGAAAAGCTCAAATTAGTATTTAGGTACTAGCTTGAGCTTTTCATACTTTTTAAAAGTAAAACTTTACAATTCTTACATTCTCACTTTGTCGTAGTCTTCTGAAATTTTAAGTGCAAAAAATATTTTATTAAATACTTATCGTGGATATTTTCCTGTTTCATTTCCTTATCTAAACAAATAAAAACAGGTGTTCGGAATTTGAGGACAAAGACTATTTTTGCGCCCAATTTTATAGACTATCTATTTAGAAGCCCTTTCTGAATAGTTTAAATCAATGACTATGTTTACAAAAATTAGTTCATTAGTATTGTCAGCGGCTATGGTATTCATTACAATGGGTTGTAGTGATGATAGCGAAAATAACTCGATTCCTAATCCTGTTACACCTCCTAATTCATTAGCAGAACAAACTTTCAATGAAATGTTTGAAGGTGCAACCAATGTAGAGTGGAGTACAAAGAACAATTTTAGTGTTGTAAGTTTTAAACCTGCAGCAACGAATTTACAGAACAGTTCTGCATGGTTTGATGAAGACGGAGAGTGGTATATGACCGAGTATGAAACAGATGAAGAAAGTCTTCCTACAGCAGTAAAAGATGCTTTTGAAGCTTCTGAGTGGGCTATAGCACCTTGGGAAGTTGATGAAGTGGAAAAAGTAGAACGTTTAGGTGTTGAAACGATCTATATCATTGAAGTAGAAAACGAAGCTACAGATACAGAAGTAGAGATTCGTTATTCGGAAGAAGGTGTATTGCTTGATTCAAAAGTTGATTCGAGTGATGACGACGACGATAATAATGATGATTTGCTGCCAACAACTTTACCAGCTGCAATTCAGAAATATATTGATACCTATCATTCTGAGGCTATCATTATCGATCGAGAGACTGAAGACGACCAAATTGAGATCGATATCATGGAAGATGGTGTGAACAAAGAATTACTTTTTGATATCCTTACAAATGAGTGGATTTCTACAAAAGCGGAGTTGACTTCTTTACCTACGGAAATTCAAGAAGCACTATCAGTTCAGTACGAAGGTTACGTTGTTGATGATGAAGATATTGATTATCTGTCAACAGCAACTGAAACATATTACATTGTTGAAATTGAAAATGAGGAAACGGATTCTGAATTGACACTTAAAATTGACGTGCTTGATGAAGAAATCAAGTTTACTGAAATTGAAGACTAACAATTCAAACTGGGTATGTATCCTATTTTTTGCAACTGAAATTTAAAGCGAGGGTAGATACACAGACTTCAATTGTAATTTTAATTCTAGGTAAAAGTAAAAGCTCAAATTAGTATTTAGGTACTAGTTTGAGCTTTTCTTATGGTAAGTTACGGTGGTGTTTTACTCTTTTTGAGGATTAATAATTAGCAAAGAATAGGAATAAAGCGGAGAGAGTGAATAGACTCCAACGGAAGATGTTGAGTTTTTTTGAATACTCTGTTTGTCTGTAGTAAATCATGCTTCCCCACATAGATAGAGAGGTCAAAGCAATGATGTGGGCAGGGAGTGTACTATTGGATAAAACACCACCGCTATTGAATAAGATGATGAAAAAACCACTAGCAGAGTAGATGCAATAAGTGATGATACCTGATAGTAAAATTATTCTTAAAGGTTGAAGTACGTGTGATAAGTTTGTCATATTTTTTAGTTTATATTTTTACATAAAACGGTATGTTATCCATCTGATATAGAAAGACCTAAGTCTTCTAAAATGATGGCTGATTGAACTTGTTCGGTGAGTGTAACGAGAGGTGATTTCTAAAGTTGTTTTTCTTTTGAGACAAGAATGGAAATATCTGAAAATATGATGGTTTTGCGTGGTAAGTACTTGGTGTTTAGTGGTTTGTGTTCTTGTGATCAAATGCTAATGAATGTGACATTTTTTGAATGACAAATAGGAGAGTAAAGAGCATAAAAAATCCTCGTTTCAGATATAGAAACGAGGATGGTATAATAGTGTACTGCTTTTCTAGATTAGAATATAAATCCAATTCCAAGTTCAAACATATTTCCTTCTTCAACAGCCAATCCGCCTCTACTCATACGGAATTGATAGTCAAATTTGAAGGCAATTTCTTCTCTAGGTTTAAAGTTTACACCAACCGTTACAATATCAGTATTAAACATTGTGAAGTTAGCGTCATCAGTAATCAATGCTTCATTGAAGTTTTTATGCGTGTTGATATATTCATATCTCACAAAGATTGGGATTTCTACATTCTGAGGGTCAATAAAGAAGTTTTTATCATTGAAGAATTTTCTTCCGTTAAATAAAGAAAGCAAATCATATCCTCCTTCTAGTAAATAACCGACTGTCTGACTACCCAAAACTTGAGCTTGACCTTGACGAGCTTGCGTTAAGTGGTAAATATCTTCAGTACCATTTAGGAATCCCCAAGAACCAAGTGCCATTAGTTCCCAATCGTGTTTTTTATATCTAGCATATGCCGTGTACAGTTGTACCATAGCATCGGCTGTTTTTGTACTTCCGTCTTCGTAAGTAATAAGTTCTTTATTTCCTGTTTGCCCAATATAGGCAGAAGCACTCAATGAAAGATCTTTAACTCCATTGTAGATCAACTGTGGGTTTACAGCTAAAGTTTGAGGTGCTTCGAAACGAGGTTCACGACCGAGTCTTAACCAAGTCCCTGAAGTAAATTCGGCAGCTTCAATACCTTGAGCTAGTCCAAAAGTATAGCTAAGTTTTGGAGCTATCGTACCATAAAAACTAACCCCCATTGCCATCCAAGTACTTGGGATGATCAATCGTTCTACATCTGAACGGTTCACAGAGTAGAACATTACAGGGTCGTCGTTATTATTGATATACCCCAAACCCAATGGATAAAGACCTGCTCTCACATTGAATTGTTTACTAAGTAATAGGTCAAAGAAAGCCTCAATGATGAATTCATGATGGTCATTTCCTTCTTTATCTCTAAGGTATTCGAACATCACTTCAGAGTTCCAGATAAGTTTGTCTGAAAAACGATAACCAAAGAAACCCGAAAGACGGTAGAGATTCATGTAGGTTAACTCTAAGTCACTGATTCCGTTATCTAAGTGTCCGTTTACGTAGGATATTTCTCCAAATCCACTAATACTCCATGGTTTTTCTGAATAAAAAACTTTGGAGGCAGCTTTAGCTAGTCCAGGTTGTTGTTCAAATCGGGTGTATTTTTCTCCGTTGTTAGTATCTTCTTCTTGTGCAAATAGGCGTGGTTGTGCTAGGCATAAAGCGAACACTGTGAATAGTAACTTCTTCATAGTTCCTTTAATAAAATCGTATTTTACATTGCTTGTTAGTACTCTGTATTAGAGTGTTAGGTAAGTTTCAGTTTGCAAAATAAATAGATTTAGAGCAGTTTATTTTGGTAAAAGGCGTTAAGAAAAGCTATAAAACAATAAATACAGGCAAATTGGGCATCAGTATCTTAGGTGAGTGCATACTGTGTTACGTGTTTTTGCGGGTTTTTATCAAATATTACAAAATGCAGAATTGAGAAATCTTTGATTTCAAGAAAGAAAAGGATCTGTTTAGAAATCAAACCGTGAGTGTGTCTATGTTTAATTTACATTAATAAATAGTCAATGCTTGTTAATTGTTTATATCTAACGAAGTGTGTACTCATTAAAATGAAGAACGTATAGCATTTGCTCAAATTCTATACGTTCTTATTTATTTCACTTAATCTATTTGAGGTACTTGGTCTAACATTGATTTTGCTTTGTGATAAAGACTCATATATGGGTATATCAAATATCTGTTTGAGGTATTTAGTTTAGCGAATGGACCAACGGTATTTTCCTCAACGTTTCTGCTCAGCCCATGAATGTCTGCATCTATAGTTGTGTCAAATGAAAAAGGAAGATTGATTTGATCATTTTTGAGTATCGCTGTAGCGTATTTCGAAAGTTCTTTTTCGATATCAAAAGTTAAGACCATTCCTTCCGAGCCTTCAAAGAGTTTTACCTGAGTTGGTACTGTACTACTAATACTTTTTTGGTCAGAAGTCTGAGCAATTGTAGAGTCGAGCATGGCATTTTGTGAGTAGAATGTATTGTCTTCTACTATTTTGGTATCAAAACCACCTTTTCCCATAAACATATTATTCATCCATCTTGCATCACCAATCTGTACTCTATCTCCCCAAGGCTGATTTTCCCACTTTTGTACACAATTGATAAAAAGGTTATGTACCCAAGCATCTCCTCTCGTGGAATATGAACCTATAGTTGTATTCATCAGAATGTTGTTGGCATAGAGGTTTGGTCCGTCCCAATTGGCTTCACTTAATATTCCATGAGCATCAGTATCAAGAATGATATTGTTACTCACATTCCAATTTGAGTTTCTGAAATCATTCCAAATGCCATGAGCTGCACCAATTTCTGGGTCGATGGTGTAAACACCTCTAATGAAATTATTTCTGATGATGATGCTATCTCCTCCATGGTGTTTGATAGCTGCAGTTTCCCAACCGCCAAATTCTTTTCTGTAGTTGATGTCTTCGATGTGATTGTCGTAAATCTGAGAATGAGAATTATAGGATTGTCCTGCAGTGCCACCTTGTCCACATCGCATGATTACATTTCTTCGGATAATATGGTATCCAGCTTTTTCTGGCGCAATATTTTGGGTAGGAAGTCCTATGGAAATGGCAACAGCTTTTGCATAAAGGATAATATTTTCTTCGAAAGTCCAATGATGCCCACCATTTGTCCCTAACGCTCCAGGCTGAAAAACAGTAGGTGGAGCCCAATGTCCAGCTATATTCATAAATGTAAATCCTCTTACCGTAATGTAGCCTAAGCCTACTTTTTCAGGAAAGAATGCAAATCCTCTACTACTCAGCTCTACATTTTCAGAGTTTGGGTTAAGTTGACCAAAGTTTGCATAGATAACCGTTTCTTCATTTTCTACCTCAACAAACCAAGTAAATCTATTTTCGAGTATTTTACTTAGAGAATCTTTCTCTGTTAAACCTTTTCCGTTAATGATAACATCACCTCTGTGTGCTTTACGTCCGTACTTTAGCCATCCCCATCCGTCTCCAGATTCGTCAGCAGTCACAAATTCATCATGTTTGATCAACTTTTTGAAAGGATTATCTTCTCCGAAAAAAGAATCCTGAAGCTTAATTTTCCATACTTCTGCATTTTCATTTTTCCAACCTTTAGCTTCTTCAGATCCAAGTATTTTTACATCAGCGCCATCGGCAGCTCTGTAAATAATTCGGTTGTCTTCTGAAGTTCCACCTCTTAGAGGTTTGATCCATTCTCTGTAAATCCCTTCTCCAACGATGACTTCATCTCCTGCTTTTGCTACTTGAGCAGCTTTATTGATTGTTAGAAATGGAGCTTCTTTAGTTCCTGAATTTGTATCATTACCAGATTTAGAGACGTATATACTTTGCCCTAAAGTGAAATGATAGATGAAAAAGAATAGGAGAGTGGTTAAAAATCTCTTTTTGTGCTGTTTAACGTAAGATTTGTTTTCCATTAGCTTGATTGTTTTCTATGTGAAATTGGTATGGTAAGCTTTGATGTTATGTTGGTTGTATTGGATTGTGTTGATACAAGTATTCTAAAACTTACTTTTACCAAATATATTTCTTGAACTAATGGAGGATAAGCTTTTTTGAGAAAGGGTTTTACTTGAAGTAAAAAAGACGTGATGAAGTAGGGTTTGTTTGCTTTTGACGTAGTACAAAAAGCAAACAAACCAATGTTATTTAAGTGTGAATAGAGAATTAGTTCAATTCAAATGCTTCTGCTAAAAGCTCATAAGAACGTAGTCTGTTCTTGAAATCATGTGTAATTGTTACAGCCATAATTTCATCTACATCATAATTTTCAGCCAATTGCTCCAGTTCAGATTTAACCTTTTCTGGAGTACCAAAAATCATTCGCTCTCTATTCTGTAAAATTCGCCCTTGTTCTGCTGGAGATAGTTCTACATCTTTTAATTCTTCATAAGAAGCAATAGGAATACGTCTACCTGTTTCAATGTAAAGCATCAGAATATCCATGGTGTGTTGAAGTTCAAGTGCCTTTTCATTTGTGTCAGCACAATGAACAAATACACAAGCTAGTCCATTTGGTGTGTCATTTTCAGTTTGGGGAACAAATGCTTCTTTATAATATTTCATGGCTTCAGCACCTCCATTTGGATTAATAAAGTGAGCGAAGGCAAATCCTACACCTTGTTGAGCGGCATGTCTTGCACCAAATCCACTAGAACTCAAAGTCCAGATAGGAGGAGCTATTTTCGGAAGTGGAGAAGCTGAAAGTGTTCCTACCTCTGATTGAATTGATGAACGTGTATATTGTTTAAGTTCATTAATTTGTTGCGGGAATTTATCTGTGTCGTAGTTTCCCTTATGCGCATTGAGTGCATAAATAGCGGGAGCATCAGTTCCAGGCGCTCTACCGACTCCTAAATCTATTCGGTTAGGATATAAAGTAGCTAATAGATTAAAAGCTTCAGCAACTTTGTAACTGCTATAGTGAGGTAGCATTACGCCGCCCGATCCCACTCTAATGTTGTGTGTATTTGCCGCTAAATGAGCAATAAGAACTTCTGGAGCAGAACCTGCCAATGAAGTACTGTTATGATGTTCTGATACCCAGTATCTATGATAGCCCCATTTTTCAGCAGCTTTAATTAAAGCCGTTGAGTTTGATAGTGCATCAGCAGCAGATTCATGACTAGCGATAGGGGATTGGTCAAGAATACTAAGCTTTATCTTTTTTGACATTTGTGTATTAGTTTAGAAAATTCTAATACACATAATCAATTTTGAACTAAAAGGTTTTCTCTAAATAAAGAATTACTGTCTGAATAATATGATAAAAGAAAAGACTAGTCCAAAAATGAACTAGCCTTTTACTGTTATGAAAGAGAGTAGTGTATTTATTTTTAGGTTTACTTAGGTGCGTTTTTAACTTCGTTAGTGAGGACTTGAATCCATCCTTTGAACCTTTCAGTCTCTTGCGATTCCTCTAATCTGTAAAAAGAAACTTCAGCTTCGTAATAGTAAACACCTGGGCTTACAGGATTCCCATTGGTGTTTGTTCCATCCCAATTAATTAATGGGTCTTCATTGTTTTCATACATAAGTTCTCCCCAACGATTAAACACTTTAAAGTCAACTTCTTTGACAAATCTTGGGCACTTCATTGGTGTGAAGAAATCATTGATCCCATCATTATTAGGACTGAAAGCATTTGGCAATTCAAATAGAGGACAGGTGTCTTGACATTCAATATTACTGAAGTCACTTTCATTTCCATTCACATCTAGTGCTGTTACCGCATAACAGCCAGCAACAGAAACTAGGTCAGAATGTATGAATGAAAGGTCTGTAAGAGAATCAAGAAGTATATAATCTTCTTTACTATCCGAAGGACGTGGACTGTAGTATAGTTTGTAATAAGCTACAGGTTCCGTACAATTTTCATCAGGGTTATTTACCCAAGAAGTTCTGTTTTCAAATGAATCAGAAATACAATCTTCTGTAGGAGAAATATCTCCAATTTGAGGTAAGAGATCACAGTTCAGAAGGTCTAATGTCAGAACTGGAGGGCAAGGTGGAATAGTATCCAATAAAGATGTGATAATTTCTTGAGACCAGTTCTCCAAAGGCTCCCTGATTAGAGGTACTTCGTAGGAACCGAAAGTTTGTACCACATAATTATACTCAGTGAGTTCTTCCAGTGTGAATGGTTCTGCTCCTGTATCGGTATAAGATAGGCCACTCGTTTGAGTAGAAACACTATCAATTAACTGATAGTCGCTTTCATCTTCGGTAGCTAATTTTCGATAGACATAATGAAGATAGGTACTCGTGAGATTCCAAGGAACATCTGCTTTCCAATTTATGGTAATACTTTCAGAAGAAGGTGCAGCTCCTAAACGAACTTGTGTGGTGAGTATTGAACTTGAAATAGAGTCACCGTCCCCTTTTAAAGTAACTTGATAAGCATAATCTTCTTGGGTAGTATTGAGTATCTGATCAATATATGTAGTGTCACTTTCAGAAATATTATCCTCAATTAAAGTCATGGTACCGAGATTACTTTGGGTAGTTCGGTATAAGTCATATGTGATCACATTGTAGTCATCAACCAATTCAGGATCAGGTTGTGTCCATCTTATAGTGATTTGACCACTGTTTGTATCTGTTTCATCGACAGTCACATTTGTCATATAAAATAAGTCTGGTACAAAGGAACATACTTCCGTGGAACTAATACTTTCTCCACCTTGTGGACCTCTAAATACTGCGTAGATTCTGTAACAATAGTTAGTTCCTCTTTCAAGGTCTTGGTCTATATAAGTTGTTTCATCAATTGGAACTTCTCCCAAATATTCATAACCAGTATAATCAGGAATACCTGTTTCACAGACAGGATCAAATTCGAAAGATCCTTTTTTCCTGTAAATAACCATTGTTTCAGCATTTTCACAGGTATAATCATCCCATGTCAACGTGATTTGAGGTAAGCCTTCGTCCAATTCGGCATTTAGGTTTTGAGGTGGAGGACCAACAACTGTTACTCGCCATGTTTTGAGATCGACAAGTTCAGCTATATTTCGACCTCCTTGTCTTTCATCTTTCGCCTTAAATGTAAATTCATAAGGCAATTCTCTAACGGCTCCACAACTAGGACTCCAAGTAAATACACCTTCTTCATAACCATTTGGGGGTTGAAGCCCTAAAACCCTAAAGTCTGGTTCGTCATTTGGAGGTACAATCGTTTCAAGGGATAAAGTTACTCTGTCGGAGTCTGGGTCTATGGCATAAATAGTGTCAAGCAAAATGTCTCCAACAACGATACAGGTATCATTTGGTATAATTAGTTCTGGTCTTTCATTATCATAATCTTCCACAACAATCTGCATATCCCTATTTACAGAACTAATTATTTCTCCATCTCTAAACTCATCTACGAAAAAGGCAACATTATATTCTCCTGCTTCAGATGGTGCATCCCAAACTAAGTCTCCAGTGATGGGGTCAATGTAGAATTGTCCTGGGGTGTCACCGTCCTCAGTCATTTCAGTCCAATTCTCATTTGGATTATTAGGGAAACGGTAATTTTCAACGTCTGTATCTTTTCCTTGTTTACAAATAGTCATACGATATGCAAGACTATCTCCTTCTGCATCAAAAGCACCTGGGTTATGAATAAAACGTTGTCCTATGGCAGCTTTATCAACGGGAGCAATCAGAAGAACAGGTGATGAGTTCAGTCCTAATATTGGATTAATTAAAAAGCTAGATTCGATATAAAAAGGAGTAGCTCCTGAAAAATCCATGTTGAGTACATTATCGTTACGGTTACTTTCTAAATAACTGATATCGTACCAACCAGGAGATGGGAAAATATAAGTAGTCTGATAAAGAAGTACTTCTGTTGTTCCATCATTTATAAAACCTTGCGATTGAGGATTTACACTTTCAGAGTCTCCTGTTCCAAAGCTAATTTCACCAGCTTGAGCAGGAATACCTTCAAAATCACGATACAGGAAAACAGTAATTTCATATTCTAATGAGCTATTACCAATTCTTCTAACAGACAAATCACCTGCACGAATGTGGGTTGCTGAAGCTTCAAAACAGAGTAAGAAATTTAAGCTTAGTAGGAAAAAGGTAAATAGAATTTTTTTTATAGTAAGCATGAATGTGTATCTGCATTTATTGAGTTAATGGGCAATGCAAGAAATTAGGGAAAATTACATCAAAGGACAATTTTCCAAGACTTAGGATTGGGTTCGTTAATCGAAATTCTTTGAATATTGCAGTATGTTAGAAGTATTGTCGAGTACTAAACGTGAGTACTTCTTATTTGAATACTCAAGTCTGTGTGTACTTAATCTTAAAAAGGTGGGTAAAAAAATAACAGCCTATACTTGGTGAATGTATAGGCTGTAATTTATGATTTTAACAGGAATGATTTATGGTGTTTGTCTGATTTCTTCAGACAGAATTTGTATCCATCCTTTATAGATGTCAAGCTCATGCTTTTCTTCTAATCGGAAGAATCGAACTCTAGCTTCGTAGAAATATACACCCGGGCTTACTGCATTCCCATTATTGTCATGCCCTTCCCAATGTATTTGAGGATTTTCATTTCCTTCATAAATAATTTGACCCCATCTATTAAATACAGAAAATGTGATACTTTCTACAAATCTAGGACATTTCATTGGCGTAAAAGTATCATTGATGCCATCTCCATTTGGACTAAAAGCATTTGGGAACTCAATGTATGGGCAATTATCCTGACATTCAATATTGCTAAAGTCGCTTTCATTTCCACTTAAATCGACCGCAGTAACAGCGTAGCAGCCAGCAGCAGAGAATAAATCAGTATCATAAAAATGATGATCATCAGTAGATGCTATTAATGTGAAGGCACCTTTTTCATTTGCTATTCTAGGGCTAAAGTAAATGTTATAGGATGACGGTAGCTCTGTGCAGCTTTCATCAGTATTGTCGACCCATCGTAGTTTATTGGTATAGTTTTCTGATGGGCATTCACCGAATTGCATATTCATAGAAAGTTGTGCTAATACATCGCAATTGAGTTTATCTAAACTCAAAATAGGAGGGCAAGGAGGTATGATATCTAAAAGTTCTGCCACAACTTCTTGTGACCAATTTTCTAGAGGTTCTCTGATATGAGTGACGCCATAACTCCCAAGTGTTTTTACTTTATATTTATATTTTACTAACTCTTCTAAGATGAATGGGGCTTGACCATAATCAATATATTGTAAACCATTTGTGGCTGTAGCAACACTATCAATCAATACATAAGTTTCATCCTCTTCAGCCTCTTTCTTTCGATAAATATAATGCTTGTATTCACTTGTGATATTCCAAGGAACATCAGCTTCCCAATTCAATTCAATAGATTGTTGCTTTGGGGTAGCTTCAAGTCTTACTTGTGAGCTCAAATAGGATTGGGTAATTTCTTTTCCATCTCCTTTTAGGATCACTTGGTAAAAATATTTCTCATTAGTAGTGTTTAAACCCAAGTCTTGAAATGTAGTATCAGTCTCACTCGCATTTTCTTTAACTAATACGGTGTTCTCTAGGTCATTTTCTTGTGTACGATACAGGTCAAAACTTAGAGAGGAATAAGTAGATGATAATGCAGGGTCGGGAGTAGTCCATCGAACAGTAATTTCACCATCTGAGGTTGAAGTCTCATCCACACTAACATTGGTCATGTAGAAAAGATCGGGAACAAACACGCAAACTTCACTTGAACTTAGACTTTCCCCTCCTTTAGGATTGGGGAAAACAGCGTAAATACGATAGCAATAATTTGTTCCTCTTTCAAGATTATCATCAATAAATGTTGTTTCGCCTATCGGAACTTCACCTACCATTTGATAACCTGTGTATGCAGGAATTCCAGTTTCACAAATCGGGTCAAAGTCAAATGAACCTTTTTTACGGTATATTCTCATGGATTGAGCGTTGGCACAAGTATAATCAGACCAAGTGAGTGTTACCTGAGCTAAATCTTCGTTAAGTTCTAAGTTTAGTCCTTCTGGAGATGGAGCAACAACTCTTACTCTCCATGTTTTCAGATCAACGAGTGAAGCATTATCTGTAGGCCTGTCTTTAACTTTAAAAGTAAATTCATAAGGTCTTTCTCTAACAGACTCGCAAGATGGTGTCCAAGTAAATTGTCCTTCTTCATAACCATTTGGAGGCTGTAAGTTTAACGATTCAAAAATAGGCTCTTCATTTGGCGGAATAATGGTCTCAAGACTGAGTTTGATGAAATCTTCATCGGGGTCAATTCCTGCAATGGTATCAATTAAGGTTTCTCCAACGACTATACAGGTATCATTGGGAATTAATAGTTCAGGACGTTCATTATCAGATTCAACAACAATGATTTGCATGTCTCTATTTACGACTCCAATCAAGGTTCCATCTCTAAATTCTTCTACAATGAAGGCTACATTATACTCTCCAGGTATACTGGGAGCATCCCAAACCAAATCCCCCGTTATTTCATCCATGTAAAAAAGCCCTGGGCGAACACCATCTTCAGTTTCTTGTGTCCAATTTTCATTAGGATCATGTGGGAATCGGTAATTGTCAACTTCAAAGTTACGAGCTTGTTTACTCCGTATAAGATGATATGCCATACTATCACCTTGAGCATCAAAGGCTCCTGGATTATGAATATATCTTTGCCCCACAACAGCTTCATCTATTGGAGGAATGAGCAGTGCAGGTGATGAATTAAGTCCAAGGAGTGGATTTATCCAAAATTTGGATTCGATGAAAAAGTTAGTGCCAACGGAATTATCCATATTCAGTATTCCTTCATTCCGATTTCCTTGACTGAAACTCACATTATACCAACCCGAAGAGGGAAATGTGTAGACTGTTTGATAAAGGAGGATTTCAGTAGTTCCTTCATTGATTTTACCTAAATCATCTGGAGAAACGATGACGGAATCACCTGTGCCAAAGTTAATTTCTCCATTTGGGGCAGGGATACCCTCTGTGTCTCTATATAAATAAACAGAGATTTCGTATTGGAGAACATTATTGCCAACTCTTCTCATTGTGATATCTCCAGCTCGGATATGTGTAGAAGAGGCTTCAAGGAAAGAAAATAAGATTAATGCTAAAGTAAACAGTGTGTAATTCAGCAGGGTCCTGATAATGGTAAACATGGGTTTGTCTCAAAAGTTCTGATGGTCAATGGTTTTGAAATATGAAAAACCATGCCAGTGTACAGTGTTATGAGGTTTTGAATTTAAGACAAAGCCCAAGTTCTTTAAATAATACAGAATAAATGAATAATTATTCGATTACTTCATTTCTATTTCCTGTGTTTTTTCTTCACGATCGAAAAGTAAGGTTCTCTTAATTTCCTTGTAAAAGATGTGAACCATATTCTTTTGATCGTCAAATAATTCGGATAGAATGGTGTTTTGGATTATCACAGTATTGATTTTTTTCACCTTTGAAACTTCTCTATAAGCCCAAAGTGATTCCATATCTGTTTCCATCCCAATCCATTGGAAATTGATTTCTTTGTTATTGATCTGCCCCGTGAAATTTTCTTCTATATATAAACGAACATATTTTTCACTTTCAGCATGCTCTTTTTCTGTATGAAGTCTTAGTCTGAGGTTGTATTTCTTTTCAATAGCATCTTCTAAATCATCAATAAAAATCTTGTGAGTTATCTGTAGTGCTTTGCTATCTTGATCGTATTGCATTTCAGTCAGTGATAAGTGCAAAGGGTGTGCAAGAGCAATTCCACAAAGGGTAAGTAGGATTGAAAAAGTGATGCTAGTTTTGTTCCAAAAAGTCATATTTATTATTCTTCAAGTTAAGATCTTTGACCACAGAAAATGTCCATCTTTTTAATTCTGCGCTAAAAGGATGGACATTCTATCTATAGACAAAGAAAGCGAAATATTTATAAAATTACTTCAAGAAATAATATGAATATTTAGTCTTTGTAATGGTCTGGAATGATGGTTTGCTCATCCATTGGAGGTCTGATATATCCCTCTCGATTTATTTTTGGAAGTTTTATAGTAGGGTGTTTTACTTCTTCGTAAGGAATTTGTTTGAGAATATGTGTGATACAATTTAGCCTTGCTTTACGTTTATCGTCAGCTTCTACCACATACCAAGGTGACTGTTTGGTGTCTGTGTAAGCAAACATGGTATCTTTTGCCCTCGAATACGCTACCCAACGACTACGTGCATAAGTGTCCATTTCACTGAACTTCCATCTTTTCATAGGTTTGTTCAGACGTTCTTTAAAACGTTTTTCTTGTTCTTCATCAGAAATAGAAAGCCAATACTTTAGAAGAATAATCCCTGAACGAAGTAGCATGCGTTCAAATTCAGGACATGAACGAAGAAATTCTTGGTATTGGGCTTCTGTACAAAAATTCATTACTCGCTCTACTCCAGCCCTGTTGTACCAACTTCTGTCAAATAGAACAATTTCACCTGCAGCAGGAAGATGAGAAACGTAACGTTGGAAGTACCATTGTGATTTCTCTCTTTCGGTTGGGATACCTAATGCGACAACTTTACAAACCCTGTGGTTTAGTTTTTCAGTAAACCTTTTAATGATACCACCTTTTCCTGCAGCATCTCGTCCTTCAAAAATGATACAGACTTTTAAGCCTTCTTGTTTGACCCACTCTTGTAGGCTAACTAGTTCTTCTTGAAGTCTTACAAGTTCTTTTTCATAAAAATCTCTTTTCATAATGTGCTTTGGTCAAGGTAAAACTGATGTCGTAATTTGATAATATTAAGATAACATGAAGAATTTAAAAATATATCAGTTGGTCGAGTGATTAATTAAGATATGAGTTTTAAATGAGTTTAAATGTTATAAAAATAACACTAAGTTATAATAAAGTATTTTTTCTTTGATTTTTTCTATCTATTCTCAAACTCACTTTAATTTGTGTCAACAATGAGCGAGAAAGCTCAATTGAAAACGAAATTATATTCACAACAACAATCTGTGATATCTGATCTAAGAGACAGGTTAGCGCATCACACCGATTAACTAATAAATGACACATATGAAAGTCTACAAATTTGGAGGAACTTCTGTGGGTTCCGCGGAACGAATGAAACAAGTAGCAGAACTGATCAATGGAGATGAACCGAAGATTGTAGTTCTTTCAGCCGTTTCTGGAATGACCAACCAATTGGTACAACTGACTGAAGCATATAGAATCGGTGATAGTAAAACAGTTCAGGAAGTTGTAGCAGGTTTCCGCCCGAGATATGATGAAATTATCGAAGGATTATTCGGAGATTCAAATTTTGTAGAAGGAGCACAAGCTTTCGTAGCTGAGAAGTACGAGCTTTTAGGATCTTTTGAAACGAACAATTTTGGTGACGAGCAAGAAAAGACAATTCTAGCTCAAGGAGAGTTGATTTCGACAAACCTTATGCAAATGTATTTGGAGTCGATCAATGTAAACTCTGCTTTACTACCAGCACTTTCATTTATGAAGACTGTTGATGGTGAGCCAGATTATGACTACATCACAGATCAAGTGAATGCCGTACTTAGTCAACACCAAGATGTACAACTATTCATCACTCAAGGATACATCTGTTTGAATGAGAATGGAGAAGTTGATAACCTAAGAAGAGGTGGTAGTGATTATTCGGCATCCATTATTGGTGCTTGTGTAGATGCTGACGAAGTTCAGATTTGGACGGATATCGACGGAATGCACAACAATGACCCTCGTTTTGTAGAGGGAACAGAGCCTGTTGAACAATTGCATTTTGATGAAGCTGCAGAGTTGGCATATTTTGGTGCTAAAATTCTTCATCCTGCTTCTGTACTACCAACAAAAGAAAAGGATATTCCTGTAAGACTTTTGAATACAATGGATCCTCAAGCAAAAGGAACAACAATTTCTTCTGCAATTACAGGTGAAGGCGTAAAATCCATTGCAGCTAAAGATGGTATTACAGCGATCAAAATCAGATCAAGCCGTATGTTATTTGCTTATGGTTTCTTGAAAAAGGTGTTTGAAGTATTTGAAAAATACAAAACACCAATCGATATGATTACAACTTCTGAGGTAGCGGTATCATTGACTATCGATGACACTACTTACTTGAAACAAATTGTTGAAGAGTTAGAATCTCTTGGACATGTAGAAGTTGATACAGACCAAACAATTGTTTGTATTGTAGGTCAATTCCTTCAAGAAGAATCTAAAGTTGAAGGACAAATTTTCAATGCTTTACAGCAGCTTCCAGTACGTATGATTTCATACGGAGGAAGCAGTCACAATATATCTGTATTATTAGGTGCCGAGCATAAAGTAACTGCACTTAATTTATTACACGAAGAATTATTTTTACCGGTATGTTAAGCAATTTGGGATAGGAATATTCCAAAAATAATTTTTACCAGTATTGCTCTATGAGTGATACTGGTTTTTTTCATTATTTTCGTTTCTAATTGGAGATTAATCAGATGTGTTTATCATGAAAAAGGTACTTTGTAGTCTACTTTTCTTTATTTTTTTAGGAGCACAAGCTCAAGATATACCTGTAGGAAGCTGGCGAACGCACAACAGTTATCATGAAGGATTGCAGATTGCAGAAGTTCATGATATGATTTATTGCGTAAGCTCTTCGGGGCTTTTTACCTTAGATAAATCTGATTTTTCTGTAGCTCCCTTTACAAAAGAAGATGGTTTAAGTGATACAGGAATAAGTCGAATTTTAGCGATTCCTTCAAAAGATATGCTCGTTGTCGCATATTCTAATGGAAATATAGATTTGATAGAAGAGGATCAAATTGTGAATGTAAGAAGTATTCTGAACGCTTCTTACCCCGATAAAACTATCCATGACTTGGATTTATGGAATGGTTATCTGATGGTTTCAACCGCTTTCGGAGTTTTACAATTTGATGTTGATCACTATGAATTGAAAGATACTTGGGATAGATTAGGTGAAAATGGTGAATTAATACCCGTACATAGTTTTGTAGGCTCATCTGATAGTTTATACATTTTATCCGATCGTCAGTTGTTAGGGATTGAAGCAGATGAACGTGTCAATAAAAAAGATTTTAATAATTGGTCAGAAGAATATGTTTTTGATTCAGATATAAAGTTTCTCAAATCTTATGAGGAAGGCTTAGTATATGTAAAAGACCAAAGAGGAGTTTATACTTTAAACCAAAAAACGGAGACGTCTCTATTAGAAGAAGCTGGAGCTAGATTTGGGGAGTTGACAATCATCGAAGACGAATTATTTATTCCTATTAATCATCAAATATTTAGTTACCTAAATTCTGAGCTTATTGAATTTTTCTCAGATGAAGATTTTAAACCTCAATTTGTCACAGAAGATCAAACAAACATTTTTTGGATAGCAGACCTTGGTAATGGTATTGTTAGGCTGTTAGATTCACACAAAGAATCTTATTTTCCGACAGGAACATTAAGTACCTCTGTTTTTAGAGGAGCTTATGGAAATGGTAATATTCTGCTTAGTGCAGGTGGGCATCAGAACTCGAACTCTTGGGGTATAAGTGCTTCGGCTTATCTTTTCTCAAATGGTTCTTGGGATAATTTTTCTAATAGTGCAACTCTTTCTACGGCCATAGACTTACCTGTGAATACCGATTTGAGCTATGTCTGTTTTGATAGTTATTCCAACCTGTTTTTTGCTACAACTTACCAAGGAGAATTCATTTCTATACATCCAGAAACTTTAGAAGTTACGCAATATGATTTACCTATTAGTGTGAATCGATTGGCTGGAGTAGTTTCTGATGGTTTTGGAAAAGTATGGCTAACTGCTCACCAAAGGTTACTCAGTTTAGACCAATTAACGGGAACGTTTACTCAAGAAACAGTATCATCACTTCAAAATCCAACAGATGCTTTGATTGATGATTGGGGACAATTATGGGTTCGTTTAGAAACAGGTGGTGTTTTAGTTTATAGTGAAGGAAATAGTCGTGTACTGAATAATCAAGTAGGTACTGGAGGTTTTCCTAGCCGAAATATTCTTTCAATGGCAAAACAAAGCGATGGTAGTATTCTTTTCGGAACAGAAGATGGTGTAGCAGAAATATTCAATCCTTATGATGCTCTTACTTCCACGATAGATGCTATAATACCAAGATATGAAGGATATCCACTTTTGAATGAAGAGCAAGTCACAGCTATCGCTATAGATGGTGGAGGTAGAAAATGGATGGCAACAAATAAAGGTGTTTGGTTATTTTCAGCTGATAATAGCGAGATTATAGAATATTTTTCAGCTTCAAACAGTCTTTTATTGTCAGATAATGTTCGAGATATTACAATTAATCAACAAACTGGTGAAGTTTTCTTTTTAACAGATCAAGGAGTAATCTCTTACAGAGGTACAGCAACCTTTGCTGAGAATATCCACCAAAATGTAAAAGTTTTTCCAAATCCTGTAAGACCAAATTATACAGGATTGATCACTGTCAGTGGATTGGCTAAAAATGCATATCTGAAGTTTACAGATGCTGCAGGACAATTAATCTATGAAACAAATGCAGCTGGAGGAACAGCCGTTTGGGATGGTAATGATTATAATGGCAAAAGAGCTGCTACAGGTGTGTATTTCATCTTTAGTACCGATAAAGATGGAGTAGAGTCTTATGTATCGAAAGTAGCGATAGTGAACTAAGCTATTCGAAGAATAACTAAAAAATAAAGGGATAAAATCAATCAGATTTTATCCCTTTATTTTTATCATGGAGTATTGACATAATAAATCAATAGCTTCTTTCCATCTTCTTCTCCTCCAAATACAGGAACCAAGTGAATTACTTTGTTGTCATCTTCAAAAACGATCTTTAGTAAAATACGTTTTGTTGGATTTTCATGCTCCAACACCAAATAACGATAATTAGTAATATCGGTAGTATGGTCTTTGGTCTTTAAAGAAGGTTTTAAATAAGAGATACTCACTTTATAGTGGTGATAATCCCACGTGATTAAGAAAATATTAGCAAGATTGGGGTGGACACACTTTAAAAAATGGAGGTTTTTCACCACTAAAGTATCTGTTCTATAATCAATCTGCTCCCAAATCTTTAAAATATCGGTTTCAGTCATAGTAAATCAATGATTTCAAAATTCAATACCAAAACATAGGCACAGTAAGGCAAACAAAAAAGAAGCCGAACTCTTAGTTCGCTTTAGCTTCTTATAAAGATATCAATCCCAAGATAATATTTTCTTTCTAGTGAAAGTCTTTTCTGATGACTTTTTTCAAAGGGGAAAGTATATTACATCAAGGAGTTGTATTGAGCGAAGTCCTTAAATGTTAAGAAAAAGAAAAAATGTAGAAATTCCTTAATATTGGGTGCTTTCAGGATTTCACAGGAAAAACATTTTAGGGATGTTGACAAATATCAGTGAACTTTTGCGAAAAATGCTGAAAATCTTTATTTCATTCTAAAGAACATTTTAGTAATTTTGCGAGGAATTTTTGGAGCTTAAACTCTCAAACTATATACAATGTCGAAGAACATTACATTAAAGAAAGGGTTTGACATCAAGTTAAAAGGTAAAGCTGAGCTTAACCTTTTGAATGTTGATCAGCCCGAAACGTTTGCGCTAAAGCCAACGGATTTTGTTGGTATGATTAGGCCTAAAGCGTTGGTAAAAGAAGGTGATACAGTAAAAGCTGGTACTCCGATCTTATTTGATGCCAAGCAAGAAGGCGTGATGTACACTGCACCTGTAAGTGGTGAAGTTGTGGGTATCATTCGTGGAGAGAAAAGACGTTTAATGGAGGTAAGGATCTTGGCAGACAAAGAAATCCAGTATGTCGAGTTCCCAAAATATACAGATTTAGCTTCCGTTAGCAAAGAAGATGCAAAAACTGCAATGTTGAGCTCTGGGGTTTGGCCTCAATTGGTTCAGCGTCCATACGCAGTAGTTGCTAATCCTTCTCAAGAACCAAAGGCAGTTTTTGTTTCTGGTTTCGATTCTCACCCACTTGCACCAGACTACGAATTCTTATTCAAAGGTCAAGAGCAATATTTACAAGCAGGTATTGATATCCTGAAGAAATTTGCTCCAGAGGTACATGTGACTACGAACGGAAAAGCAGGTTCTAGTATCCTTGCTGGTTTGAACGCAACTCAACACAAAGTTTCAGGGCCACACCCTGCAGGTAACGTTGGGGTTCAAATCCACCACATCAATCCTATCAATAAAGGTGAAGTTGTATGGACAATCAATCCATTCGGTTTATTACAAATCGGTAAACTTTTCCTAGAGGGTAAATATGATGCGTCTAAACTTGTAGCTGTTGCAGGTTCTGAGCTGAATAAAACAGGTTATGTACAAACATACCTAGGTGCCAATGTGAAGAAAATGGTAGAAGGAAATCTTGCTCAAGACAATGTCAGAGTAATCTCTGGTAACGTATTGACAGGGTCTTCTATTGAGAAAGACGGATACGTAGGTTTCTACGATCACGTAATCTCAGTTCTTCCAGAAGGTGACAAACCTCGTTTCTTCTTGAAAGATGGTTGGTTAGGATTTATCACTGATCGTTTGAGTTTTCACAAAGCATGGGGGCTATTAGGTGGCGCCAGCAAAGAATATGCTTTGGATACTTCTTTGAATGGTGAAGAAAGAGCATTCGTAATGACAGGAGCATTTGAAAAAGTAGTTCCTATGGATATTCTTCCTACGCACCTTATCAAGGCAATTATGGCTAAAGACTACGATAATATGGAGGCTCTTGGTCTATATGAAGTTGCTGAAGAAGATCTAGCTCTTTGTGAGTTTATCGATGTTTCTAAGCACGATGTGCAAGGAATTATCCGTGAGGGTATCGATATGCTAAGATTGAGCTAACAAAAAGCTTAAACAAACAGTTAAACGAAACAAATGGAATGACGTGGAGCTGAATATATTTTTTTAGTTATCACGTTAAAACAAAATTATAATGAAGTTCTTATACGAATTCTTCGAAAAGAACAGACCGTCAAAGGATAGCCTAATGTACTATCCGTATGAAGCTGGTGAGACATTTATGTTTACGCCAAAAACTGTGACGGGTTCTAAAGGCGCTCATGTTCGTGATGCTATCGACTTGAAGCGTATGATGATGACAGTGATCATCGCTATGATTCCTGCTCTGCTTTTCGGTATCTACAACGTTGGTGAAATGCACGCTGTAGCTACTGGTGCTGAAATGGGCTTTGGCGACAAAGTACTTTTCGGTGCAATCAGAGTAATTCCTATTATCATCGCAGCTTATGCTGGTGGTGGTTTAGTTGAGGTTGTTTTCGGAGCATTAAGAAAACACCCTATCAACGAAGGTCTATTGGTAACAGGTATGTTGATTCCTCTAGTAGTTCCTGCTTCTATTCCGTTATGGCAAGTATTCGTAGCGTCTGCTTTTGCTGTATTGATTGGTAAAGAGGTATTTGGAGGTACTGGTATGAATATCTTGAACGTAGCTTTAACTGCTCGTGCATTCTTGTATTTCGCTTATCCAGCACAAATTTCTGGTGACAAAGTATGGTTCGACCTTGCTGATGCTACTGCTGTAGACGGCTTTACAGGTGCGACATTCTTAGGTTTGGCTTCTTCAGCTTCATCTGAAGGTATTGAAGTAGCAAAATATGCTGCTGAAGCTACGGCTTCTTGGTCTGCAGGTTTGTATTCTGCTGAAAACTTGTTCTTTGGTTTTATCCCTGGTTCAATCGGTGAAACATCTACTTTAGCAGTACTGCTTGGAGCGTTGATCTTGGTAGGTACTCGCGTAGGTAGTGGTCGTATTATCTTGGCAACAGTTCTTGGTGCTATGGGTATGGGCTTAATCATGAATGCTTTTGGCGCAAATACTTATATGCAAATGCCTGCTTACTATCACCTAATTGCTGGTGGTTTTGCTTTTGGTGCTGTATTTATGGCAACTGACCCAGTTACAGCAGCTCAAACTGACACTGGTAAGTGGATTTACGGTGCATTGATCGGTATCTTAACGGTAATCATAAGAGTTTGGAACCCAGCATATCCAGAAGGAATCATGTTGGCAATCTTGTTGATGAACGTTCTAGCACCGCTAGTTGATTATTATGTAGTAGAAGCAAACAAAAAAAGAAGATTAAAACGTGCAACAGTCTAACGGATATGTAATCGGTTTTGCAGTCGCTATGACAGTAATCATTGGTGGATTGCTGGCAACAGTAAAAGTAGTCTTGAAAGAAAGACAAGACACTGAGATTGCATTGGATACGAAGAAACAAATTCTTCAAGCAGTAGGTGTGACTGGAGACGACAAACAAGCTCTAGCCGCTATCTACAAAGAAAGAATTCAATCTGTCGTAGTGAATGCTCAAGGAGAGCAAGTTTCTGACTTTGGAGCTAAATCTCCAGAAGATGTAAGCGTTCAAGCAAACTGGAAAGTAATGAAGAAGCAAGTGGCTGCTTTGAAAGGTGGTGACAAGAAAGCTTCTATCGACTATACTTCAGTAAATGATGTGAATCTTCCAATTTTCAAATTCATGAAAGAAGGTTCTAAAACTGAGGTTGAGGCTTACATTCTTCCTGTTTATGGTTACGGTCTTTGGAATGACATCTGGGGATATGTAGCAATGAACCCTGACATGAAGACGATCAAAGGTGCGGTATTCGGTCACGCTGGAGAAACTCCAGGTTTGGGTGCTCGTATGTCTGACGCTGATGTTCAAGATAGATATCAAGGTAAATCAATCGTTGAAAATGGAAAAATTTCTCCGGTTTTGATGATGAAAGGTGAAGGTAACACTGGTATTTCTGACAACGAAGTTGACGGTATGTCTGGTGCAACATTGACTCGTGACGGTTTGAACGAGATGATGGTGAACTACCTAAATCTGTATGAGCCTTATATGCAGAAAATTAGAGGAAATGCAGTTTCTCTGCGCTAATTCCTTACTATTTAATTGATTTTTTCTTTTGAAATTAGAAAATAGCCATGTCTGAAACTGCAGAAGTTAAAGAAGTAAAAAAATCAGAGGAGCTATTATCAAAAAGAAGGAGAGGTATTGTTGCTGACCCTCTTGATGATAACAACCCAATTACAGTACAGGTATTGGGTATCTGTTCTGCTCTAGCTGTAACAGCCAAGATGGAGCCTTCATTGGTGATGTCTATTGCTGTAATGTTTGTGGTCGTGTTCTCAAACTTGATCATCTCTTTGATGAGAAACTTGGTACCACAACGTATTCGTATCATCGTTCAACTTGGTGTAATTGCTACATTGGTAATCGTAGTAGACCAGGTACTGAAAGCTTATCTCTATGATGTCTCTAAAGTAGTAGGGGTTTATGTAGGTCTTATCATTACTAACTGTATTGTAATGGGACGTTTGGAGGCTTTTGCGATGGGTAACAAACCTTGGGATTCAGTTCTTGATGGTCTTGGTTCATCTCTAGGTTATGCTTGGGTGATCTTGGCTGTAGCATTCTTCCGTGAATTGCTAGGTTCAGGTGCTGTATTCGGCGTTCAAGTATTGCCAGATGCATTCCCTAAAGTTGGTTTGATGACTTCTCCAGTAGGTGCCTTTATCATCATCGGTATGATTATTTGGGTACAACGTTGGAGAAACGGATATGTAGAAGAATAAGAGAACACTGATCTTAGAATTTTTAAACAATCGTAAGCAATGGATTTAATTAATCTTGGTATTAAGTCGATTTTTATCGACAACATGGTATTCGCTTACTTCTTTGGAATGTGTTCTTATCTAGCCGTTTCAAAGAAAGTACCTACAGCACTTGGCTTAGGAGCAGCGGTAACTTTCGTATTGACTATTACAGTTCCTTTGAACTGGTTGTTATATAACTACGTACTTAAAGCAGGTGCTTTGGCATGGCTTGGCGAAGGATTCGCAAACATTGATTTGTCTTTCCTTCAGTTCATCATGTTTATTGCAGTAATTGCCTCTATGGTACAGTTGGTAGAGATGATCGTTGAGAAATTCTCTCCATCACTTTACGGAGCATTGGGTATCTTCCTTCCTTTGATCGCGGTAAACTGTGCGATTTTGGGTGCTTCTCTTTTCATGGTACCAAAAGAATTCACTTTTGCTGAATCTGCGGTATATGGATTCTCATCAGGTATTGGATGGTTGTTTGCTATTGTAGCATTGGCAGCTGTTCGTGAGAAGATGAAATATTCTAACGTACCTGCTCCTTTGAAAGGTTTGGGTATCACTTTCATCATTACTGGTTTGATGGGATTGGCATTTATGTCATTCATGGGTATTTCTCTATAATCTGAGTTTACTCTGAAAATACAAGCCCAGTTATCCATTCGGATGGCTGGGCTTTTTCTTATGGTTTTATTTCAAGAAAAATAAAGTGGAAAAGAATCTAGGTCTAAAAAGTGTTCATCATATAGCTATTATCTGTTCTGATTATGAAAGGTCAAAAACTTTTTACGTAGATAAACTCGGTTTAAAGGTAATTCGTGAAGTGTATCGAGAAGAACGAGATTCTTACAAGTTGGATTTGGCTTTGAACGATCAATATGTAATTGAGTTATTTTCATTTCCCTCTCCACCTCAAAGACCGTCATTCCCCGAAGCTAGAGGTTTGAGACATTTAGCCTTTTCTGTAGATGACATAGAAATGGCTGTTAAGAACCTTCAAGCAAAGGGTATAAAAACAGAGATAATTAGAGTTGATGAGTTTACAGATAAACGTTTCACTTTTTTTGAAGATCCTGATGGTTTACCTTTGGAATTGTATGAAGTTTAGTAAATCATCTCAATTCTCTTCTATAAGATGTAATTGAAGTTAATTTTTAATCTGATTAATGAAAAAAAGAACATTATTTAAACTGTGTATTTCTCTTTTTGGAGTTCTATTATTACTCCTTTTTAAACCTCTTAGTAATGCTCATTTTTTATTTACAAATGGAGGCGATTTAGTAATTGATCTGGCAAGAGATACCGTTCTATTGTATGAAAGTGATCAAGTAGAAGTGAGTGAAATAAAATTCCGTAGGTCAAAAATTGGAGATATACAGAAGCTTCTTTACCGAATTTCTAATCCTGAACTTTACTTGATTAAGTTTAAGAAGAATAAATACAATTTTAGTCTTAGCTATAATAAAGAAGGAGAGAGTGCTAGAAGTTTAGTTGATGGAACTACTGTTTTTGCTATAAACAGTTCTTTCTACAATGAGCAAGGTAATTCTTTAGGTGAACTGATTATTGATGGACAAAGGTTTGGAGAAAAAAGCTCTTCTTCGGGTTTCTTTAAAGTAATTAATGGGAAGGCTATTGTAGGTCCTAAAAGTGTTTTTAGTCTTAGACTAGGGCATATTGATTACTCTTGTCAAGCACATCCATCTGTGATGAAAAATGGTAAGATTTGGGATTATATTTCTAGAGAAACACTAAATCAAAACCAATGGAGTAGAAAAACTTACCGTAATCTCTGTGGTATGGATAAGGATGGAAATATCTGTTTCTTAGTTTCGGGGAATGGAGGTCTAGTTTCTGTAAAAGAAATTACTGAAATCGGCAAAAGTGTAGGGATTAGAACTGCTTCACTGTTTGATGCGGGTTCAGCTCTGCAATATCGATTTAGTAATGATGAATTCAGTCTTAACTTTAGTGCTTCAAATAATCTCTTAGATTTAGGAAAAACAGTTGATCGCTTATTCAAAGAGTTAACAGGGAAAAAGTTTTATAATATTTCACCAGTTTTTATTGTTTATGATGATAAATAAGAAAGCCACTTTCTACTGAAAGTGGCTTTCTTATTTTTTAAATCTTTAGAGGGGCTTATTTATCCCACCATACAGTAGATGTATAGAAGTCTCCTCCTGTAATACGAGTAGCTGCTGCTTCTACATTTGCAGTATTAGTAGAGTACTCATCAGAAGCATATGCTCTTCTTCTTGGTATTTGATTAATGATACCATTTGCACTTGGTGTTAGAGTAGGGTAGTCTAAACGTCTCCATTCTGACCATGCTTCTACTCCTTGCATGTATAATGCTAACCACTTTTGTTCTCCAATCATTGCTCTCCAATTTGCATTATCGTAAGCAACAGAAGTCTGAGCTAAATAAGTTGTAATATCATCAGTAGCTACACCATTAAATTCCATTGAAGTAGTAATAGCATCATTATATGCTTTTTCGGCTTCAGTTGCACCACCAGAGATATAACCTCTAGCAATTGCTTCAGCTTTAATAAATAAAACTTCTGAAGCTGTCATAACGATCGATGGAGCATCTTGGTCTGCAAATTTCCCTCCAATTAAAGAAAAATCATCCTGTGATATAGAAAGAGCTACATCATTTGCCATACCGTAAGGTACTCCAATATACTCTGAAGCAGCATCACTAGGAGTAGCATATGAAGCTAATCTTGGATCATTTAAAGAAGTTAAATGGTCTACCATTATATTTGATATTGCAATGTTATCACCACCTGCTGCAATTACATTCGTGTAATAAATTGGATTAGCTTCAGCTTCTGTTGATAAATGATATAAAGCAACTACTTCGTCTGAGCTTGAAAGAATTTCATCAAAATCAGCATCATTGATTAATGCATCAGCTTTTGAAGAATTTACTTCTGAAAGACGCATTGCCATTCTCAAACGTAATGAGTTAGCAAACTTTTTCCACATCATCATTTGCACATCACTCTCCTCGCTACCAAAGAATAAATCGCCTTCCAATTTTGGAGTGCCGTCAACTTTAATAGCAGCAGAAGCAGCTGTAAGTCTAGCAATCAAATCATCATAGATTTCTTCTTGCGTATCATATTTTGAAAGGAATAGCCCTTCATCACCTTTTAAAGCCTCTGAGTATGGAACATCACCCCATACATCAGTAACATTTTGAAATGCCCAAACACTCAAAATTTCAGCTACTGCTTTTTGGTTTTCAAGGTTTCCATAAACAACAACCTTTTCTGCTTTATCAGGGTCATTACAGAGTTTAATGATCTCTTTCAAATCAATCAAAGCACCAGAATATACACTTGCAAAGCTAGATTGTCCACTATCATCATAGTTTGACGGTGCAGGATATTCTACCTGAGAAACTTGCTGTGTGTATTGACTACCCAAATGTCCCATGCTTCCCACAAATCTTCCTGTAATAGCAATCTGAGCATTTGATAATAAGCCAGATGTAGCTGCTTGAGATGGAAGGTTAGGGTTGACATTCATTTCTTCAAAGTGATCACATGAAGAGAATAATGCCGCGACTGCAAATGCAGTTACTTTTATTGTTTTATTAAAAAATTTCATTGTCATCTTGGAAAAAATTAGAATCTAACATTTAGATTAAATCCGATCGAACGAGTACTTGGAGCTTGTCCTGACTCATATCCGATAGCATTTGTAGTAGTTGAGTTTACTTCTGGGTCAAAACCTGGAGTATTTGACTTTAGAAGAGCTAAGTTTCTTCCAACTACAGATAGTGTAGCTGCATTCAGACCAATGTTTGAAAGCAATTTACTTGGAATATTATAAGAGAGTTTTACTTCTCTAAGCTTAACGTAACTAGCATCATAGATAAATTCTTCAGGAAGATATCTCATTCGGTTAAAATACGCTGGAGCTGATACGTATTGTGTATTTACTTCACCATTAGCTCGGACACCTTCAGATAAGATACCACCACCTTCTTCAACTGGATCTCTGTAGTTTTTACCATTAGCATTAATGCCGACAGTTCTAGCAGTTTGTCCTGCTTTCGTACCCCATCTATCCATAAATGAGTATACCAATCCACCTGTAGAGAAGTCGATTTGTGCACCTAATGAGAATCCTTTATATCGGAATGTATTGATAAAACCACCATTAGATTCAGGTATGGCAGAACCCAAATTTACAGGTTCTCCAGAACGTTCGTATAAGCCATTATCATCAACTACTTTATTTCCAGCATCATCATAAACATAGCCTTGGTAAGCATACATATCACCGTATGAACCACCTGCTTCGGCAGAAACCCATCCAGAACCTACACTAGAAATTCGGTAAGTGTCAAGGTCTCCATCGAGTTCATTAACTATTGATTTTACTTTTGCATAGTTGAAAATCATATCCCATTGAAAATCTCCGATTTTTAGAGGAGTAGCGCTAATAACTAATTCAACACCATCGGTTTGTATTTCACCAGCATTGATAATTGCTGTAGAATATCCAGATGTAGAAGGTACTGAAACATCTAAGATTTGGTTTTCAGAAATCTTATTGAAATATGTTGCTTCTAGTCCGATTCTCCCATTGAATAGTTGCGTTTCTAGACCTATCTCGTATTCTGTCGCTAATTCATTTTTTAACTCTGAGTTCGGTAAAGTATTTGGCACTGCAAAGATATTAGCACTACCATATGCCCCTGTAGAATAAGTATTATATAGAGAATAAGCACCAGTACCAGCTCCAGCTTGACCAATACCTGCTCTTAATTTACCAAATGAAAGTACATCTTGACTAGCTAACAATTCAGAGAAGACAAAACTTGTACTCAAAGCTGAATACCCAAAGCTATTGTCATCAGGAGGTAGAGTAGAAGACCAGTCAATACGATGGCTCGCATCTAAGAATAAGAAATCTTTATAGCCAATAGATGCACTTGTGAAAATTGAGTTAATTTGTTCTTCATATTTTGAGCTAAAGAAACCAACTTCTGGATTAACAGTATTTCTCACATGATAATAATTGTCTAGAACAAGTCCATCAGTTGTACTTAATCCTAAAGAGTTTGCTGCGACAGTGCGGATGTTTCCACCAGCAATAACATTTACAGACCAGTCTTCTGCAAAAGTATCATTATAGTTTGCTAAGATTTCAAAGTTATTCTCTTGGGAAATACGTTTGCTTTCACCAAATGAAGGAGTTGTTGTGCCTTCAATACCTACTTGATCTTGAATCTGTAAAGAGTAGTAATCCGTACGTGCAGTAGCTGTAACACTAAACTTCTCATTTAATTTAAATTGAAGTCCTGCATTACCAAATATTCTATCTTTTTGATCTGTCGCATAGATATTTTCAAGGGCCCAATATGGGTTGTTTGACCAACGGATATATGTTCTACCGTCAGCAATATTTCTCATATTCCAAGAAACTTGTTGCCCTAAAGCTTCCGAGTATGTATGCTTTCTTAAAATATCTGGATCGATTTGTCTTTGTGACCAAACACGGAATGATGAACCTATATTTGTACCACTTCCAGAATAACCAAAGCCAGAACGTCTAGTTTCTTGCTTTACATAACTAGCAGAGGCAAAAGCTGTAAAGTATTTGTTGATTTCTGTTTTCGATTTTAATGAAAGCGTATTTCTATCAAGTGTAGAGAATGGTACTACTCCATCTTGGCTTACATTCGTAAATGCTAAACGGTAACTAGATTTCTCATCGCTATTACTCAATGCAATTGAATTTGTTTTTGTGATTCCAGTATCAAATAATCTCTCATAATTATCCTTTTGAGGAAGAAGAGGGACTAATTGATTATACGTATTACTTTCTGGAACAAAAGAATGCCACATCAATACAGGCGTTCCGTCCATTCTTGGTCCCCAACTTTCGTCTGTTCCAGTATTAAGAGTCTTAGCTCCATTAAACTTTTCCCATTCTGGTCCATGAATACTAGGGTCATATTGAAAGCTATAATAATCCATATTGTCACCACCTGCATACTCATTTTGTAAATCAGGAATGATAAATACTCTATCAAAAGTAACCCCAGTATTTATTTCAATACCCAAACCTTTACTTGATTTACCACTTTTAGTAGTAATCATGATGACTCCATTTTTCGCTCTACTTCCATAAAGAGCTGTAGCAGCAGCACCTTTTAGTACTGATACACTTTCCACATCTTCTGGGTTGATGTCTTGAGCACCGTTACCAAAATCATATCCACCTGAAGCAGCTCCTTGGTCATAGTTGCTTACAGGAGTACCATCTACTACATATAATGGTTGGTTAGAACCGCTTAACGACGTATATCCACGAATAACTACACTTGAACTAGCACCAACACCTCCAGAACCAGAACGTATTTGTACACCAGCAACCTTACCTTGTAAAGAGTTTGCAACTGAGGTTGGGTCTTTTACTAAAAGAGCTGATTCGTCTACTTGTTGAGTAGCATAACCAATTGATTTCTTTTCTCTACTTACCCCTAGTGCAGTAACTACAACTTCGTCAAGTTGCTCAATATCTTCTGCAAGTTTGACATCGATTACACTCTGATTCCCGATGGCAATTTCTTGAGTTTGAAAACCAACAAGTCTAAAAATAAGTGTTGAGCCTTCTTCATTTAATGTGATTTTATACTGACCATTTATGTCAGTCGAAACTCCTAATTGAGATCCTTTTACAATAATACCAACACCTGGTATTGGATTATTTGAAGGGTCTGTAACTGTCCCCGTTACTGTTCTTTCTTGGGAGAAACCTAAAAAGACCATCCCGAGAAAGGAAAAAAGTAATAGTAATCTTTTCATTTGAAAAAAGTTAGTATTTGAATTTATTTAATGTCATTTAGAGCAGTCCCAACTAAAAAAAGTATTCTGAATAGATAGAATGATGTTTTATATACTCTTTAGTCATTTGATTTGAAGAGTATTGTATCAGTTGTGAACTAGCTTCATCATTGGGAAACCAGATTTAATCGAGTATTAATGATGAGAGGTATTACTGATGAGCTGTCTATTTTTAATGACCTTTAAAATTCGTTAACATTTAAGCGATATACTTCACTATATAGAGTGATAAGATTGTATCACTGAAAGTTGGTATGATCATTTGGTTTTCAGTGGTTAGTGTTTGATGTACATTTATAATGTTGATGGTGGGCAATGTTATTATGCTTAATGTTAATAGGGTTTTTATTAGAAAGTCAATATTGATTACATTAAAAAGGAAAGGTGTGATTTCATCAGTTTTTAAGTTTAGAATAAGTATAAATTAGATATTAAAATATATCGTGGTTATTCTATGCAAGTAAAAATACGTAGTGGTAAGGTGTTAGCAAGAAAGTTTCTAGCACTCGTTATTTTAGTTTGTGTTATGCTTTTTTCAATTCAAGTGAAGCATGATACCTCTCCTTTTTTAGAGTCAGTATCTACGTACTTAATCAATGTGGTTTGGCTAAATCCGATTTTTATGAAGTTAAGTGAGCTAGGTTTCTTAGCAACTCAGCCTGTGTGGGTAGCTTCAAAGGTTTATTTCTTGTTTAATATTACAATGAGTTTTGCTGCGATTATACTCTTCTTCTACTCCAAACAAATAGTAAAGCGAACTCTAATTATAATGGCTTTAATTGTATTGGTTTCCTTTTCATTAAGTGCGTTAAATAAAGTTACAGGAATTAGAGCATTACAAGTCTTCGCTTATCAATTAATTTCTATGGTGGTTTACCCTTTCACTGCAATTTTATTGATTCCGATATTTGAATTAGTGAAGAAAATGAATCAGGTGGATAAAGCTAAAATGAATAATTAGAAATAAGGGTAGGGGAAAAGATTAAAGTTATATAAATTAGTAAATACCTAATTCACTAATTTATTCTAAGTTAACCCAAATGCGAATTATCAGAGTTGAGCCTTTTCTTCACAGGCAAGAAAAGCGCCTTTTCCTATTCTTTAATTACGATAAAGAGTTAATTTCTATTATTAAGCAAATTCCAACAGCTCGTTGGTCACAGTCTAGACGATGTTGGCATTTAGCCGATAACTCTAAAAATAGAAAAAGGCTTAGGTTTTACTTTTGGGGTAGAGCTTTGGTGGATTATTGACGGCACATCTTTTCAATAATCTCTTTTTGAGTTGGAAAAATTTCCATTAGCTCAGCTGATTTAGCCATTTCGAAATCTTCAAAATCAAAACCAGGAGCGACAGTACAGCCAACAAGGGCATAAGCATTTTCATTTTGGTCAGCTAATCTAGCACCAAACCAAGCTCCAGCAGGAACCATAGCTTGGAAGTATTCTCCATTTTCAAAATTACTCCCTAATTTATGACTGAGCAAGTCTCCTTCAAAGCTTAGTTCCAAAACCTCAAGGGCTGATGTACCCGTGTAGAAGTGCCAAATTTCATCTGAAGCAATCCTATGAAAACTTGAAAAATCATCTTTTTCAAGTAGGTATAAAATACAAGTAGAAGCTGATCTATCCCCAGAAAAACGAGCTGGTAGTCCTTCTATTTTTAGTGTCTGGTCTGAACGATAAGTTTCTTTAAAATACCCTCCCTCTGGGTGCTTTTCCATTTCTAACTTTTCAATCCAATATTGAGCTGTTTTCATGATTTCTTTTTACGATTACGTTGTCTTGGTTTTTTATTTTGGACCTGTTTTTCTTTTCTAAGCGGATCTACCTCAGGCATAAGTTCTACTTTTCCTTCAATTACATCAAGCAAATGTTTAGAGAAATAAGAGGAAAGTGATACACCTTTTGTCCCAAGTCCATTCAGAATCCAGAATGGTTTAATTTCAGGATGTTGACCAACAAATGGGCGGCGGTCGTAAGTCGCAGGACGAATACCTGCCCAGTGATTTAAAATTTTATATGGAGTGTCGGTGATTTGTTCTAATTTTTCAACTAACTGTTCATGACCTTTTTCAGTAGTGCCTTCAGTGAGTTTATAATAATCGTAAGTAGCTCCTACTTTACAGGTTCCATCATTATCAATTGGTAAAATAAATCCATTTTTATTGATAATGTGCTCAAAACGAGCTTCATCGAATTTCACTAAAAATAACTCCCCTTTTACTGCTCTATAAGGTAGGAATGAGAAATGTTCTCTAAGTCTATTTTCATAGCCATCGCAAAAGATCACCTTTTTGAAGGTGTGTCCATTCCATTCTACATGATTTTCATGAATCACTAGTTCGTTGTCTTCCAATTTGGATTCATGATATTGTTGATTTGAATGTAAAAGCTTTTTTACGGCAGCTAAATAGGTAGGAATATCGAGATAGCCAGATTGACCAACTATCATTCCTCCAAATTCACTTTTCAGTGTACCTTCATATCTATTATTATATTCAATTCCTTTTACATATTTCTGATAAGTAGAGTCTGCACTTTGGCTAACCCATTCAGTTTGTCTCTCCTGTGTGGTAAAAGGGAAGTATAAATCTATAGGATGAAAGAATTTTTCATTGGTGATTTTTTCAACTTGAGGATAAAAAGAATGGAGTTCATCAAAGATAACATCGCATAACCATGTTTTAACTAGTTTTCTTCCTGTTATCGGGTTTACAATGCCTGCTGCAACCATAGAGGATGCTGGAGTGTCAGGGTTGTCGATAACTAAAAATGAAGCTTGTTCTTGGAATAATCTCATAGCCACTGCAGAACCTGCAAGTCCTTGGCCTAGAATAAGATAGTCGTAGTTCATTATCCGTGAAATAGTTTTCTTTTATCTTCTCTTTTTAATAGTTTAAGGGGATCAATTGCTCATACTACTACAAAAACCCATAACTCAAACTCAAATTACTATACAATGTTACGCATTTTTACAATTGCACTACTTTTTACATTTCTATTATTTTCATCTTTTGAGGGATTAGCACAACAAAAATTTAAAATCCCGAAGCGAGTTGTATATAAAAGTGAAGAGGATTATCATAAGTACCAAGATGAAATTTTAGCATGTATTGATTGGTTAGACCGTACACCGATTGGCCTTTTTAAATCGAAGAGAAAAGCGACCATTAAGTTTATGATGACTTGGGTTGAAGGTGCTCCACATATTAAAGCTCCTATATCGCATGAAGCTCTTCAGTACATCGATGAAAATCCAGAGCTGATGTTTGCTTATATTTCTGGACGGGTGAGGTATGAAATTACCGAGCAGGACTATGAAGGAGGGCATATTGAAGGTTTGAGGTCTATTTTGTTATGGTACACCTTAGCAATTTCTATCAATAGAGATGAGGATATTCAGAAATTGAGTAAAAAACTACCTAAGCGTAGTGAGGTCGAGTTATAAGTTAAGCTTTGATTTTTTATTCTTCTCCTTATGAAGAAATCGGCTTAACCATTTTAGATTTTTATGTATCAGATAGAATTAGGATTTTACTTATTCTAATGTGAAATCATGTAGGTATAGAAGTGAAAAAATGAATTGAGCTTGTACCTTATTTTATGGGGGTAGTTATAATGGGGAATTAAATATGACGGATACTTACTGAAAAATGAAATATTATATAAGGTCTTATGAAAGTGAGACCTTATGTTTTTTGACGCTATTCACATACTTTGTATAATTGCATTAATTAGCGATTTTAAAAACAAGTCCGAATGAGAATATCCAACCTATCCATAGTTTTCTTTTTGTTAACCTTGATTTCTTGTGATCTGAATGATCCTGTACCTTCATCGGATGTAAGACCTAATACAACTTATTTCCCTTTAGTAGATGGTCAATATCGAGTTTTTTATGTAGAGGATACCTTGACTGTAGAAAATGAGAAAGACAGTACTTCTGTATATTTTTTAAGAGAGGAATATTCTGATGGTGGTTTCATAGGTGGAGATACGCTGTTTTATGTAACAAGATATTCGAGAACTCCTGAAGTTGCATCTTGGACTCAATTGCCAGCTAGATGGGTAGTCAGGAAATCTCCTACCAAGATTGAGGTTCAAGAGTATGGTATAAATTATATAAAATTAGTAGAGCCATTACGTTTTGAAAAACAGTGGAACGGCAATGCGATGAATGCTTTCCCTGATGAATACTATACAGTAATAGAGCATGGACAAGCTTATTCAATTGATACTCTAAATTTTCCTTTTACAGTTAAAGTGAGACATGGTTTGTTTCGAAATAATGCTGCAATTGGGATTGATAGTGTATTTGAGCAATATGCAGAAGGTGTGGGATTGATTAGAAAAGTGAATGTTCAGCAGTCAGAAAATATTATTAACACTTTTGTTTTTAGTTTTAAAGATTCTGTAATCCTTAATCCTTTTGTCGATTATAAAGACCAAGAAGTAATCACCAATTCAAGACAACTCTTTTTTGAGCAGTACAAAACCGATCAATTGCCGAATCCTTTTTATGGCTTAGAAGACTTTGAAAGAGACGATGAGATGGTTTATAATCCGTTGTATAATGTTTCAGACGACTCTATAATCAATTGGTTTATAAAGTATCAGCCTTTTGCTGCTAGTTCAAGTGATGACTGGGAGTATCCTTACACTGAGAATTCAGACACACTTGTAGCTACTCAAGTTGCCTATCCTTATCCAAATTTTGGTGATTCTACACGTAATGGAAGACATTTCGTACAGGAGTTAGTTGAATACGGAATTGACTCAAAATAGTAACAGCTATTAAGTGCAAGTATTTTCGTAATCCAAAAACTTCCATTATCTTGCATCCTCTTAGAGAAATTCTATAATTAATTGTATTTTTTATAATCAGGATTTAGAGATTGGGGAGGTATGGCAAAAACTCCGGATGCGGTTATTAAGGAACTAAAAGCAAAAACATTTGCACCAGTATACTTCCTGCAAGGGGACGAGCCTTTTTATATAGATGAGATTTCACGTCTTATTGAAGAAAATGCGTTGACCCCATCGGAGAAGAGTTTTAACCAAACGATTCTTTATGGGAAGGATATATCGATGAATCAATTATTGGAAAGTGCACGAAGATTTCCAATGATGGCTCAGAGGCAGGTTATTATCTTGAAAGAGGCACAAGAAATGCCAGATTTCGGGCGTAAGACGGCTCAAGAGCAATTGGTGAACTATATCAAACAACCAGTTCCTACTACAATCCTTGTCTTTGTTTATAAGCATAAAAAGATTAATAAAAACACGTCTCTATGGAAAACCATGGATAAAAAAGTCGTGTTGGTAGACTCTAAGAAAATTTATGACAACAAGCTCCCAACTTGGGTCAAAAGTTACGTCAAAAATCTTGGTCACTCGATCAAAGACAAACCAGCAACTTTGATAGCAGAACATATTGGTAATGATCTTACTCGTATTTCAAATGAAATCAATAAGATGATGATCAATTACCCTGATGATGCTGTTGAGATCACTGAGTCAATGATCTCAAAACATATTGGTATCAGCAGAGAATATAATGTGTTTGAGCTTCAAGCTGCATTGGGAAAAAGAGATGTTCTTAAGGCAAATCAGATTATTAACTTTTTTGCTTCAGATCCAAAGAGCAACCCTGTTATCCCTATTATTTCAATGCTATTCTCTTACTTTTCCAAAGTTTTACTAGTACATCATAATGCTGGTCAAACGAAGGAAGAAGCTGCAAAGTTATTAGGTGTAAGTCCTTATTTTGTAGCTGATTATTTCACAGCAGCGCGTAATTATCCTTTACCTAAGACCGTACAGATTATTGATGTTTTACATCAGGCAGATTTACAGTCAAAAGGTGTGGATAGCAGTATTGCAGAAAATCAAATTCTTAAAGAATTGATTTATAAAATCATGCATTAAGAATTTATCTACTAATAAGTTTTAAAAGGTAAAACTTTCCTTGGGTTTAGACCTTTACCTAGCTATGGAAATATTTAAAGAGTTTACATTCGAAGCAGCCCACCACTTACCAAACATGCCTGAGGGGCATCCTTGTGGTAGATTACATGGACATTCTTGGAAAGCAGTTATATATCTTAAAGATGAGATTAAACAACCTTATGGTTGGGTAATGGATTTTGGTGATATCGCTAAGAAGTTTGAGCCTATTCGTGAGCAATTAGATCATAATTATTTGAATAATATAGAAGGCTTAGAAAATCCAACGAGCGAAGTGATTGCTAAATGGGTTTGGGATAAATTAAAACCAGAATTAGAGGCTTTGTCTAGAGTAACTATTTATGAAACAGTAGATTGTGCAGCAACATATACTGGAGAATAATTAGGTTCAATAGTTTTAAATCCCTTAACAAGCTTTCTCTTGGTCTTCTTGAAAAGAGACAGAAGACCAAGACAATAAACTTACAAAGTTACTTTTTATCTACTATAAATATCTCTTACTTCTAATTCCTCAACTCCATTAAATCCACTTTTTTCTAGAACCTTTTGTTTTCTCTCAGAAACTGTAACTTGAACCCCTTTTTGTTGTAATGTTTCAATAATCTTTGAATGGAGTAATTCTTTCTTTTCATTATCGAAGTTAATATTGTTAGCAAAGAATCGAATTTTTTTTCCACCAAACATCTGAAATATTAAAGTATCCAATTCAACATGTAGTTTTCGGACTTTTTTTAATGGAATAACTTTAGGTTTCAATAAAGCTTTGGTTTTGAAGGAAAACTTTTCTTCATCAAGGTGAATAAAGAATCGTTTTCGCTCGGTTGGAATAAAGTTAAACATTAGGTCACTACCAATAATTGTTCCCGTAAAGACTTGTATAAAAAGTAGTATATCATATTCTATTGTTAGTCCTTCAAAGAAATCTGCACCTATAAGAAAAAGGTCAATTCCTAGGATGATACTTTCAATGATCTTTTTCTGAATAGTTCGATTTCTATACTTGTCAGTGCCAACTTGATCGAGTGATTTTCCATCGAATCGGAGTATTAGATTTTGGGCAATTTTATACATGAAAAAAAATAGTTAAAAAATGTACTAGATAGATATACGCTTAGTTCTCAGAAAGGTTCTAAAAAAGAAAACCCTCCGATAAGGAAGGGTTTCTTTAAGTCAACTGTATAAACAAAATAGATATAAAGCGTATGCTTTATTCAGTTTCAGTCATGATACCTCCAGTAAGACGAAGGAGTTTTGCATGTGAATCTAATAACTCAAATTTAGCTTGTGCTGCTCTGAAAGCTGAATTCAAATAGGCTACTTGCACCTGACGGTAATCAAATGAATTGATTGTTCCCATTTGAAGTCTTTCTTGGCTTAGCGTCAAGTTTAGTTGGGCTGCTTCTAACGATTTGTTTGTGATATCTACAATTTGAGTACGGTTGGTATATTGTCCGTATTCTTTCAAAAGGCTATTTTCAACACTCAATTCCAGTCTTTCCGTAGCCAACTGTTGTTGATCGTACTGCAACTTAGCTTCTTGCAAAGCTCTGCTTAATTGTTTTCCTCTGAATAGAGGAATTCTGATACTAGCATTTGCATAATACGGGCTAAAATCATCACCACTTAAAAGAAGTCTATCGCCTGTTTTAACTTGCTGCCCATCAAAACTGGCAACAGAACCAACTTGATTATTTGGGTTGAAGCTTCCCTCTAAGCCATCATCTTCATAAACTGGAGTTCCAGCTGTGATAGTACCGTTTGGTTCAAAGGTCGTTTCATCAATTTTAAACCAAGAATTACTATATGTAAGACCAAAGTCAACACTGAATGTCGGCATCTTATTCGCTTTTTGAAGTGCAATATTGGTCGCACTTAATTTCAAAGCAGTATACTGACGTTCAAGGTTAGCATTGTTATTTTTTGTTTGCTCTAATAGATCTTGAAAAATATAGTCTGGAGCAGTAAACTCTAGATTATCCGTTAACTCATAGGTTTTATCAAGGTTCTCTTCTGAAAGTAAAAAGTTTAAATCTCTGTATGCATTTGCTACTACTTGTTGCTGATTTACATAATTCGTAGAATCAGTATAGTAAATCGTTTCTTCCTGTGACACATCGAAAGACGTACCACTACCTAGTTCTCTTTGCAATCTTACAAATTCAACTCTATCTCTAGAAAGGTTAAGGACAGTTCTTAGTACACTAAGGTTTTCTTCAACCAACTGAACTCTGTAGTATCCAGAAATAATTTGTTGAACGGTATTTTCTATGATAATTGCAGCATCCTGTTCCGTTTGAACTTCTAGTAATTCAAGACGTTCTTTCGTGAATTTGACTCTAAAACCATTAAACAAGACCCAGTTGAAATTCAGCTGTTCGGCTAGTCTGTTCGAACGGTTATTACCCGCTACTGCAAATGGGTTAGCAGGAGTAGAGTTGGTGTAAGAGTTATTACTATTCACTATGAAGTCGATGCTCGGATAACGACCAGCAATTCCCCAAGTGTTATTTTGTTGAGCATTATCGATCTTGCTTTCCTCAATCTTGATATCGAAGTTATTTTGTAACCCGATCGCCAATGCGTCTTTTAATGACAGTTTTTCTTGAGCATTTGACTGAACTGAGAGTGTAAGCAGAAGGAAAATTGTGCTTAAAAAATAGTTTCTCATAATTCTAATATTATTAGAGGAAAAGCAGTCGGAAAGGTAAACCAACCTTTACATACCTCCCGACTACTATAACCATTAGTCTACTTTTAAAAATTAATGGACGGTGTCTTCAATATGTCCATTTAGTTTTGTGAGTGATATTTTTGACTTTGGAGCATGCCCGTTTGAATGTGTGGGAGTGTCTTCCAATAGAAGGTCTTTCTTCGCGTCAATAATTACTCTTTCTACCTCTTCTGCGGTTACAGATTCCCAAGACCATAATCTTCGAGCACTTCTTCTGATATCGTTGAAAATAAGAATAAGTACAGGGAAGAATAATAGAATCAAGATTGTACCAACTAATACTCCCCAAGCAATAGCTAATGCCATCGGGATAAGGATTTGAGCCTGTAAACTTGTTTCCAAAATCAGAGGATACAAACCAACTACAGTTGTAATTGATGTTAGCATGATCGGACGGAAACGAGCGATACCTGCACTAAATGCGGCATCTTTAGCTTTCATTCCTTCTTTAAGGTTTCGGTTGTATTTATCTAAGAATACAACGGCATCATTCACAATCACACCAGCAAGGGCAATCATACCCCATCCGCTAAGCATTGAAATTGGAAGCCCGTGTATACCATGTCCCCACGCAGAACCCAACCAACCTAGAGGAATCATTGCAAGAATAAGAACAGCTTGATAGAATGATCTGAAGTTTAGAAGAATGATAATGAACATCATGACGAATCCAGTTCCGAAAAGGAGCATCATTTGTTGTCCAGAACGTTGACTTTCTTCTGCTTGACCTCCGCTTTCTTTTCTTACATCTGGGAATTTTGCAAGAAGCTCAGGTACAATTTTATTGTCAATTTGCTCAAGAATTGGAGGAAGTTCAGTCTCTGGGTTAACCAATTCAGCATCTACTGACATTGTTCTGTTCCCCATGTAGTGTTTGATACTTGCAACTCCTCGTTCCAATTTATAATCGACTAACTCTTTTACGAAGTACTCTTTGCCTTGGAACTTGACTTTCATGTTTTCAAGTTGAGCAATACTGATACGTCCCATTTTAGGATATCTTACCCAAACTCTGATTTCATCACGACCTTTTTGGAAACGTTGTGCTTCTTCTCCAAAGAAACCTTGTCTGATTTGTCTTACAATGTCATTTCTCTCCAAACCTAAAGCATAGGCCTGTGGCTTAAGATCGATTTGTAACTCTCTTTTACCAATGTCACGGCTGTCATTGATCTGTTGCAGCTCTGAAATGCCTTGTAGTTTCTCTTTCAAGAATGCAGTAGCGTCTTCTAATTGTTGAGCATTGCTACTCATCAAACGAATTTCTACGGGTTTACCAAATTGATTATCGTTACCAATTGATAGTTTTTCAGCTTCTGGTACTTCTCCAATTTTCTCTTGAAGTCTATTTACCAATTCGATATCATCGAAAGGAGCATCTTCAAGTTCTTTGTAGAAAATATCAATTTTACCAGTATGCCCACCACTACCAAATTTACTACCACCAACATCTGAAATTGTAGCGTCAATCCAGTTTGTAGTATCGTTATAATCTCGTTTGAGGTCTTCATTCATTTCCCAAACAAGATCATCAAATCTAGCAATGTAGTCTGTTGTTTTGGTGTCTCTTTCACCTGCTTTAAAAGCAATATCGATACGTAAACTATTGAAAGGAATACGAGGGAAGAATGTTGCTTTGATGTAACCACCAGCTAAAAGTCCTCCAGTAATTGTGAAGGCAGCTAGAATTATAGCCATAGATACATATCTATTCTTTATCGTCCATTCCAATGAAGGAGCATAGATTTTGAATCTTAAGAAATTGATAATGTTTTCAGCCGTATTTCGGAATGAAGCATAAAAGCCTTTTTTATTCGGGTCACGCTTTTCTAGTACGCTAGGACTAGCTAAGTGAGCAGGAAGTACAAGGAATGCTTCAATCAATGAGAAAGCAAGAGAGAAAATAACAACCATTGAAAGGTCTCTCAAGAAGCTTAAACTACCTTCAATCCATAAGAACGGAATGAAAATTACGATTGTAGTACTTACTGAAGTAAATACGGAAGGAATCACTTCCATTGCTCCGTCTACAGCAGCTCTCCAAGGTGTTTTACCTTTCTCAAAGTGAGAATAAATATTTTCGGCAATTACAATTCCATCATCTACCAAGATACCAACAACCATGATCATACCGAATAATGAAATCATGTTGATGGTCAGTCCTGCAAATGCACCAAAGATAAACAAGCCTAAGAATGATGAAGGAATACCCCATGCAACCCAAAGAGAGAGCCTTAAACTTAGGAAGAAACCAAGTGCAATACATACAAGAAGTACCCCAACTGCCCCGTTTGAAATAAGCATATCCAAACGTTGATTCAGCATATCTAGGAATCGGTAAGCTACATTGATGTGAATGTGGCTATTTTCCTTATTAAATTTTTCTACATAGTTAACCGCAAACTCAGATACTTTCTGTAAGTCTTCTGAATTTAACTTTTGGATGAACATGTAGGCTGAAGGCTTGCTATTATAGGTAGAGTAGTTCGGAACATCTTCAAATTCTTCTTTGATCGTTCCGATATCTGAAAGGCGAATAATATTACCAGTGTTAGATGCTCTTAAAACAAGATTACCAATTCTGGCTGCTTCGTTTTCTCTAGCTCTTGAACGGATGATAATTTCTTCGTCATTAGTCTTGATAATACCACCTGAAACATCACGGTTATTATTTCTTACAGCCCTTACTACTTCATCAAAAGTCAATTGGTATTTAAGAAGTGTCTCTTCAGAAACTTCTATAGAAATCTCTCTACTCGGGAATCCAAAAATGTTAATTTGAGACACAACACCACTCGAAAGCATTTCTTCTTCAGCTTTCTGTAATGCTTTTTTCAAATCATTCAGACCTACGCCCTCCTGTTCTGCTGTAAAAGCAAGCCACATTACAGGAGAACGGGCTTTGTTTTTACTTACAATTGGACGTTCAGCACCAGCAGGGAATCCACTGATACCATCAACTGCATTTTTGATTTCGGTAAGTACTTCATCAATATCGGCACTTTCAGTAGTTTCTACGGAAACACTTACAAAGTTCTCTCGAGAAGTAGAATTGATTTTATAAATCCCTACAATATTACGGATTGCCTCTTCAATTCTTTGAGTAATTCCTTCTTCCATTTCCTCAGGTGAAGCACCTGGGTAGGCTACCGAAACATTGATATATCTTGATGGGCGTTCTGGGAAAAAAGCTTTATTGGTAGTCGCTACTGCCAATGCCCCAAAAATCAGTGTCAGGGCTATGATGGTATTGGATAGAATACCATACTTGACAAAGTTTTCAACAATTTTGCGCATAGTTTGTGCTTTTAGTTGTTTTGAGATACTTGGTCATCTGATTCCTGACTTTTTGCTGTATCAGTGTTACGGTTGTAATCTGATAGTCTATAAGCAACCATGTCTTCGTAGGCATTGAGTAATTGTTCGTTCACCAAGTTTGTACCTTCATTTACTCCAGAGATGATAGCTGTTTCAGCATTTATTTTAAGAACATTTACTTCTTGAAGTTTTAGAAGTGTGTCTGAGAGAACATATACATAACTGTTTTCAACTAAAGCTCTTCTAGGAATTTCCATTCCATTTTGAATTGTAGCTCCAGGAATAACTGTCTTTAAGTACATCCCATCATACACTTTATCATCTCCTCTATCTATACTAACAAAAATGTCGATGGCTTGTGTATTTGCATCCATAACTTCTGCAACACGTGTCACTCTACCAGCCCATTGGCTTGTGCCAGCTTCGTTTTGGATATTTACTTTAGAACCAACTTTGATCCATTGTAAATCTTTAGGGTCAACAGGAACTTCTAGCTCAAGATTAGAGCTTTCAAGTACTCTTGCTACTTTCGTTCCTGGGTTTGTAAAAGAACCTGCTTGAAGGAAAACTTCAACAAAAGAACCTGTGAAAGGTGCATAGACATTATATTTTGCAAGACGAGTTTCAGTACTCTTAATTTGATAATAATTGCTGTAAATATTTTGAGTAGCTAAAAACGTTTTCTCTTTAGCCGTAGCATGTTTAGGTAGCGTAGGCAAAGGTTTCGTAACGTCAATTTTCTGGAAGTATGCTTGCCATGTCAAATAACTTTTAGGAAAGTCGATTTTGAAAGTAGGTAGAATACTTGCGATATCTTTTAGGAAACTACTTTTATTTGCTTGAAGCTGTAATTGTGCTTCTCTATCATCTACTTTAAATAAAAGCTGTCCTTTTCTAAATTTTTGACCTTCTTTTAAAGGTACCTGCCCTTTTAATATTTTTCCCTGGTTTTCACTAGTGATATCTAGTGGAGTAGCCGATCTAACTCGACCGTAAGCAACAACCTCAGTTGGAATGTCAGTATAATGAACAGGTTTAGTGGAAACGTAAGGAACAGTTTTTCCAGATTTTTTTACTTCTGGCATTTCTCTTCCTCCAGATAACATCATTGTAAATCCTACTGCTGAAGCAAGGATGACAACTACAATAATAATTTTCGTATGAATTGGCTTAAGTCTCATCTGAGTGAATTACTTTTTTATGTTTTCGAATGTATTTTTTGGCATCAATTGTACCGTTGGGGGTAAGTGTTACTTAATCAGTGATTTAAATATTTTCAATGTTTGGCTGTGGTGTCCGAAAATGATACAACTTGTACATTTTCGCTATACTTTTTAAATATTGTAAAATGCAATGTGGTGTTCACAACCCTTTATTTATATCTATTTTTTAATTGTCATGCACCGATATTTAGTTTTTGGATTTTTCTTACACAGATGCAAACATGATTATTTGAGTTGCTACAGAATTTTTAAAAATAGTTGATCTTTGAAATATCATTAAAATGAGATCGCTATTCTGGAATTCTTATAACATTTTGCGCTCAATATGATAATAGCTAAAGCCAAAAATTGTTTGAGATATATTTTTATAAGGATTGTAGGGTGAAATTTGAAGGGAAAAAAATCACTATTCCTCGTATTAATTGTATTTATTCGGAAATAGTTCTTCCTTTGCGCAAAGGATAGTTACATAATCGTAGTGCAACTCTGATGAGCGACTTTATCAAACATGAATGTGGAATCGCGTTAGTACGTTTAAGGAAACCGCTTTCTTATTACATAGACAAATACAAGTCTCCTAATTACGCCTTGAGCAAAATGTATTTGCTCATGGAAAAACAACACAATAGAGGGCAAGATGGAGCAGGTTTAGCTTCTGTCAAAATTGATATGCCTGCAGGTGCTGAATATATTGATCGTTATAGATCAGTAGAAAAGCAACCTATTATGGATATTTTCAAGAAGGTGGGGAAGAAAATCAATAAAATCGCTTCTGATCCTGATAAATTCTATAACGCAGATTATTTGCGTAAGAATGTACCTTTCATGGGAGATATCTATATGGGGCACCTTCGTTACGGTACGCATGGTAAAAATAGTATCGATACGACGCATCCATTTATGAAGAAAAATAATTGGAGAAGCCGTAACCTTATTGTAGCCGGAAACTTTAACATGACCAATGTTGATGAACTTTTCAATAAGTTGATCGAACTTGGACAACACCCTAAAGACAAGGTCGATACTGTGACCGTGATGGAGAAAATCGGTCATTTCTTGGACTTAGAGGTACAAGATCTTTTTGATAAACTGAAATCTGAAGGTTTATCAAATGTAGAAATCTCAAACCGTATCGAAGAAACTTTGGACCTTCAACGTGTATTGAAGCGTTCTTGTAAAGACTTCGACGGTGGTTATGCCATGATGGGGGTTACTGGTTTTGGTTCTGCTTTCGTAGCAAGAGACAAACACGGAATTCGCCCTGCATATTACTATGCAGATGATGAAGTAGTAGTGGTTGCTTCTGAGAAACCAGCGATCAAAACGTCATTTGGTATTGATTTCGATAAGATTCAAGAAATAAAGCCAGGTCACTCTTTGATCATCGATAAGAAAGGTGATTACAAAGAAGTTCCTTACATCGAGCCAGGTGAAAAGCTATCGTGTAGTTTTGAGCGTATTTATTTCTCAAGAGGTTCAGATCCTTCGATCTATCAAGAACGTAAGGCCTTAGGACGTTTGTTGTGTCCAGATATTCTTGAAAAAGTAGATTACGATCTTGAAAATACAGTATTCTCATACATTCCTAATACAGCCGAGACTAGTTTCTGGGGTATGATGGAAGGTATTGAAGACTATTTGGCTCAAAGACGTAAAGAAGCTATCGAAACAGGCGATGTTAAAGGAGAGGATTTAATTAATCTCCTTAAAATACGTCCTCGTATTGAGAAATTAGTAATTAAAGATGCTAAAGCTAGAACTTTTATTGCTGATGACGCAATGCGTGATGATATGGTAGCTCACGTTTACGATACTACTTATGAGGTAATCAAGAAGAAAGTAGATACCCTAGTTGTTATTGATGATTCTATTGTTCGTGGAACAACCCTAGAGAAGAGTATCATCAATATGCTTGATAGACTAGAGCCAAAGAAAATTTTGGTAGTTTCTTCAGCGCCTCAAATTCGTTACCCAGATTGTTACGGAATCAACATGTCTAAAATGAATGAATTTATTGCATTCCGTGCGGCAATCAGTCTTTTGAAAAAGCGTGGTAAGGAAGAATTACTTGATGAGGTATATTACAGAGCAAAGAGTATGCTTCGTAAGCCAGATCAAGAAATGGAAAATGTAGTTCAAGCAATTTATGAGCCTTTCACTGATACTGAAATTTCAGAGGAAGTAGCTCGTTTGGTAAAACAAGCAAGTATAAATTCTGAGGTAGAAGTTGTTTTCCAATCAGTAGAGAACTTACATAAAGCTTGTCCTGAACATTTGGGTGATTGGTACTTTACGGGTAATTTCCCAACACCTGGAGGTAACAGAGTGGTTAATAAATCATTCGCTAATTTTATGGAAGGAAAAGACGGTAGAGCTTACTAGAGTTTATCGATCTTTATGAAATATACAGCAGTGCAGATTTATTTCTGTACTGCTTTTTTTATGACTAGGTTAAAATGTTGTATTATTTACTATCTCTATTGGATAATTCATAGATGAATATTTTAATATTTTTTGTCATTTTCAGTTCCTTTCTTTTTAGCATTAACTTATATATTGCACTATTCAAACGACCATTTTTAATATATAAATTTTAAATATGAACTTGTCAAAGCGTTTATCAACACTTGTTGCTTTACTATTTATTGCGATCACTAGCTCATTTGCTCAAACTGAGATTGCAGGTGTAGAACTTCCTAACTCTATTCAAGTAGATGGTAAAGATGTAACTCTTAACGGAGGAGGAATTCGTTCTAAGTATTTTATGGACTTGTATGTTGGAGGTCTTTACTTAGAAGCAAAATCTAAGGATGCACAAGCAATTGTAACAGACAATGCACCAATGGCAATTCGTCTGGAAATTGTATCTGGATTGATTACAAGTGATAAAATGGCTTCAGCTACTACTGATGGATTTAAAAGCTCTTTGAATGGAAATACAGCTCCATTGCAGACTGAGATTGATCAATTTGTAGATGTCTTTAAGAAAGATGAAATCGTGAAGAAAGATATTTTCGAATTTAAATATCAACCTTCAGCTGAAAAAACATTGGTTTACAAAAACGGTAAAGAACTTTTGGCTATCAAAGGTTTAGCATTTAAAAAAGCACTTTTCGGAATTTGGTTATCAAACAAGCCAGCTGATAAAGATTTGAAATCAGGTATGTTAGGTAAAAACTAATATTTGATTTCTATCAAATTATGAACGGAACGGTTCTTCTCTGAAATGAGAAGAACCGTTTTTTTATGTATTCAAATGATATAGAATTATAGAAAAAAGTACTGAAAATCATTAGTCAAATCAGAATTCACCAAAACAGTACTTCACTTGATTTTTATTGAGTCATACAGTCAAGCTTTTTGTTTTAGTCTAAAATATTGAACTGTATTATGGCACATAACAAACAAACAAATATAGATCTTACCAATAAAGCTGTAAACAACATCAGAATTTTATCTGCTGCAATGGTAGAAAAAGCAAAATCGGGACACCCTGGTGGAGCGATGGGAGGAGCTGATTTTATACATATATTATATTCTGAGTTTCTGAAATTCAACCCTAGTGATCCGACATGGATACATAGAGATCGCTTTTTTATGGATGCAGGACATATGTCTCCTATGTTGTACAGTATTTTGACCTTGCAAGGTAAGTATGACATGGAGGAGTTACGAAATTTTAGACAATGGGGAAGTTTGACTCCTGGTCACCCAGAAGTGGATATTTTACGTGGAGTTGAAAATACTTCAGGACCTTTAGGGCAAGGTCATGCAATGGCAGTTGGGGCTGCTATCGTCGAACGTTTTCTTTGTTCTAAGTTTGGAGAATGGATGGCGCATAAAACATATGCCTTTATTTCCGATGGAGGAATTCAAGAAGAAGTATCTCAAGGAGCAGGGAGAATTGCAGGTTTTTTAGGGTTGAGTAATCTGATCATGTTTTATGATGCAAATAAGATTCAATTATCAACCCCTGTAAGTGAAGTGACAGATGAAGATACAAAGGCTAAATATGAAGCATGGGGATGGAATGTAATCGAAGTGGATGGACATGACCATGTACAAATTAGAAAAGCTCTTACAAGTGCAAATGAAGAAACGAAGAAGCCTACCTTGATAATTGGCCACACAATTATAGGGAAAGGAGCTGTTGATGAAGATGGGAATCCTTTTGAAGGTAAGACCTCACTACACGGTCAACCCTTGAGTGGTGCAGGAGCTTCTTTTGAAAAAACAATTGAAAACCTAGGAGGAGATATTAATGACCCATTTCAAGTTTTCCCTGAAGTGGCTAGCTATTATGATGGCGTAAATAAATGTATGGCTGAATATGTGAGTAATAAACAACATTTTCAAGCCAATTGGGAGATGGAAAAGCCTGAATTAGCACAGAAGCTCAGAGATTTCTTTGAGATGAAAACCATTGAGAAGGTTGATTTTTCGTCAATAGCTCAAAAATCGGGAGCTCCAACAAGGGCTGCTTCCTCTTTGGTACTTTCCACTTTTGCTGATGAAATTGAGAATATGATAGTGGCATCAGCCGATTTGAGTAACTCAGATAAAACGGACGGTTTCTTGAAAAAAACAACTGTAATGAGTCGGGATAATCATGGAGGGAGGTTTCTACAAGTTGGAGTTTCTGAGTTAACCATGGCTTGTTTAGCAAATGGGATGGCTCTTCATGGTGGGGTAATTCCTGTAGTAGGTACATTTTTTGTTTTTTCTGATTATATGAAACCGGCTTACCGCTTATCTGCTTTAATGGAGCTTCCAGTGAAATTTGTATGGACACATGATGCTTTTAGGGTAGGAGAGGATGGACCAACGCATCAACCTGTTGAGCATGAAGCTCAAATACGATTGATGGAAAAACTCCAAAATCATAAGGGAAAGAATAGTATGCTAGCTCTTCGTCCTTCCGATGCTGAAGAAACGACTGTAGCTTGGGAAATGGCTCTTAAAAATACAGAAACACCATCGGCTTTAATTCTTTCAAGACAGAACATTAAAAGTCTTCCAACTCAAAATGGAAGTTCAAGATACGAAGAAGCGAAAGGGGCAAATCAAGGAGGATACATTGTTTTAGATAGCGACCAACCAGATGTAATATTGATTGGTAGTGGCTCTGAAGTCTCAACTCTTGTAGGAGGTGCAGAATTACTAAAAGAGTATAAAGTGAGAGTAGTAGCGATTCCTTCAGAAGGGTTGTTCAAGATTCAGCCACCATCATATCAGGATAAAGTATTACCAAATGATATTCCTAAGTTTGGGCTTACGGCAGGTCTTCCAAGTACTTTAAGAGAATTGGTTGGCGATAAAGGGCAAGTTTGGGGGTTGAATCACTTTGGACATTCTGCGCCTGCTGGTGTCTTGGATGAAAAATTTGGTTTTACAGCTGAAAATGTAGCCAAAGAAGTTCGAAGTTTTCTGAAGTCCTTGGCTTAAGAGTTAAGTTTTAGAATAAATAAAAGAGAGTCACTCTGTAAAATCAGGGTGACTCTCTTTTCAAAGATACTTTTCAACTAATGAAATAGTCGTATTTATTTTTTACTAGAAGAAAACCAGCTATTTATTGTCATACTAATTACCCCAAAAACGGCTTCTTTAATGATGTGATGAGACATTTTAGATTCACCTTTTGTACGGTCAGTAAAAATAATTGGGACTTCTTTTATTTTAAATCCTCTTTTCCAAGACTTGAACTTCATTTCAATTTGAAAGGCATAACCCACAAATCTTATATTGTCTAGGTCTATAGTTTCTAATACTTTACGGCTAAAACATTTGAAACCAGCTGTTGGGTCCATGATCTTCATACCAGTAATCATACGAACATAGACTCCTGCAAAGAATGAGAGTAGAACTCTGCTCATTGGCCAATTCACTACATTCACACCTCTAATATATCTTGAGCCTACAGCCAAATCATTTCCTTCTTTGGAACAAGCTTCATAAAGTCTGATAAGATCTTTAGGGTTGTGTGAAAAGTCGGCATCCATTTCAAAAATATACTGATAACCTAGCGCCAAGGCTTTCTTAAATCCATGAATATAAGCTGTGCCTAAGCCTGATTTTTCAGTTCTTTGCTCAAGAATAATCTGATTAGGAAATTCTTCAGCCAATTCCATTACTTTTTGAGCTGTACCATCGGGTGAGTTATCATCAACCACCATGATATCAAAATGGACCTCTAAAGCTACAACGGCACGAAGGATATCTTCGATGTTTTCAATTTCGTTGTAGGTCGGTATGATTACAATATTTTCTCGATTCTCCACCATACAAAATTAAAAATCAACACATGTCCAAAAATTGAAAGATGGCTATTTAACATAAAATAACGAGGATATTGTATTTAATCACCCTCAGTAAAGTATTAAACGAGATAAACGTTTACCTTTATTTGCTGAATGATTATTTATAGTTTTGATGAAACTTTTTGGCTCTTGTTCTCAAAAAGTAACCAACTTACTTGCCATGAACAGATTTTACTTTATTCTAGGGGTTTTCTTATGCTTTGCATGTGTAAAAGGTACTAAAGCCCAAAATATGAATTCACCGATTTTTAAAAGAATCCAAAATTGGACTTTCCCATTGGATAAAGAAGCCCTCGAGAATGGAGAAGTTGTAGGGTATATCGAGTTCTTGGACAAGAATTATGAAAGCTTTGAGAATCATAATGATGATAGTAAAGATTTCTTAGAGCATGTTAAAGCACTCGATACAGAGAGCGACTTTGATAAGAAAGATGAAGACTATTACATCTTGGGGACTAAAGTTGTTTACTTGGTAGATGCTCCAATTGACTATTTTAATAAAGACAGACTAACAAATTTAGATTATTTCCAGTCAACAATGCCTGGATATAAATTACAAGATTTGAATAATAATACTTTTGCTATCCAAGGAGGAGTGATGGAGCCTGACTTTAAGTTTAAAGTTGCTTATGTAGATGTCGAAAATGATCTTGAGCGAAAAGGAAATGATTTGAAGAATGTTTTCAGAACTTATAAAAGAGATCAAATCATGCCATCATCATTCACTTGGCAAGAAAACTTTGACTACGGTCGAGTTATGTTCCATAAGACTTCTGAAATGTCAAAAGTTCTGACGGTATACTATCCTTATGAAGGGAATAGAACTTTAGTGGAGTGCTATACGCTAAATTACCTTTATAATGTACCGCCTGCACTTATGGGTGGTCCGAGTATGTTGATTGACGATTTAAAAAGTGGGATTCTTTCTTATGTACAATCATGCAGAAAGATCGCAAATCAAGCTATCTAAAATAAAAAGTTAGTTTCTGAAAAGGCGAATTATAAATTTAATACAGTAAAAACTGTTGATAGAAGAGATAACTATGGTTATCTCTTTTTTTATTATAAGAGGTTTTAACAAAATTTATTCTCTCTTTTTAAAGAATAGGTTAACTTCGAGATTTGATTTTGTTTAGCTTTGAAAGAGGAAAATTTATAAAAGAGGATGGCAAAGAGAATATTGATATTGCTAGCGCTAGCACTTTTTAGCTTTTCATGTGGTAATTTTAATAAACTTATGAAAAGCTCTGACATTGATAAAAAGTATGATGCAGCGCTGAATTACTATAACGAAGGAGATTTTTATAGAGCAGGTTTATTATTTGAAGACCTAATGCCAAGTATGACAGGTACAGACCGTGCTGAACAACTTCAATTCTATTATGCCTACTGTCATTACGAGCAAAAGCAATATATTTTAGCTTCAAGTTATTTCCGTCAATTTTTTGATACCTACCGTAGAAGTCCAAAAGCTGAAGAGGCTTTGTACATGAGTGCTTACTCACTTTACAAAGATGCTCCAGACTTTAATTTGGATCAGTCTAATACGAACGATGCTATTGATGAGATGCAAAATTTCTTGAACCGTTTCCCAAGAAGTGAGTATGCTACACAAGCAAATGAAGTGATCAATGAACTTCGTGAAAAATTAGAATTGAAAGCTTTTGACAACGCTAAACTGTATTCTAAAATCAGAAAATATAAAGCGGCAACGGTTGCTTATGATAACTTCATGAAAGATTATCCAGATTCTGATTTTAAAGAAGAAGCAATGTATAGAAGAATTGAGGCTTTCTATGAACTTGCTGAAATTAGTGTTTATTCAAAGCAACAAGAGCGTTATCAGTCTGTAATTGAGGTTTATAAGGAGTTTCAGAAAAAGTATCCTGAATCTTTGTTGATGAAAGATGCGGATAAGCTTTACAATAATGCAGATAAGAAGATCAAAGTGATTATTGACGCGACAGAAGAAGTAGAGGAGAAAAAAGAAGCTTAATTTCTTCGAAATAATTTTAATATTATTTCATAAATCATATATTTGTCGTTTGCTTACAATATCTTAAACAAAAATTCAATGGCAAAAGCAGAATTAGTCACAAGAGACCTTCCAGAATTGATCGTTGAGACAGAAAACATTTATGAGTCTGTTGTTATCATCGGTAAAAGATCAAGACAAATATCAAGTCGTTTGAAGGATGAATTGAAAGGGAAACTGGAAGAATTTGCGACCACTGTTGACAATTTGGAAGAGATCCACGAAAACAGAGAACAAATTGAAATTTCTAAGTTCTATGAAAGAATGCCTAAGCCAACAACTTTGGCTACAGAGGAATTCTTAGATGGAAAAATCTACTTTGATAGAACTCCTATCAGATAATTGTTCCTAAGATTTTTAATACAAAACTTCCGTTGGTATTTTTGAACCATCGGAAGTTTTTTTTTACCCTATTCTTAAAGAGGATCAAGAGATGCTAAAAGGAAAGAAAATATTATTGGGAGTTACTGGAAGTATAGCCGCTTATAAAGCCGCTCTACTCGTACGATTGCTGAAGAAAGAAGGTGCAGAAGTACAGGTTCTCATCACAGAAGCAGCCAAAGAATTCATCACACCTCTTACATTATCAACCCTTTCGGAAAACCCTGTATTGTCTGATTTTACCAAAGGAAAAACGGGAGAATGGAATAGTCATGTAAAGTTAGGTCTTTGGGCTGATCTTATGGTTATAGCTCCAGCTTCGGCTCAAACTATGGCAAAAATGACCTCAGGACTTTGCGATAATTTATTGACTGCAGTTTATTTATCAGCACGCTGTCCTGTAATGGTTGCCCCAGCCATGGATTTAGATATGTATTTACATCCTTCAACAACAAGAAATATTAATACTTTAGTTGAATACGGACACCACATTATTGAAGCAGAAGAAGGTGAGTTGGCAAGTGGATTGGTAGGAAAAGGAAGAATGGCTGAACCTGAGCATATTTTGACTCATATTCAAGATTTTTTTAGACCTAAAGGCGCTCTGAAAGGGAAAAAAGTAGTTTTAACTGCTGGCCCAACAAAAGAATTTATTGATCCTGTGCGATACCTTACGAATGCTTCGAGTGGAAAAATGGGATATGCAATTGCACAAGAGTTTATCAATGCAGGAGCCGAGGTTACCCTTATTAGTGGGCCTGTGGAATTAACTCCTCCAGCACAACTCGGACAGTTTGTAGCTGTAAATACGGCTGAAGAAATGTATGAGCAAACTAAAAAATATTTCCTAGAATCTGATATTGCAGTCTTTACAGCCGCTGTAGCAGATTATTCTCCTGAGGTGGCGGAAGAGCAGAAGATCAAGAAAACAGGAGATACCATGAGTCTTCAGCTTCGTAAGACAAAAGATATAGCCAAAGAAATGGGCATATTGAAAAAGCCGCATCAAATAACAATTGGTTTTGCACTAGAAACAAATGATGAATTGGAAAATGCATCTGCAAAATTGGAGAAGAAAAACTTTGATTTTGTAGTACTTAATTCTCTCCAAGATAAAGGTGCTGGTTTTGGACACGATACGAATAAAATCACAATTGTCGAAACAGAAGGCAAAACAACCTTTGGATTGAAATCGAAAAAGGAAGTAGCTAAAGATATTGTTAATCATCTTATATCAAAGCTTTCATAAATGATAAAACTCTTCTCAAGTTGAACTTGGGAAGAGTTTTTTGTTTCAATTAAAATGAGAGATTTCATCAATCGTTTTTACACAAGATTAGAGAAACAACTCTTTTCTTAGTTAAAAACTTATTTTTTTACCTCAATAACACCACAGCCAATTCGAGCGCCTGCAGCTCCAGAAGGTTGAGATTTGAAGTCATCGGCTTTTGCATGAACAATAATGGATTTCCCTACAATGTTTTTAGTCTGATCGTCACAGTCAATACACCAGAGTTCTGTTTCCAATTCGATTTGTCCTTTTCCTGAACTGCCTACTATTAGGTTTCCAATATCACCTTTATGAAAATGCTCTTCTTCCCACTTCCCATGATCATGTTCAGTAGGGTTCCAGTGACCTCCTGCTGAAGTTCCATCGTCTGCGCTACAATCTCCAACAGCGTGGATATGGATTGCATGTTCTCCTTCTGATACATTTTCAACTAAAGCTTGCATTCTTACTTTTCCATCTTTTTCAATAAAAGTAACTTCTCCAGAAAGACCGCTATTGTTTTTAGCACTCAAAACAGCTACCGCAACTTTCTCTGTCGTAACTTCTTCAACTTCTACTTCCTCTGTAGTTTCTGATTTTTTTGTTTCTGTTTGACAAGAGACGAAGAGGAAAAAAGGAAGTGATATAAGGAGTGGGGTAAATATTCTAATTTTCATGTTAAGTAAATAGTTTGGGTTCAATGTCTAGAACAGTAGAATTTAGCTTAAAATTATCAGCTACAGCGATTTTATTGAATACTTGAAATTTTTTAGAGGATTATAAACAGTAAGGGAGTAATCTGTATAAATAGGGGGCTAATATTAGTAAGTATAATATTTTGCAACTCTTGATACATTCGGAGTTTTATTGTTTGCATATATTTGAAAAAGTCGATTTAAAATAATTTTTAGGGCTATTTATTTAAATTTTTAGGATAAAAAAATGCTTCATTTTTTTACTCATTTGTAAGTGAAATAGAAGTGATTTTATGCCAATTAATTTTCACTTAGCCCAATAGTTCATACTTCAAACAAACAATAAATAACGTTGTGAGTACGCTATTTTCTCATATGTCAAGATTTTCGCTCATGCACCAAAAAATTAGAGTATTTCTGATTTTAGGCCTGTTTTTTTTGGCTTCAAAAGGGAATGCTCAAGACAATAAATCTATTCTGTGGTTAGACCTTAATGCTAATCATTATTTGAATGAAAATACGCAAGTTGTTTCGGATGTTCGTTTTAGACAAGGAATAAATTCTAGTTTACAACAAACACACTTGAGAGCTGGTCTCCGAAAAAATATACTGCAGAACTTTGATATGACCGCAGGGGCGGGATATTTTAAAACTCTAGGTTCTGAGAAAGAAATCGTGAGGTCAAATGAATATCGATTTCATCAGGATTTTAGGTATAAGCATCGTCATATTGGTAAAATAAAGTATATCTACATCGCGAGATTGAGGTTTGAAGAGCGATTTTTCTCTGATACTTTCTTTGGTGAAGACACTAAATCCTCGTACCGTTGGAGAATTAATTCTCAATTTCAGTTTCCTATCCGAATCCCTGTTATCAGTTATAACTACTTTGATTTAAAAGTCTTTGATGAGATATTCAGTAATTTTGAGAGTAAAAAAGAATCCTCTTTTATAAATAATAATAGATTAGGTGTAGCACTGAAATATCAGTTAACCTCTACCACAGCACTTGAGGGAAGTTATATTTGGGAGCAATCTTTTGGTGAGAATATTATTGAACTCGGAGAAGCAACCAATATTTTCCGACTTTCGATGTATCTGACCCTCTAATTTGATTCTTAAACAACTAAAGTTTTTGAATCACTATAAAATTTGACAATTTTGGGAATAGACTGTAACAATAAATCTAAGTTATGCGAATTCTTCTCCCAATCATTTTTTTCATTTTCCCATTTATCTCTTTTGCACAAGAAATAAATAGTACTGTAATGTTGAATAAAGACCGTGTTCAAACTCAGGAAACACAGGTTCTTGATGATCTTCAAAAAAACATTGAGAAGTTTATTAATCAGCAGAAATGGACAAAAGATAGTTTTAAGGAGGTTGAGCGTATAAAACTCAATATACAATTGACGTTGAAGGCAGAAACAAACCCTCAGTCAAATTACTTCGCAGCCGATGTTCAAGTACAGTCTTCTCGCCCAATTTTTGGCTCAGACTACGAATCTGTAGTATTAGCATTTCTAGACAGCAAGTGGAATTTTAGCTATAACGAATCTGATCGTTTGATCTATAATGCAAATATCTATCAAAGCGAATTAGTCGGTTTGATCAGTTACTATGTCTATATGGCTTTAGGAATGGATTATGATACTTTCAAAAGGAATGGGGGAACAGATTATTATCTTCAAGCACAGAAAATCATGAACCAAGCTCAGAATAGTGGAGGTGCTGGATGGAGTGCTTTCGGAGATAAAAGAGACCGTTATTTCTTAGTTGAGAATATTCTTGATCCTCAATTTTCTTCATTCAGAATTGCACTCTATGAATATTACCGATTGGGAATGGATAAATTTAGTGAAGACCCAAAAGAAGCAAGAGCTAAAATTCTTGGTGCTTTACAGAAGATTGAAAATGCCAAGAAAAATAAATCCATTTCGATCTTAATAGACCTATTCTTTGAAGCAAAGCAAAATGAGCTAGTTCAAATTTTTTCACAAGGCGATCCTGAAATAGCTAAAGATGCAGCAGAGTTATTAATGCAATTGAATCCTGCCAATGCAAACAAATATCGAAAACTGATTCAACTTTAAGTTGAGTGTTGAAGTTGTGGAATTAAGTCGATATATCTTGATGGGATGGGGGCATTTATTTTATTTTTTGGGATACTGATTCTTTACCAAGTCAAAAAAACTGAAATTCATAGACATTTTATACCTGCACTCTTGTGTAAAATGTTTGCTGGAATGGCTGTAGGTTTAGTTTATAAGTATTATTATCCAAATGGAGATACTTGGGGGTATTTTCATGATGCTTCGTATTTACTGTCCTTAGCTGATCAAAATTTTAGCTTGTACATTGATTTTATGTTGCATGGAGGGGAATTCAATTCTCCTGAAATTCTTCCATTTTTAAAACATCATAATGAAAGGGCAATCTTGATGTCAAAGATAGTGAGCCTTTCACTTCTATTCTTTGGGAAGAATTACTGGTTTGCATCTCAAATATTTTCATTTCTAAGTTTTTCAGGTTGTTGGCTTTTGGTAAATCAACTGGTCAGTATTTATCCAAGGCTTAAAAATGCAGCCTTAGTTTCATTTCTTTATTTCCCTTCTTTTGTTTTTTGGAGTTCGGGTATTCTTAAAGAATCCTTATTAATTGCTACAATTACTTTTTGTGTAACTCTAGCTTTAGCTTATAAAAAGGATATAAGCAGTTTTAAGAAAATAATTTATGGGGTTTTAATTGTAGGAGGTTTAATCTTCATTTTTAAGCTTAAATACTACTATGGTATTGTCTTAAGCCCTCTTTTAGCATTATTTGTTCTATATCATTGCTTTATCAAGAAATGGGATAAACGTGTGGCGATTGTATTAGGTGGAATAATCCTGATTGGTAGTTTCACTTTGCTTTCGAGAGCGAATAGTAACTTGAAATTTGAAAGAGTACTCAGCGTGATTGTGGACAATAATCATATGATGCTCAGATATAATGATGAGCCGAATAATAATATACTCTTGCCCAATTTAGAAGCAAATGTATTTTCTTTCTTAAAGTATACACCTAAAACAATTTGGGAAGGCTTTTTTAGACCTTATTTATGGGAAGTACATAATATTACTTCTCTAGTTATTTCAATTGAAAATACCCTTATTTTACTTCTGATTTCCTTAAGTCTGTATTCTTTTAAGGCTAATAGTTCTTTCAAAATGTTGAGCTCAGACGCTAAGCTTGAAATGATCTTGGTCTTGATTTATAGTTTTGTACTTCTATTGTTTTTAAGTCTAGCTGTACCAAATCTGGGGGCTTTGAGTCGGTATAAAATAGGGTTTATGCCATTCTTCTTAATGTTAGTTTTAGCACAATTAGAGGTGGGTTTTATAGACGATCCGATTAAACATTAAAGAAGTTTACATCTTTATGTTTCAAGAAGCTTATAATTAAGTTTTTCTTGATCGATATTCTATCCATAGCTTCAATTACAGCTACTTCTAAGGCTTCCTTGGTTTTGTAGAGTTGATTTTTCAGTTCTACATTCTTGAGGCGATTCCATACTTGCTCACTGGCATTAACCTCTGGACTATAAGGTGGTTGAAAGCGTAATTCAAGCCTAGGATGAGTGGCTACAAATTCTTGGACAACTTTCGCTGTATGACATCTAGCATTATCCCAAATTAGGATGATCTTCTTACTGGTGAATTCTAATAACCCCTCAAGAAAAGTAATTGTACTTTCAGCCTTACTGCCTTTCTGTATCTGGTAATAGAGATCACCTTGATGGCTAATGCCTGCTTGTATTTTTACTCCACCATAACTTAGACCATCTTTGATTATTGGTGTTTGTGCTATTGGAGCGTAGGTTTTCTGTAATGAAGGTAGGAGCTTTGCACATGCTTCATCTGCAAAAAATACTAACGTATCATCATCAAGACCTTCAACAAGCTCTGAAAGATCGTTATGCTACTTCTCTACTTTTTCGGAATCCTGACGGTAGTCTTTTTTTTGGTTTTTGCCAAGACCAGCCAATCTCTTTCAGAATATTCGATATTTGACTTGTTCCATATTTCACACCAAACTCTTTCTCAATTACTGCTTGAACTCTAATTAGAGTCCATATATCTCCTTTAAAGCCATAATACTCTGCTCCTTTTTTCAATTTTTCACCTAAGTCTAATTTATTCTCTTTGCTTAAACGGGGAGTAGCACCTCTATTTCCTCCGTCATAAACAGGAATTTCACCACTCAGATGATAGTTTTTAAGAATTTGACTAACTCTACTTTCTGATAATTCTAGAACTTTAGCTATTTGATATTGCCTCATGCCTTGATCTGAAAGTCTACATACAGTCTTCCATTGATATGATATTAATTCTTTCATCTTATCTCTTTATCAGAGATAACAGATTCATTCAACAATTGGATCATCTATAAAAGAGGTGTAAAGAGAATGTAGTTTAGTTATCCATTTTATTGAGGATAATTTTTACCCTTTTTCATAAAGCTAAATTTTGGTATGTCTTTTTTTTAGGACGAGACATAATATATAAAAAAACGTCCAAGCCGATTTCTCAGCTTGGACGTTTTATATTTTTAGATCAAATGATCAAGAAGTCAAATTAAGCTTGTACTTCAGCGTCATCAGTTTGCTCTTCCTCTCTCAACTTATCGTGGTCAGTAGTTGAGTAAACGATTGGAGAAGCGATGAACAATGATGAGTAAGTACCTGCAATGATACCAACGATCAATGCGAATGAGAATCCTCTCAATACTTCACCACCAAAGAAGAACAAGATAAGAACTACTAGTAAAGTAGTGAATGACGTTACCAACGTACGGTTAAGCGTACTGTTCAAAGCAGCGTTCATTACTTTTGATACAGGAGATGTAGTATCTAATGAGAACTCTTCACGAATACGGTCGAATACAACCACTGTATCGTTGATAGAGTAACCTACTACTGTAAGCAATGCCGCTACAAATACTTGGTCAATTTCGAAAGCGAAACCTAATACATCTGCAATAGCGAAGATAGAGAATACTACCAATACGTCATGAACCAATGCAGCCCATGCACCCATACCGAATCTCCATTGTCCGAAACGAAGAGTGATGTATAGGAAGATAGCAGCCAAGGCAAACAATGTAGCCTCAATAGCTGAAGCTTTCATGTCGTCTGCAATAACAGCACCTACTTTAGATGTAGAAGGAATAACGAAAGTACCTTCAATAATTTGATCACCTTTTTCGTATTTCTTACCTGAAATCTTCTCAATTGCAGTAGCAATTGCATTTAATGATTTAGTATCAGCATCTTCAGAAGTTTCATCTACCAAGTAGTTGGTAGTGATTTTCAATGTATGGTTGTTACCGTAAGTCTTAGCGTCAACAGAAACAGCATCTTCAGCACCTTGACTCAACTCTTTAGATACAGCTACTTTGTAATCAGAAGCAACAACATTGTTTCCTTCCTCAAATGCAACAATGTAAGAACGACCTCCTTGGAAGTCTACACCTAGGTTCAAGCCATTCATGAATGTCAAGCCCATACCAACTACGATCAAGATCAATGAGCCAACATAAGCAATCTTACGTTTTCCGATGAAGTCGATGTCGTATTTCTTGATTTCTTTAACGATAGAAATCTTGAAGTTAGAAGCATCGCCATTTTTCTTAGTCCACATGTGCACCAATACTCTAGATACGAATACGGCAGTGAAGAATGAACAAAGAATACCGATGATCAATGTAGTAGCGAAACCTTTGATTGGTCCAGAACCGAAGATTACCAAGAAGATTGCAGTAAGCAAAGTAGTAATGTTGGCATCAAAGATTGACCAGAATGCTTTTCCGTAACCCAATTCGATAGCTTTCAACAAGCCAGCACCTTTTGCTTTTTCTTCTCTAATTCTTTCGAAGATAAGTACGTTAGCATCGACAGACATACCGAATGTCAATACGATACCTGCAATACCAGGAAGCGTAAGAGCTGCACCCATAGATGCAAGTACTCCGAAGATGAAGAATACGTTCAATAACAATGCTGCGTTAGCGATCAAACCAGCGTTAGCGTAGTAGATCAACATAAACACGATTACTGCAGCCAAACCTACCAAAATAGAGATTAGACCTTGTGCTTGTGCTTCTTTACCTAGTGTAGGACCTACAACAACTTCTTCAACAATTTGAGTTGGAGCAGGAAGTTTACCCGCTTTCAATACGTTTGCAAGGTCATTAGTTTCTTCTAAAGTGAAGTTACCAGTGATTTCTGATCTTCCTTCTCCGATTTCTGATTGTACAGTTGGAGCAGTATATACAAGGTTATCAAGAACGATAGCAACTCTTCTACCCAAGTTAGCACCTGTCAATTTCTTCCAGATACGTCCACCTTCTGGGTTCATAGACATAGAAACTGCAGGACGTCCCATTTGGTCTCTTGAAGCAAAAGCATCAGCAACATATTCTCCAGTAAGAGGAGCACCTTTCATTCCTTTTTTCACAGGAACAAGCTCGAAGAAGTCTTTTCCACCTTGTGACATGTTTGGCTTGTTACTCCACAAGAATTTCATGTCTCTTGGAAGAAGAGAAGCAATTTGCTTGTCAACTAAGAATGCATTTACTTCAGCAGTATCTGCAGTAGCAAATAACATAGCACCGTATGGAGTAGGTAGCATCTTAGCGAAGATAGGAGACAATTGTTGCTCTGGAGCTACAGCAGCAGTGTCAGCTTCTGCAGTTGCAGAGTCACCTTCAGCACCTTCAAATAGACTTGAATCTTCAGCTTTTTCTTCTTTAGCTTCTGGCTCAGCAGCATCGTCTGATTTTGGAGCCATGTTAGCCATCCAGTATTCGTTAGCTTTTGCAAGCATTGGAGAAACTTCTTGTGCGTTATATACTTCCAAGAACTCCAATTTAGCTACACCAGAAAGAAGCTTACGAACACGCTCAGGGTTAGAAACACCTGGTAATTCCAATTGGATACGGTCAGTACCTTGAACTCTTTGAATGTTTGGTGAAACAACACCGAAACGGTCAATACGATTACGGATTACTTCTTCCGCACGGCCTACAGCACCATCTACTTCACCACGAACAACGTCTTTTACCTCTTGGTTACTAGAGTTGAAGTTGATTCTGTCACGGTTAGTAGCGTTTGCAAAGAAGTTTGCAAAAGGCTCTCCGTTTGCTTCTTCTTCTAAAGCGTCAAAGAACAAATCAGTGAAAGTTGCTTGGCTATTCGCAAGACCAGCTTGAGCAGCAACCAATGCTTTACCAAAACGAGGATCAGAAGCATTAGGACCAGCATAAGCTTTCAACATTTCTGCAGGATTCACTTGAAGTGTCACGTGCATACCACCTTGAAGGTCAAGACCAAGAGCAATTTTCATTTCTTGCACTTCGCCATTTGTATATCCAAATAATCTTGGCTCATTTGAGATTGAGTCTAAGTAGAACTGTTTTTTTTGGTAGTCTACTTGTCCTTTTTCGTTTCTAGCGAATTCGTCAGCCTCTGATTCAATACTGTTAGAGACGTACGTAAACGATAGATAGAAAGCACATAGTACAGCAAGTACTATTGCGATAAAGTTAATTCCACCTTTATTACGCATGATAAAATAATATTAATTAAAACGGATGTTTTCGATATATATGAATGACTTATACTCAGCTTGAGCATAAGATGTATTCCAATAAATGAAATGTGTAGAGATTTGCCTTTTCAGAGATGAATGGCAAAAGATAAGTGAGTAAGCTTAAAAATTATGGGGCGTTGGTTACGATAAAGTATTCGAACAAACGCTGGTAGTAATCCAATGTAGCTGGATGTACCAAAAAGTTTATTGTAGGATTGACTACAAGGTCAATAATGAAATCTGTGTTGAATTGAAGTAAGGCTTCATCAAAACTTGTTTCCCACATGATTTGGAGTGATGAAGACGTATAAGTGTAAGCATCCACATAACTTTGAAGTTCTGGAAACTCTTCATCTTTTTCATCTTCTTGGGAAAGCACGATTTGAGTAGGTGAACTTTGATAAATACAAGTCACCCCAATGCCGACAGAACTCAGCATTAGAAAAAATAGCACTATGGCTTTTGAAGATATCGTGATATGGTTTATCCCTTTTTGCATCCAACTGCGAATTTAAGAGTAATTTACAATTACACAAAATCCATTTCATCTTAAAAGGGATAAAATGACACTTCAATGTAAGCTTATTTGATAAAAAGAAAATACAATTCTACTAATTCCCACTTGATCTGCTTTTTATCCTAGTAAAAAATTAAGTCCCTAAAAGTAGTTCACTTTTAGGGACTTAATAAAGGCTAGCAGTCAATCTTAGGACAAGGAAGTGCATCGCCTGGTTTCCACTTGGCTCTTTTCTTTTGTGGGTTTGAAGCACAAGCAGTTATTAACAATAAACTTCCAATAAGTAGAAGAAATCTTTTATAATTTATTCTCTTTAAATTCATAAATATCAGATTTGAATAATTTCAGCTAAATTTGTCGCTAAAGATTGGGTTGTGCAAATTTTTCTCCAAAGCTGTTCATCCTTCTATCAAATTACATACTATCAATACACAAGAAGTCGTAGTCTTATGCAAAAAATTACTGCAAACTTAATTGACATACCTAAACAAAGTATCTATCCTGCTGAAGTCCTTTTTGAGAGTGGACGTATCATTGAAATCAACGAACTTCCTGAAAATACTGAGCTAGAAGGATACATTATGCCGGGCTTTGTAGATGCTCATGTGCATATTGAAAGTTCGATGCTAGTTCCTTCTGAGTTTGCACGACTAGCAGTATTACACGGGACGGTAGCTACTGTTTCTGACCCTCATGAGATTGCAAATGTAAATGGTATAGAAGGGGTGGAGTTTATGATTGAAAATGGGAAAAAAGTACCATTGAAATTTTACTTTGGAGCACCTTCTTGTGTTCCTGCTACCAATTTTGAGACTGCGGGAGCAAATATTGGCCCCGATGGAATTCGTCAACTTTTAGAAAGAGATGATATTGTCTATTTGGCTGAAATGATGAATTTTCCTGGGGTGATTTATGGAGATAAAGAAGTACATGAAAAATTAGCAATAGCTAAAGAACTCAGAAAGCCAATTGATGGGCATGCGCCACAAGTACGAGGTGAAGATTTACTGAAATATATTGACGTAGGTATATCAACAGATCATGAATGTACAACTTTTGATGAAGCAAAAGAGAAAATCCAAAACGGAATGTTAGTACAAATCCGTGAAGGCAGTGCCGCAAAAAACTATGAAGCTTTACATGCACTAATTGATGAATATGCTTCACGAATGATGTTTTGTACTGATGACATGCATCCCAATCAATTAATTCATGGACATTTGAATAAATTAGTGGCTAGAGCTATTAATGATGGTCATGAACTTTTTGATGTACTAAATATGGCTTGTGTCAATCCTGTGCTTCATTATAACCTGAATGTAGGTTTATTGAGAGAAAATGATCCAGCCGATTTTATTTTAGTAAAAGACCTTACTTCTTTTGATGTTTTACAAACTTATATTGATGGTGAATTAGTTGCTCAAGAAGGACAGTCATTTATAAAGTCAGTAGAAGTTAAGCCAATCAATAAATTCTATAGTTATGAAGTCAATGCTTCAGACTTTAGAATAAAACCAGAAAGTAAAAACTTGAAAGTTATTCTAGCTGAAGACGGACAACTGATCACAAAAGCGATCCAAGAAAGTGCCTTGATTGAAAATGATAATGTGATTTCAAATTCTTCTGAAGATATTCTCAAATTGACAGTCGTAAACCGTTATTCAAAAGAGAAACCAGCAGTTGCTTTCATCAAAGGTATAGGACTTAAAAATGGAGCGTTAGCATCTAGTATAGCACACGATTCCCACAATATTATTGCAGTAGGGGCTGATGATGAATCATTAGCGAAAGCAGTAAATGAAATTATGAATAATCAAGGAGGTGTAACTGCATTTGATGGAGAAAAAGTACATTCTTTGGCGCTAGGAGTAGCAGGTTTGATGACTGAAGCGGATGCTTTTGAAGTGGCTAAAGATTATGAAGCAATCGTACAAAAAACGAAACAACTTGGGGTAAATCTTCATGATCCTTTTATGACTTTATCATTTATGGCATTACTCGTTATTCCTGAATTAAAACTGTCTGACAAAGGATTATTTGATGGAAAAAGCTTTCAGTTTACATCTGTTTTTGATGCTTAAAAATTTTAAACCGAGCTAGTTTGAGAAAAGACTTTAATTTCATGATGAAAAACTGTTAAAACTAATCTTTAAATCCAACGATAGTACCAAATTAGCTGTCATATAATGTTAAAGATCTTTAGTTCGCTGTTAAATGCAAGAGCTAAAGGAAAAGTGATTATTTATTTATCACACAATTTTAGATATTAGGGAAGAACGGACTTAAAAAGCAATTGTTAACGAAGTTGTACCAACAAACAAGCGTTTTTACTCGTTCAATTAGGTAGTTTTTAAAATCAGGTTTCTATATGAAATTAAGATATAAAGTCATATTCGCATTTCTTTTTATGCCATTTGCAAGTCAACAGCTTATGGCTCAAGAAGAAGTAGTGGAACAAGATTCAGTACAGGCTACACTTGAAATTAGTGAAGATACAAAAGCTTTCATTGAGGCTGAAGGTCTTGAAAGCAAAGACTCTTACCTTAATCAGAGAATTGGAGAACCCCAAGTACAGGTTGAAATGGGGACAAGCGTAGGTTCGATGTGGGGAGGAGGAACCTTTACCAATAACTATGTAGCACCAACTGTAGGTTTGGAAGTTAGTCCTAGAATGTCTGTAGATATCTCTGTGGGTTATTCATATAATACAATGAATGGCTTCGCTCCTTACTATCCTTTTGAGGTTGAAGGGCAGGAAGTTTCGAATAACATGCAAGGACATACCATTGCTACAAGAGTAGGTGTAAACTATAAAGTAAATGAACGTTTGGATGTAAGTGCACATGTCTTTTATGCCCAAAACCAAATGAACAGTGGTGCACCATATCGTGATGGAAATATGAAAGGCTTTGATGTTAGTATGCAATATAAAGTCAATGACAATATCACGATCGGAGGACGATTTATGTATGCTGAAGGAAATGGGATGATGCCAGGTTATGGCTACGGAATGTACGGAAGACCTTATGGTATGTATGGAGGCTTTGGTGGATTCGGCGGATCACCATTTAATAATAGATTTGGAGGAGGATATGGATTTGGTAGTCCATTTTTCCCTTATTAATAATACAACTGTTTAGTATAAAAAAGCCCTCAGAAACGTTACTTTCTGAGGGCTTTTTTTATACCCAAACGAGAAAAAGAAACTATTTTTTATTACTATAAACTTTTCATTCTTTGACTCTTCTCTGTATTGAGTTGTCTGAATGTAAATACTTTATTCTTTTTTAGGGGAAGTTCTTCTATTACTTTTTAACGAATCATTTTTATTATGGAAACAGACCAATTTCAAGATGCCTTATCTAATTTAGATTCTCAACAAATTGAACAACTGACAGGAAAGCTTGATCAATTATCACCTGATGATGTTCTAGAGCTTCAAGCAGAATTATACAGTAGAAATCTAAAGCAACTATACCCTGTTCTGAGGAAATATGTAGAGAAAAAAGGAAGTAATTATTTTGGAATTACTTCAGTTGATATCAAAGAAATGGTAGAACAGAGGTTAGCAATAGGTGAAAACCTTGAAAGTATCAAACTAGATTTCAAAGAAAGAGGTTTTGACATCTTTGAAATCATGAATCAGCAAATAGAGAAAGAAACTGAGGTTTTAGATAAATATGATGACTTGGTAAGTCAAGGTTTTTCAAAAGAAGAGATTTCAGCTCAATTAGGTACTAAAAACCAAAATCATGATCAGCTAGAGCAAAAATCTAAAGAACGTTCCTCTTGGAAGAGAACGCTAGGAATAGCTTTGTTTATTATTGCCATCCTTCGATTAATTATTAGAATTTTTGATTTAAACTAAAATCATGAAACTCATGAAAAAACTTTTTTACTTTCTGATACTATTTTTAATGTCTCACTTAGCTTCTTCACAAGACCGTCAAGGATTATCATTTAGTTTTTCACCTGTTAAGAGTACTGTAAGGTATTTTGAAGCATTAGATGGTGCTGCAAGTACTGATGGTAAGTCTGCAAAATTGTTTGGTGTAAACTATCATCTATTTTTAGGGAAGAAATTCGCTTTGAGGAGTGGATTGAATTATGGAGAACATATTTTAGAAATAACGCCAGCTTTTACAGGAGAAGATCGACCTTCATATGATATAGAAGTGATTCTTTATTCTATACCTGTCTACTTAGATTATTCATTCAATAAATATTTTTACATGGGAGCTGGAGCTTTATTCGACTTTGAATTTAATGGATCTTCGGATAGAGGTTTAGACGATCAAACAGGAATTGGCTTTGGCGGACATTTGGGAACAAAATACCAGATATGGAAGATTTTTGCTTTTGCAGAAGGATTTGTAAGAGCTCATTCTATTTTTCCTCAAGCAAAAACAAATCATCAAGAACACTTGATGGAAAGAGGGTTTAATTTTGGCATTGGATATACGTTCTAACAAGATTAGATTCCACCGAAAAATATGGTTCTGATTTTTTATTCTCAAAAAATAGATTCACGTTACAACCATCGCTTCTAAAGTACTGTCTTAATGAGTGTAAACGATTTTTTATTCTGAAAACTAAACCATATTTCTCATGAAAAGACTATGCTATTTTCTACCTCTATTACTTCTCTTATTCGCTTGTGATGAAAGTAGTCAATTAGAAGATAAGGCTGATTTGGAAAAGCTATATGCACAAATTGTCGAACTCTCTGAAAGTGTTCCTTGTGAAAATGCAGATGATTGGAGGTTCACCTCATTTGGTGAGTCCCTATGTGGAGGACCGAAGGGGTATATCCCTTATGCAAGTTCGATTGACACTGTAAGCTTCTTAATGCTTGTTGAATTGTACACAAACAAAGAGATATCTTATAATGCTAAGTATGAGGGAGTTCAAATTTGTCAATTTGTATATTATACTTATCCTTTGGGTGTTGAATGTGTAGAAGGTAAAGCTGAAATTATCTATAATAATGATTTATGGGAAATGTGTAGCGGAAGTGAAAAAGGACATTTGATCAGTAATCAATATTGTTACGAATCAACATATACAGAAGGATACGAAATTGAAGATGCTGTCATTGAAGGTGACTCTCTTTCATTTACGCTACATTCAAGCGGCTGTGATGGAAATTCTTGGGAAGTAGCTTTGATTGACTCAGAGGTAATCGCAGAATCTTATCCTGTACAGCGGTATTTCAAAGTCAGCTTAACAAATACAGAAGCTTGTTTTGCAGTTATTTCAAAGACCTATACTATTGATATTTCTGCTCTCAAAAATGACTCCGATAAAACCATACTTCATATCGAAGGACTAGAGGAATCTCTTTTATATGAATAGTGGATGAAATTATTCATCTATTTTGATTTTTTAAGAGTCTTCTAGAACTCAGTGAACTCTGATTATCAGTCCAGTCGTTTCACTAAGGAAGGCTTACAAAATTCTGTGATATTAGTCATTTAATAAGCCATCTTTCACAGCTAATTTTACGCCCGAAATAGAGACATTCTATTGTGTCTGATTAAAACGTGAATTAGAGCATACTTCTAAGACAAACATAAAGATGAATAAAAAAGCTATTCTGATGATCCTTGACGGGTGGGGTCATGCAACTGACAAATCCGTTTCAGCTATCGACGCAGCGAACACTCCTTTTATTGATTCTCTTTACAAAAAATATAAAAACTCTGAACTTGAGGCATCAGGCCTAGCGGTAGGTCTTCCTGAAGGACAAATGGGTAACTCTGAGGTAGGTCACATGAACTTGGGTGCAGGTCGTGTGGTATACCAAATGTTGGTTCGTATCAACAAAGCTGTTGAGGATGGATCAATTGCAAAGATTGACAAATTAGTAGAAGCATTTGACTATGCGAAAGCTAATGGTAAGAAGGTTCACTTCATGGGACTTGTTTCTGATGGTGGTGTTCACTCTCACATCAATCACTTGAAAGGTCTTCTGACAGCAGCAAATGATGCTGGTGTTGAAGATGTTTTCGTACATGCTTTCACTGACGGTCGTGATTGTGACCCTATGTCAGGTAAAGGATTCATCGAAGACTTGAATGCGCACATCGCGAATACAACAGGTAAATTGGCTACATTGATTGGTCGTTACTACTCAATGGACCGTGATAACCGTTGGGAGCGTGTGAAGTTGGCTTATGATGTGATGGTAAAAGCTGAAGGTACTGTTGTTGCAGATGCAGCTGCTGGTATCCAAGCTTCTTATGACGAAGGCGTAACTGACGAATTCATCAAGCCAATGGTAATCGAAGGTGTAGATGGTAAAATTGAAGAAGGCGATGTAGTAATCTGCTTCAACTTCCGTACTGACCGTGGTCGTGAGATTTCTCAAGCGCTAACGCAAATTGATTACCCAGAGCAAGATATGAAAGCATTGGATGTAAAATACATCACAATGACTAAATATGATGATAAGTTCAAGAATGTAGGTGTTCTTTTCGAGAAAGAAAATATCACTAAAACTCTTGGAGAGGTATTGGAAGCAGCTGGTAAAAAACAAATCCGTATTGCTGAAACTGAGAAATACCCTCACGTTACATTCTTCTTCTCAGGAGGACGTGAAGAGGAGTTTGAAGGTGAAAAGCGTTTGCTTTGTCCATCTCCAAAAGTGGCTACTTATGATCTAAAACCGGAAATGAGTGCTGAAGATATTCGTGATGCAATCATTCCTGAGTTACAAAAAGGTGAAGCGGACTTTGTATGTTTGAACTTCGCAAACCCAGATATGGTAGGCCACACAGGTGTGTTTGAAGCAGCTATCAAAGCATGTGAAACTGTTGACGCTTGTGCAAAAGCAGTTATCGAGACAGGTTTGGATAATGGATATTCTACATTCGTGATTGCTGACCACGGTAACTCAGATATGATGAAGAATCCTGACGGATCTCCAAACACAGCTCATACAACGAACTTGGTACCATGTATCTTTGTTGATCCTGATTTTGATGGAGAGATCAAAGATGGTAAGTTAGGTGATATGGCTCCTACAATCTTGAAAGTAGTTGGAGTAGATCAGCCAGAAGAAATGACAGGAGAGTGTTTGATCTAATTGAATCGAACTTCTGAAAAATCAAATATATGGAGCTAATAGGCTCTAAAAAACAAAATCGGTGCTGTAAATATTCAGCACCGATTTTTTTGTTCTTTATAATAAAGGCTAAAAGAATAACACTTTTAATAAGTTATCCTCTTTTACTTAATTCATCTCTGATTGTAGCAGCCCTTTCGTAGTCTTCTTTTTCGATGGCTTTCTCCATCATCTGACGAAGTTGCTCAGTAGGAAGTTTCTTCAAGTCCTCTTTAGAAAATTCTTGAATCGGAGCAGATTCTTGGTAAGCTTCAACAGTTGGTTCAGATTCTATCTCTTCAGTAAGGTCGTCAACCTCTTCCTCTTCTTCTAACTCATCTAATCTGATACCAGCTTCTTTAAGAACTGTTTCAGCAGCAAAGATCGGTGCTTTAAATCGAACAGCTAATGCCACAGCATCAGAAGGTCTAGCATCCATTTCTGTTACTTTGCCATTTTCGTCTGCGCAACGAATTGTAGCATAAAAAACCCCTTCTTTGAGGTTCGAAATAATGATTTCTTCTATATGAATGTTGAATTCTAGGGCAAACGCCTTGAATAAGTCATGTGTCATCGGTCGGTTTGCCACAATTTGCTCCATCTCTAGAGCTATTGCTTGAGCTTCAAACATACCTATAATGATAGGGAGTCTTCTGTTGCCTTCCGTTTCTCCTAATACCAATGCAAAGGAGCCAGACTGTGTATGACTCGGAGATAATCCTAGAATCTTAAGTTTTACCTTGTCCAATGTAACTACCGCTTTAATTCCTCCTACAAAAGTAAGTATAAAAAGCTAAATTCCGAACCATTCTAACTTGAGCTGAAAGAAAGCGCTTAGAAATTCATGATTATCTTATCATTATTCCATAAAAGCACTAACTATGAGCTTTTTTAAATCAAAATAGATGAGTTAGAAATAGAATACAGATTAGCTAACTTAAATCACTTCAAGTTCAATTTAGTAAAACCTTTTAATTTAATACCTCAAAATCATTTTTAAGTTGTAAAAACGTTGAGATAAACTGTTTGGAACTGCAACTTGAAAGCCATCAATGGTATCAACCCAAGTAAAAGATAGATTATTGTTTGACCCAAGAAGGTTTAAAACTTCAACTCCTACCCAAATAGACTCCATGAAAGCATCACTTTCTTTGAATTCAAATATTTTGGAGAATCCAATATCAACACGTTGATAGTCTGTATTGGCTGAGTAAGCATTCCGATTTTCAATGTCGCCAGGTATACCATAAGGTAAACCAGAACCATACATAGCCCTCAGATACATTCTTATTGTAGGGTTATTAGGTAAATGATCTTGGAAAAACATATTGAATGTAATTCTTTGATCTGATGGTCTTCTGACCCAACCTTTATCTACACCTTCTATTTTTTCTCTTGCGGTGAGAATACTTAATCCTAACCATGATTCTGCACCAGGAATAAACTCACCACTTACACGAATGTCTGTTCCCAGAATGTGACCGATAGCATTATTTTCACCCTGATATTTGAGGCGAACATTATCTACTTCATAAGGAATCAAGTTCCATAAATATTTATAGTAACTTTCAACAATTAACTTGAAAGGACGTCCCCATTGAGTGAAATTATAATCAAAACCAAGAATTGCGTGGGCTGAAGATTGAGCTTTGATATTTTCATTTAAAGAACCATCAGGGTATCGCATTTCTCTATAAAATGCAGGTTGGTGGTAAATACCTGTTGAAGCTCTCCAAACAATATCCTTTTCCCATTCAGGTTTGAAGGAATACTGAACCCTTGGGCTCCAAACAGTTTCGTTAGAGTAATTCCAGTAATTCATTCTGAGGCCATAAATGAGTTGATGTTTGTCCCAAAAGTGAGAGTGTTGGTAATAAGCACTCAAGCGATCGCTTTTGACTTGATTTTTTGCATTGATGACGTCTTTATATTCAGTGACATATCCTGCAGAATCTATGAAAGCATATTCATTGATCTTGTCATCTATATTTTCATGATCATAGCGTACACCGAATTCAGAGATTAACTGATCTGTAATTTGCCATTCATTCCTAATTTCAGAAGTAAGAATATAGGCATTTAGTTGATTTCGAGCATATGCATATTCTGTTCCAATACCTAAAACTGTTTCTTTTTCTTCACCAGAGCTTAAGTCTGTTTGCACATCAGAGATACGATAGAAACTTTCTAGATCTATGTATTCCCTTTCTTTTGTAGTCATCCCAGAGGTAATGACTTTCGTGGTGAAGTTATCAGAAAAGTGATGTTGTAGTTTTAATCCGCCTTGAAAAGTGTCATAGTTCAATTGCTCAGTCCCGTCGAAAGCTACCGTAAATTTCATTGCGGAATTCAAGGTTCCAAATTCCGTAGTTCGAGTTTGAGGTGCAGTTTTATATCTATTTTGTGCAAATGAACTTAGAACACTAAGTGTTGTGCGATTTTCATCCCCTTTTTTACCTAGTTTGAAGTTTACAAAAGATTGTACATCAATGTATCTAGGAAGGTATTCTCCTTGTGTATCCAGTGTATTGAGAAGATATTCAGAGTTTTTATTTCTGAATCCTATCATATATGAAATACGGTTGTTTTTTGTACTGCCTTCTAGCTCAAGGCTATTGTTCAGAAGGCTCAAAACAGCCACAGCGCTAAATTCCTTAGGTGTTTTATAGGTGATATCAAGGTTAGAAGAAAGTTTATCTCCGTATTTACTTTGCCAGCCACCAGCGGAGAAATTTACGTGATCAACCATATCTGGATTGACAAAGCTTAAGCCTTCTTGCTGTCCCGATCTGACTAAGAAAGGCCTGTAAACCTGAATGTCATTTACGTAAACCAAATTCTCATCAAAATTTCCACCTCTTACCCGATAGCTAGATGATAATTCATTATTTGAAGTTACTCCCAATCCTCCTGTGACTAATTGTTGGTTGAAGTCCATAAAAGCAGTAGGTACTTTTTTTATATCTTCTCCATCAAGAGTAAGACTTCCAGCTTGATCTCTTGTTTGATCTAATGCAGAGTTTACTTCAACTTCTTCAAGAAGTTTGACCTCAGGTAAAAGCCTAACAGAGAGATTTTGCCTTTGCTTTTTTTCAAGGGTCAGACTTTTTTTTGTGGGCTTAAAGTTAGTGTGCGAAAAAATAACAGTAATCTCAACTTCAGCAGGCACACGAAGTTGATAAAAACCTTTGTCGGTAGATTGTGTTCCTCTTGAGGTTCCTTCTACTGAAATATTTACATACGGAATAGCCTGATTTGTAGTATCGGTTATATAACCTTCAATTACTGCAAATTGGGCTATAGCACTAGCTTGTAAGCCGAAAAATAAAATGGGAAAAAATAGATATCGAAAAATCCTCATAAACAAATGTGAAGTTTGTACAAATCTAATAAATTCTGAAAGGGAATAAAGGCATTGATTTAAATGTTCCTCATAAAAACAATACTACAATTTGTACTAAGCCTTAGGGATTGGCTATTTTCGCGAAGTTTAAATCAAAAAGGAATATGACAAAAGCATTAGACTTTGGTAGCGTAAAGCTCAAACATCTTGCTCTTCATAAAGTAGGAAACAAAATACAGGAAGAAGATTTAGAGTTGTCAGACTTTGAATTGGAAGTTGAAGAAAACAGTCCACTACACAAAAGTCTGATGGCTTATTTCTTGAAACCATTCCGAGAAGGAGGATATTATCACTTTACAGATGAGTCTGAGGACTTGAACTTGAATGAAATGTTCGGTTTTTCAAGAAGACTTTTCAATGATCCATTTGAGCAATTTATGCCACAATCTCGTGAGATTGCAAAGCATCTTTACAATACTTCAACACATCCAAATATCAAAGGCGGTGAGTTTTATGTGGCTTACCTAGAAGATTGTATTGTAGATGGAGAAGTGGTAAATGCGATCGGTTTATTTAAGACAGAAAATAAAGAGAAGTTTCTGAAAGTTAAAGATCAGAAGACAGGAGCGTGGGCCATTGTTCAAGATGAAGGGGCAAATGTAAAGAAACTTGATAAAGGCTGTTTGATCTTTAATTTTGAAGAAGAAAAAGGTTTTAAAATCTGTCTGAAAGATAGTCCTTCTAAAAATGTAGAGGCACAATATTGGAAAGAAAGCTTCTTGAGATTGAAAAAGAGAGAAGATAGTTTTTTCCATACTCAAAACTACCTAAACATCTGTAAGGAGTTTGTAGAGGATGTTTTCAATGAAGAACATAATGTAGAGCGTCCTCAGCAAATGGATATGTTGAATCGTTCAATGAAATTTTTTACTGAAAATGAAGATTTCAATATTGTAGAGTTTGAAAACTCTGTAATGGAAGAGCCTGAGGTAATTGATGCTTTCCAAGAATACAAAGATCAGTATAAAGAAAAAAATGAGGTTCCTGTCTTTGATGAATTCAAGATCAGTTCTACTGCAGTGAAGAAATCAAGAAAAGACTTTAAGTCTGTGATTAAACTGGATAAGAAAATCCAAATAAATGTGGCAGGGAATGAAGAACACATCGAAAAAGGTTTTGATGACGAAAAAGGTATGAGCTATTACATAGTTTATTACAACGAAGAAGAATAGAGTATAACACTGTTCATATTATAAGCTACTTTTAGTTCTCATTTTAGGGAAATAGAAGTAGCTTTTTTCATTTTTAGTATAATTTTCCTTCTGCTAAAATCCTTGATAAACTTGTATTTAAGTGTAGAAAAAACTAATATATCTCTATAAATGAGCGAATAGCTTAGCATACTAATTTTAACCAACTTTTTATTTAACTACATTAGCTATGGGATTTTGGGATAAAGTAAAACAAGTCAAAAATATGGTCACAGGTGGGGCTGCAGAAGTTGTGGTTCTCTTCCATGAAAATGAATTGGAATTAGGTAAGCCTTTTAATATTACAATTAAAGCTCAGGTTAAAGATGTTGATTTAGCCATTGATAAAGTATATCTGAAACTTCGAGCTGAAGAGAGAGTAGAAGGAGAAGGAGTTGAAATTGAATATGAAGAAGGAGAAACTGAAATAGAAAGAGAGATCATTCATCTACGAACTACCACCTATGAAGATAAGCTGATGGTAGAAGGACCAATGACATTAGAGGCACAACAAGTCTATGAGTGGAATGTACAGCTTGTTATTCCTGAAGATTTGAATGGAACTTACAAAGGTAAATTTGCTTGGCACGAATATGCTCTTTTTGCAGGATTAGATGCCGCAGGAAATGATCCAGATTCAGGCTGGGTTCCTTTTGATATTTTCTAATAGAGTTCCACAATCTTTTATACTTGAAACACAGTCTTAACTAGACTAAAAGGCACCTAGCTAAAGTTAGATGCCTTTTTTTACATAATTTATATTTGATCGAGATAGTCTAATAACTTAAACATTCGCTCATTATTGGCTTGGAAATACCTTTTCTCTACTAGAATAGATTCGGCACTCTGAACGTAAGGAGCAGGAATGAGTTCATCAGCACAATTTTTTACAATTTCAGCTACAGAACTTTCTGTTGCTTCAAAGTGAAACTGTAGCCCCAAGACCTTTTCATTATATAAATATGCTTGATTCTTACAGACTGTAGAATGAAAAAGTCTCTTTGAATTTTTAGGTAAATCGAAAGTATCACCATGCCAATGGAAAGCAGTAAACTCCTTATCAAAATCTGATAGAATTGGGTGTTCAGATTCTTTGTAGAGATTTAACCAACCAATTTCTTTTTCTTGATTTGGATAAACTTCAGCGCCTAATACATCAGCAATTAATTGTGCCCCTAAACAAATTCCAATTACTTTTTTATTTGCAGATATTGCTGCTTTGATAAACTCTTTTTCTTCTTTTAGCCAAGGATATTTTCCATAGTCATAAATACCCATAGGCCCTCCCATCACAATCAAGCAATCTAACTCGTCAAGATTTGGGAGTTTAGCATTTTCAAAAAAATTAGTTGAGCTTAATTTATATCCTTTATCGATAATCCAATCTTCAATACATCCTAAACCCTCAAAAGGAACGTGTTGAAAATAATGAAAGTGTCTGTTATTCATTTTAAGTATCAGTTAGCTCAATAATTAGTGACTTTGTAGAAGTAAAAAATCCAATGTAGTCTTTCTTAAAAAGTTAAATATATAAAATGTGGGTTTTCATTTAGTTATATTTGCTTGAAGAAATAGTTCAACTATTTATTTAAATTTTGAATTTTTAAACTTCTAACAATGAAAGTGAGTTTAGAAACTATTCACTTTTACAATTAATGAGTACAAATCACAATGTTTCTTCTTTATAGATATGTAAAGAATTTTTACGTGATAGCTCCAATTCAACAATCAATTCAATTAGTATGAGAATCCAACATTTAGCTTACTTACCATTTTTGCTTTTCCTTTTATTTTCCTGTGAAACAATTGATGACAATAACGACGAACAACCTAAACCTAATGAGGAAGATGAAAAAGAAATTAGCGCTATAAATCAATTTGTATATGATTATATGCGTGAAGATTATTTGTGGTATGATGAATTACCTTCTTCCCCAAAGTTGACCTACTATGAACCTGAAGATTTAGTCAACGAGTTAATCTATAAAGAAAAAGATAGATGGACATACATTATGAAAGACCCTTCAGCAGAAGATGCAGCTGCTAGAACTAATGATGATGACTTGCCTGATGATATTGGTACAGGTGTATTTCCTGGTGGAGATGGCACATCTTATTATGTTGTACTTGTAGCATCTGGAAGTAAAGCTCATGAACAAGGGGTTAGAAGAGGTGATAAAATTCTCAAAGTAAACGGTGCTACTCCTACTGAAAGTAATGTCACGGAGTTATATACTACAGAGGTTGGTAAGTCTTTTACTTTAGAGTTGGAGCCAATTGAAGGAGAGGTTTTTACAGCAACTTTTGAATGTGAGATATTAGATATACCTTATGTTGGTGAGGTTACGGTAAAAGAATTGTCGAATGGAAAAAAGGTGGGTTACTTTTTCTATGAATCTTTTGAAAAGAATTCAGAAGAGCCTTTAAATGAAGCTTTCCAGCAGTTTAAAGATGAAGGTGTAACTGATTTAATTATTGACCTTCGATACAATGGAGGTGGATATTTAGATATCTGTCAGCAAATTGGAAGTTTGTGTTATGATAAAGCAGGTTCATCGGATGTCTTCTTGAAGTTAGTTGGAAATGATAACAGTGATAATAACGAAGATACAATTCCTTTCAGAAATGACTTGGCTGCAGCTCTAAATGTGAACTCGATTGTTTTTATCACAACACAATTTTCAGCATCGGCAAGTGAAGCGCTCATCAATGGTTTGAAGCCTTATGTGAATGATGTTAAAATTGTAGGAGGGCAGTCTCACGGAAAATATGTGGGCTCTGTTGTCTTGAATGAAGAAGGGTATTTCTTTTTCCCAATCACATTTAAGGTTGCTAATGTAGATGGCGTATCGGACTATGAAGATGGACTTATGCCAGATTTAAATGCTGAGCAGTTTAACTATGTAAATGTGGCCTTGACGAATGAAGAAATTGGTCTTTACGCTTATTCTCTTTTCTATTTAGAAAATAATTATTGGCCGACTTTAGATGATAGAGGTGTAATATTAGATTATCAAACAGCCTCTGTAAGTCGTCGTCAAACTGAGAAATCTTACAAAGTAGCTTCAGCGAAGTTTCCTAAAAGAAAACAACAGTTTATCAGATAAAATAATAATCCCCACTTTTTTGAAAAGAAGTGGGGATTAGTTTTTAATAGTGAAAATCAACGATCACATATGTTTTTTTTCCTCCAGGAGTCATAACATCGGTCTCATCTCCTTTCTTCAGATTTACTAATGCACTCCCGATTGGCGAATCGATACTTAGCTTTCCATTTTTAATATCAGCTTCATCAGAACCTACCAAATGAAAAGTTAACTGATGATTTGTAGCTTTATCTTTAAAAGTTACGACAGCACCAAAAAGAATTTCGTCTTTATCTTTAACTATATTATCAGCGATTTTAACCGTATTTATCCTTTTAGAAATAAAACGGATTTTGCTATCTAATTCTCTAAGTCTTTTTTTACCGTAAATATATTCGGCATTTTCAGAGCGGTCTCCCATTGCAGCAGCTTCAGATACAGCGTCAACTACTCTTCCTCTTTCTTTCCAAAGGTCTTCAAGCTCTTTGTTTAGGGCTTCAAAACCTTCAGGTGTGATGTAATTCATCATATGCTCAAATTCTTTAATCTATTTTCTCAAAATAAGAATCAAGTCAATTAAAATCCAATAAAAGTGCTCTGATTATTTTGCTGTTAAATAATGGATATTTATATGCCTTGATTAATCTTTTTTTCTTGTCAATAATAGCTAATCACTCCAACAGACAAGAACTTCTTGCGTAAGTTTTCCTGTCTAATAAAACTCAAACATACTTCTTATGAATTATAAAACAAATTACCTGTCGAACGAAGAAATTTGGAAGCAAAGCAATAGATTAATGAAATCTATCAAAAGATTTCAGAATACACTGTATGCTATTGGAATGGGATTAGTGATATGGGGAGTTCATGGTGTTTATCTAAATGGAGGAATCTTTTAAAAATGATACTTCTTTTAAAGAAGTGTCATTTTTATTCGGACATCAGTATAATTTTGAAATCTATACTGATGCAATGCCAATATAAAAACTGACTTTTTTTCTTGATACAAGTATGATAGCTTAAAGTTACAAAAGCTGTATCATGGACTACTTTATCTACTCATTACTTAGTTTTGCTTTATTGTCACCTTCATCTATCGGGAAATTCTGGACTCATGAGAATACTATTGATCAAGAGCTTTACCAGCAAGTTATTTCTGAATATGAAAATCATACCCATTTACTAGATAATCACGACTACGTTGTGGCTATTGACTTGACGAAACCTTCTTTTGTAAGAAGGTTCTATTTAATAGATTTAAAAAAGCAGTCTGTTGAGTCATTCTTTACTACTCACGGACATGGCGGAAGTAAAGGGAATATTTTTACACCAAAAATTTCAAATATTCCAGCATCTAATTGTTCTGTAGATGGAGCCTTAAAAACTGCTGAAGTTTATAAAGGCAAATATGGAAGGAGTTTAAGATTGGAAGGAATTTGGGAAAGAAATACAAATACTAGAAAGAGAGATATTGTTATTCACCCTGCATATTATGCGAGTAGTTTATCTATTTATCAAAACCTTTGGGAAGAGGGTTTGCCACGGCTAGGGGAAAGTCAAGGTTGTCCTGCACTACCTCCAAGAGATGCACAAGAAATTATCACTAAAATAAAAGAAGGTGCATTGATCTATATCCATTCCAATGAATTGGAAGATTCTACTTCTAATATTGGGAGAAAGCCAATTGTTGTGGAAAATTGAATGATGCGAAATGTTATTTTTTCAATAAAAATGTAGAATTGAAAGCCGAATAAGATCCAAATCCTTAATTTTGAAAAATTGATAAATTGAAATTTAGGTGATTATGATAAAAGCATGGTTACAAGCCTTCAGATTAAGGACCTTACCTTTGGCCTTATCTTGTATAGGTATGGGATCATTTTTGGCAGCACAGCAAGGTAGTTTTAGAGGAGATGTATTAGGGCTGTGTATTTTAACGACAATTTTTTTGCAAATCCTTTCAAATCTTGCCAATGATTATGGTGATTCAGTGCATGGGGCTGATAGCGAAGAAAGAGAAGGACCTTCCAGAATGGTACAAACGGGTGTGATTTCACTTTCAGCTATGAAGAAGGCAATGATCATCTTTACAATTCTATCTTTAGTTTCAGGGATTAGCCTTTTGGTGGTAAGCCTTGGTTCAGGAATGGCTCTTTGGTTATTTCTAGGTCTAGGTATTTTGAGTATTATAGCTGCAATTACATATACTGCAGGTTCAAATCCTTATGGATATGCCGGATTAGGTGATATATCTGTTCTAATCTTTTTTGGTTTAGTAGGCGTTTTAGGGACTTACTACCTACATGCTCAATCATTTTCATACAATCTTGTTTTACCCGCTCTTAGTTGTGGCTTTTTTGCGACTGCAGTTTTGAATGTGAATAATGTAAGAGATATAGAGTCTGATAAACTTGCAGGGAAAAGATCTATTCCTGTGAGAATCGGGAGAAAAAATGCTGTAATCTATCATTGGGTACTAATATTAGGTGGATTAATCTGTACAACAGTTTATGTTTTGCAAAATTACACTAATCCTTGGCAATTTTTGTTCTTAGCCTCTGCTCCATTATTATTAAAAAATGGATTTGCAGTGCAAAAATATACTTCTCCAAAAGATTTAGATCCATATTTAAAGCAGATGGCTCTTTCAACTTTAGTCTTTGTCTTACTTTTTGGAATCGGTGGACTGATCTGAAGTTAAAATTACCTCTTTTAAAGTCTCTTATGAATCTGTTCATAAGAGACTTTTTTATTTCCTAAAATACAAATCAATAGATTTAATGTTAAAATAAGTTAAAATATATAAATCCTACATTTACACTTATTGTAAGTAAGGGAATGATGTCGGCTAAACACTTTATGTATAAACCTTATTTCACAAAAGTTTAAAATGATATAAAATGGAGGTTTGTGATTATTGATTCGGAATAATATTCTAAAAGTGTTGATTTGGGTTATTTTTTATTTTTAAACACCAAACGGACACTTAATTATTAAGTGTCTGTTTGGCTGTTGTACAGGCTGAAATTTTACTATTGTTTTGTGGTGTAATCAATTGTGAAACACAACAAAATTAAAACCATGAAAAAAGTTTTAGCATTAGTAATCGCATTAGTAAGCTTTGCTTCAGTAAGTATGGCGTCAGATCGTTCTCCAGTATCTTATTCTTTTAAAGCGTCAACAGATCACAAAGCAGCATTCCTACGTTTGAGTAACGTATCAGGCGAGAAAGTAGACTACTACATCTCAGACGAAGCTGGTAACCTTTACCTACACAAAACAATTGTAGATGTAAAATCAGCAAACGAAGTATTGAACTTCTCACATTTACCAGCAGGAGAGTATGTATTTACTATGGAATTTGCTGACAGAAGAGTAATCAAGATGTTCAACATCAATGATGACAGAGTAGCAGTAATGAAAGGTCACAAGATGGTGATGAAAGACAAACCATTTATCTTCCGTTTGATCGACAAAAAACTAGATGTATTGTTCGATAACTCAAATGATGAAGAAATGGCATTGGAGCTTACTGACGAAAATGGTAACCTAGTATATGCAGATACTTTCGAAGCTTCAGAAATCAAAAAGCGTTTTGACTTGAGTCGTTTGAATGGTGGTGTGTACTACTTGAAGTTATCAGGCAACAAAGTGAAATACGAAGATACTTTGGATCTGTAAATCCAGACCAAGTATCTATTCTTTGAACTAGGAAATGAAATTGTGAAGAATAGAACTTAACTAACAATGATTGAAACAGAGCAGATTCGACAACGAATCAAAGAAAGGAACCTCCATGTTGCAGTGTAACATAGGAGGTTATTTTTTTATCAAACTTTTTGTTTTAACACTCAACTGTTAATTATTCTGTATAAAAAGCCTTAGATTTGTACATCTATTTTTTTGATAAATAAGCTTAGCTATAGAATAATAATTATGAGATTTTTTTTAATACTAACAGTATTTTTATTCTCAATTAATACTTACTCACAAGCACAACAAACTTGGTATGTTTCCACGCTAGGAAGCGATTCAAATGCTGGAGATACAGAATCTAGTGCGTTATTTAGTATTCAAACTGCGATCGATGTTTCCTCGTCAGGAGATGAAATCATTGTTCTCTCAGGAACTTACACTGAAAATATTGAATACAAGGGGAAAAATGTAACCATCGAGTCTCAGAGTGGCGTTTTAGAAACAACTTTGAAGCCTTCAAATGTTTATAAATCTTTAGTGACTTTTGATATGGATGAAAGCTCTGATGCTAAATTCATAGGTTTTACACTAGAAGGAGGTGGTCAAGATACAGGAGTTGCCTTTGAAGTAGAGGGTGATGCTAGCCCAGAAATTGGAAACTGTGTCATGAAACAGTTTGGACAAGGTGCTATAACGATAAAACGAGCAGGGAATTCCTCTTTAAAAGTATTTAACTGTATCATAGCCGATAACGCTCAAGCTGTAAAGTATGAAACAAATACGGGTACACCATCATTTATACATAGCACGTTAGCTAGTAATGGAGATCATGGTTTAGATAGTAATAACCTTACATTTTATAACTCTATAGTTTATAATAATGGGACTTCCACTTCAATTTTAGGTGAATTCAATAATTGTATTCTTCAGAATACAGATACGAATTACTCGAGTAGTCATTACATAGACCCACTTCTTACTGATACATTTAGTCTTTCGAGTTTCTCACCAGCAATAGGGCTAGCTCAAAATTTTAGTTTAGGTATCGCTAAAGATATTTTTGGAGCTGAAAGAACTTATGATAGTTCAGTTTCTGCAGATATAGGTGCTGTTGAAAATGAATTGGATGAACCTGCAGAAGTACCATCAATAATCTACGTTTCAAAATCAGGTTCAGGTTCCGGAGTCGGTACACAAGACGATCCAATAAACTCGATAACTACAGCTATTAGTCTAGCCAATGATATAACCGAAAAAATCAGTGTAGCAAATGGTGTGTATTATGAAGAATTGTATATCGATAAGGATATTCATATTCAGGGAGAAGGAGATAGTGTGGTTATTGATGGATCCAACACATCAGATGGTATCGTTCAACTAAGAGATGCTAATATTCATCTAGAAAAAATTACAATATCAAATTCAAAGAAATCTCAAGGAGAAGGAGGTATAGGATTACATATTTACTCTGCATCTTCTGGTGTTTACAATGTTGAATTGAAATATCTAAAAATAATTGATAATAGTACTGGGGTATATATAGACGGTATCAACCTTGATATAAAAAACTCAATCATTTCAAATAATAAATTTGGAGGAGGTATAACTATTAAAAACTCTAGCTTTAACATAGAGAATACATTAATTTCAAGTAATGACAGTTATGGATTTGGTGCAGGTGTCTATCTAAATGAAAACATCGAAGGTACATTTGAACATGTTACTATATCACATAATACATCTGTTGCTCCCGGACCTTTTGGAGGGGGGGTATATTATTTAGACCCATTCAGTGAAGTATCTATCAATAATTGTATTGTTTATGATAACTTTAGTATTGATGACAATGCAGATACTCTAAATATTGACTTCCATCTTGACAAACTTGGACAATTTTATGTAAGTAACTCTATCATTGGAAATGCTATATTGGGTTATGATAGAGAGGTTTTTAATGATTTATGGCCAGGAGAAGGGAATATAAATGAAGACCCAAAATTTAAATCTCCATCAACAGGAGATTATAGTCTGCTTTCAGACTCCCCTGCGATGGAAGCTGGTAGTACTTCAACACTTACTTCTGACATCTTAGGAAATACTCGTCCACTTCCCGAAGGAACAAGTCCTGATATGGGAGCTTATGAAAATTTATTAGCTAAAGATACACCTTATCTAGAAGTCACTCTTATCCAACCTGCTTTATGTGCTATTGATAGTGATACCGAAGTGATATCAACTCAGGTTTCTCATTCTTCAGGTACTCCAAGCTATTCATGGACTGGACCAAACGATTTCACTTCTTCAGAACAAAACTTAGTGGGAAATATTGAAGATGGGACTTACAATCTAACTGTAACTCTAGAGGAGCTTATAGTTCAAAATAGTATTGATTATGTGGCGTATGGTACTGTACCAAAAATTTATGTTGCTACTGATGGTGATGATAATAATAATGGGAGTGAAGACAATCCTTTAGCTTCATTGGGAAAAGCACTAGAAATTCAAGGAAATGAGTGTACTGAAATAATTATTGATGAAGGTGTGTATTTAGAAAGTAAAATGTACCTATCTAACAATTTAATCATTACAGGAATTGGGGAAGTGATTTTAGATGGTAATGAAAATTGGTATATGTTTTCTGTAGGAAATGTGAGCCTCACCTTAAAAAATTTAACAATCAAAAATGTTTCAACAGTTTTATACTCCTCAACTTCAGACCCAACCCCTAATATATTAATCGATAGTTGTGAATTTTTAGATAATTATTATTCATACAGTAGTTCAGAGTGTTGTTTCTATTATGTAATCAACATTCAAGGAGGTAATCTAACAATATCTAATAGCAAGTTTACTGAGAATAACTCTAGAAGTCACACTTTTTTTACTTTAAATACAAAAACTCAAATTTATAATAGCTTATTTACAAATAATAGATCAGATGAAGGAGGTATCATTTACTTCGCCGTACCACAATTAGGGTCAAAAATTATTCATACCACTATTACACAGAATAACGTGGCAACTAACAATGGAGTATATCATTCATACTCTAACCCTGGTGAATCAGTATTTATAGGTAATTCGATAATTTATAATGAGGATGAAGTAGATATAAGTGCGTTATCAAATTTCATGGAGGTCAATAATTCGCTGATTGGTAGTGTTGAGTTGTCATCAATATTAGATGATTATGGTAATCACAATCTTTCTTCTTCCCCTCTCTTCACAGACCCCGAAAATGGAGATTTCACCCTTTCTGCTGTATCCCCAGCCATAGGAGCTGGATCTACTGAATATATGCTACCATATGATTTGGCTGGAAATCCTCGTCCTATGCCAGCGGGTACAAATCCTGATATTGGAGCTTATGAGCATGAATCAGGTGGTCCAGAATTAGGGCTTACAATCACTCAACCTGCCAATTGTAATATTGATGAAAATACAATCGTAGTTTCTTCAGAAGTGGTAAACGCAAGTGGTAGTGTTTCTTACTCATGGACAGGTCCAAATAACTTCACTTCTTCAGAACAAAATTTGGTTGGTGATATAGAAGATGGTGAATATTACTTGACTGCTTCAGTTGGAGATCAAGTAATAGAAGATAGTATTGATTATGTAGCATATGGTACTGTACCTAAAATTTATGTGGCTACTGATGGAGATGATAATAATGATGGGAGTGAAGATAGTCCTTTAGCATCAATAGAAAAAGCATTAGAATTACAAGGAAATGAATGTGTTGAAATAATTCTTAGTGAAGGTGTTTATGAGACTTCGACACTATTGGTTGATAAAAGTTTTATACTGTCATCTAACGGAAATGTTGAAATTCATGCACAAAATTTAGGAGATATTTTTTTAATTAACTCCGACAATAGTAAAGGTAATAGTTATTTGATAAGGGGTGTTACAGTAAAATACTTTGGGACAGTTGTAAGAGTTCACTATAATAATATTCAATTTGAAAATGTAAGGGTGACTAATTGTGTACCATCTAATGCAGAATATAATGTTTCTGGATTGTTTTCGTTTTTTAGATCAAATGTTACATTTCATAATACAATTATTGAAGAAAATAACTCGTTTTCACCTTTGATAGAGGCTGGAGGTAAAGGATTGTTTAGATTGATTAATTGTAAAATTGTAAATAATAGCTTTATTGAACGTGAATTCCCAGAGAATAAAACAATTATTTCCCTAAGAGAAAAAGAGGTAACCGAAATTATTAATTGCACTATTTACAATCCTTTAGCTGAGACAGAGCTTTATTTTGATCATCAATTCTTGGATCAAGTACCGACCTCTAATTTTAAAGTATTCAACTCAATTCTATATGGGGCAGAAGTTAGTATTGATATTGCTTTTAAAGAATTTTCCGATGAACTCGTTGTTAATAATAGTATAATCAAAAATTGTATTGGTTGTGACAAGTTAACAGATGATAAAGGTTTATCTTATTTATCCCCTTTCTTCGCAAACACCGAAAATGGAGACTTTACTCTTTCTGCTGAATCCCCCGCCATTGGAGCTGGTTCTCTAGATTATATGATTCCTCTTGACTTGGAGGGAAATCTTCGTCCAATGCCAGTAGGGACAAACCCAGATATTGGAGCTTATGAACATGAATCAGGTGGTCCAAAATTAGGACTTGTAATAACTCAACTTGCTAATTGTAATATAGATGATAATACAATCGTAATTTCTTCAGAAGTAGTAAATGCAAGTGGTAACGTTTCTTACTCATGGACAGGCCCAAATAGCTTTACTTCTTCAGAACAGAATTTGGTTGGTGATATTGAAGATGGTACATATTACTTGACAGCTTCAGTCGGAGATCAAGTATTAGAAGATAGTATTGATTATGTAGCTTATGGTACAGTTCCTAAGATCTATGTTGCTACTGATGGTAATGATAGTAATGATGGGAGTGAATACCATCCATTCGCTTCTTTAGAGAAAGCTGTTCAGATGAGTATAACTAATGAATGTTCTGAAATTATTATAAGTTCAGGTGAATTTTATATTGAAAAAATAGATGTACTGAACAATTTAATAATCTCTGGAAGTGAGAATACTATTTTAAATGGTAATAGTCAAAATGATTTAATATCGATATCAAGTCACTCTGATTACAGAATATTAAAGATGAAGACCTTAAGTATCACAAATTTTAAAACTCTGTTTAATGTCTATGGCGGTGATATTTATATTGATGGGGTGACATTTTATAATAATTATTTACTTACAGAGAACTCTTATGAAAGTAGTCTATTTAAATTAGAAAACAGTAATTTTCATTTACATAATACAATTATTAAAAATAATTTTTGTGATGAATCAATTTTCAGATTAACAAACACCTTTTATAACATAGAAAATTCAGTAATCTGTAATAATGTAAATATACCTTCTTCAACTCAAAGGAATATTCTTTTCTGGGCGGACTTTTTAAATGATTCAAAAATTACACATTCAACAATTACCAATAACCAGTTTCAAAGAGCTGTCCATCTTTCTCCTGTAAACTTTAACGTAGATAAATCACATATCTCTAATTCTATTATTTTTGGGCATGAAGAAGACGTATCATTCGCACCTTCAGCTGCAAACGTATTATACTCAATATTTGAAAATACTTGGTATGAAAACCAAAATGGAGATTACGGCTCAACAAACATAAACTCAGATCCCCTCTTCACAGACCCAGAAAACGGAGATTTCACTCTTTCTCCAGAATCTCCTGCTATTGGAGCTGGCTCTACTGATTATATGACACCATATGATTTGGTAGGAAATTCTCGCCCAATGCCAGCGGGGACAAATCCTGATATTGGAGCTTATGAGCATGAGTTAGGTGGAGCAGTTCAAGAATTAGCTGCTACGGTTAGTGTTTCTCCTCAAGGATGTAGTGAAGAAGATCTTTTTAGTGCTGAAATCTCTATTTATAATGGTGTTTCACCTTTTGTAGTAAGTGTGACAGGACCTAATAGCTTTACTAGTTCTAATACAACATTAGTTGATCTTGAAGTTGGAACTTATAATGTATCGATCACTGATGCGGTGGATAGTACATTTACGACTTCATTTGATATAGATGCTGATTTTGTAGGGGTAGAGGTAGATGTTCAGAATGCAACCTGTGATCAGAGTGTTGGTTCTTTAAGGATTACAAGTGCAATACCTAGTGGTGTTACTTTTTATTGGGAAGATCAGAATAATGTAAAGTATTACGACTCTAATTTGAGTGACCTATCACCGGGGCAATATAAGTTAGTTGTTATTGATTCTAGAGTAGATTGTACTTATGAAGAGACTTATGAAGTAGGTGTTGCTGATCCAATTCCAAATTTCGCAATTTCAGTACAAGGAGCTGCAATTTATTGTGCAAATGAATCTCCTCAAACTACTTTAGATGCAGGAAGTGGCTATGATAGTTATTCTTGGTATATCAAAACTGAAACGGATCCTGTTTGGAAATTTTGGAGTACTTCTCAAAGTATTACAGCACATACATTTGCTGATTACAAAGTACAAGTTTCAAAAGATGATCAATGTGGAATAGACTATTTTAAAGTTGAAAAATACGCAACATATAATGATCAAATTTTAGAAGGCGTTACAGTCGACTTAGAGCTAAATAAAAATAAAGTCTTTTGGAGTAAACCGGAAGGTCAAAGAATCGCTTCTTACAACATTTATAGGAAAAAAGGTTTAGGTGCTTTTGAAAAAATTGGAAGTGTAGCGCATAGTGATAATTCTGAATTTATAGATCAAGATGCTGATCCATTTGGTGATGAAGGCTATTCATATGCTATTTCGGTAATTGATGATTGTGGTTTAGAATCTGAAATAAGCGATGAAAATCGTAGTATTTTCTTGTCTTACTATAAAGATGTAAATGGTAATATTGTATTGAGCTTTGCTAAGCTACTTAATAGCGACCATCTCCAATTTTATCGAATTCTTCGAGGAAGTACTTATGCTGACTTAAAAGAAATCGGGACAAAGCCAGCCAACTTTTTAGATTCTTTCATTGATGAGAGCCCTAAAATAAATGAACGAATTTATGTGGTAGAAGCTATTTTAAATTCTGGAAAAGGAGTTCCTTATTCAATTACATCTAATCCTGTGTTTATCAGTAGTTCATCACTTTCAAGAAGAGGAAGTTGGGCTGAAACAGCTGTGGATATTTACCCGAACCCAACTCAAGATAAATTTACATTTGAATTAGAAGATGAATTGGGAGAATATCATTTAAGGTTATTAGACTTGAATGGAGGAGTGGCAAGAGATTTTGGTACTTTTAGTGATGCGAAGGTCGAGGTAAGTACTAACGGTTTAATAAAAGGAATGTATATTCTGTCTATTGTTACTGAAGCAGAGGCTTTAAATGTTAGACTGATTATTGAGTAGAGCATTTTTTAATTTTAGAACAAGAATTTTTTACAGATATCATGAAAAAAGTAATTGGAATCTTAAGTTTTTTAATGATAACGGCTTGTTTTCAAGTGCAAGCTCAATTCCAAAATAAACTTTCACTGAATGTGTCTTATAATCATATGCAAAACTCATCGATGTTGGGGAATACAGATATTCCTTTAGATGAAGTAGCTAGTGGTTTTAGTATTGGAGTTCAGTATAATAATCATCCTTCATGGTCTTTAGAAACAATCGTGAGATCAACTCTAATGACCAAGGCTTATGAAAATAAATACCAGTTAGGTGGTTTTGATTTTATCGAAAAAGAAAAAGCTGAGTATCACACTATTGATATAGGTTTTTCTCCTAAACTATATTTCAACCCTAGAAGTAAACTAAGGTTTTATATGTTTAGTGAAGCTCAGTTGAATATAAATTACCTTTTTACAAATACTTCAGAGTTTTCAAGAGAGGGTGAAGAAATTACTCAACCGTTATCCTTGGAAGAGGATGATAGTGTGATTAATCTGAGTATTTATCCTGGTTTAGGATTAGATTATACATTTACAAATAATTTCGGGGCATTTGTGCAAGGAGGATATGCGTTTGGGTGGTATGCTATGCCTCAAGTTCAAATTGGAGCTAGAATTAGTATCCTAAAATCGAAATCGTTGTAATATGAAACAAATAAGTATATTATTTTTTGCACTAGTCTTCGGAGCATTAAAATTGAGTGCTCAAGAAGTGAATCTGAAGCAATTTATTTCTGTGAAAGGTGAAATGGCTACAAGTTTAGCTTATAGTCCTGATGGAAAAATGCTTGCTTCAGCAATTTTTGATAATAAAATCGTTGTAACAGACACTAAGTTAGGTGAGAAACTTTTTGAATATAAGTTGAAAGGTACACCGCTATCAGTGAAATTTTCCCCTGATGGGAAATACTTAGTTTCTGCAGGGAAAGATGCTCGTATTACGGTATATAATTTAGAAAACTCAACAATTGAGTATGTTTTAAAAAGTCATAAACATGATGTGACATCAATTGATATAGATCCTAAAAGTGAATTCATTGTAAGTGCTTCTAAAGACAAGTCTGTAAAAGTTTGGAAATTGGGAGAAACTACTCCATTGACTTCCTTTACAGATGCAATTGGACAAGTAAACTCTGTAGCATTTCATCCTGTGGGTTCTTCCATTATTGCGGGAGACTCAAAAGGAATATTATATAAATGGGATATTGAAAGAAACTTCCTTAAAGCTAAGTTTAAGGCTCACAATGGTTGGATTAGAAAAGTTGCTTTTAGTCCTAATGGACAACATATTCTCAGTGGAGGTGACGATAAACTGATTAATGTTTATAGCTCACATGATCATGATTTGGTAAATGCTTACCGTATTCATAAAAACTGGGTACAAACTTTTGCAATCAGCAAAGACAGTCGTTATCTGTTAAGTGGCTCACATGATGGCTATTTAGTTTTAATGGAAATCGAAACAGGGTGTATTGTTTTCAAATCCGAAAAACAGAAAGATTATATTTTAGCCGTTGATTTTGCTCCAAATGCCAATCAATTTGCTAGTGCTGTACTATTCTCTCCTAAAGTAAATGTTTGGGATGTTTTAGATATGAATCTAGATCAGCAAAGTATAGAGATTGCAGAAAGATTAAAAAATCGCTTAATCAAAGCTCCTTCAGTTTCATTTACCCAAAAAGACTCAACTACAGCGACTGAGATGTTCTCCTTAGAGTATGAAGTGGCATCAGAAATGTGGATCGATAAAATCTTCATCAAGAAAAATGGAAAAATTCTTTATAAAGAGAGCTGGAATGATATTAAAAACGATATTTCTGAAGAAGAAAACTCTTTTGTTTTTACAGGGAAAAAGAGTCTATTATTGAGCGAAGGTGAGAATTTATATCAGGTTATAGCAACTAATGCAGTTGGAGAAACAGAGCTAGCAAGTCCTAAAATTAATTACGTAAAACCTGTTTTGGTAGAGGAAACGGTGATTGCAACAGTTGAAGAAATTTCACTAACTGAAGAAGTTGCTACAAGTAAGAATCAATTAGAAGTAGTGAATGTAGGGCCTGCATTTACATTTGAGTATGATTCTACAATGCCAACAAATCCATACCGTTTTGCACTGGTGATCGGGAATGAAAACTATCATGCTTATCAAACAGGATTAGAGGCTGAGTCAGATGTGCCATTTGCTCATAATGATGCTCAAAGCTTTTATGATTTTGCATTAGCTCATTTGGGTGTTCCTCAAGAAAACATGATCTTCTTAAAAGATGCTCGTTACATCGAAATGATGAAAGCTGTCAAGAAATTGGTTGGAGTGTCGGAAATGTTGGAGGGAAAAGCTGAAATCTTTTTCTATTATGCAGGTCATGGTTTCCCTGATGAAAAAACGAAAGAACCATATTTAATTCCAGTAGATGGTTCTGCAACAGATTTAGAGTTTTCGGCTATAAAACTTGATTATTTATATGAACAATTGACTGTTCACAATACAAAGAGAGCAACGGCGTTCATTGATGCATGTTTTAGTGGAGGTGCTCGTGAGACAGGACTTTTAGCCTCAAGAGGATTTAAAGTAACGCCAAAGGAACAGGATATAACAAAGAATTTGATTGTATTTACAGCAAGTAGCGGTGATCAGTCAAGTTTGCCATATAAAGAAAAAAGACATGGACTTTTCACTTATTTCTTGATGGATAAATTTCAAGAGACAAAAGGTGAGATTTCTTATAAAGAACTGTCGGATTACTTGACGGAGACTGTAGGTGTGAAGTCATTTATGATTAACAACAAAAAGCAGGTTCCTCAGACTAATATTAGTCCTGAAATAGAGGGTGAATGGGAATCTTGGACTTTCAAATAAAAAGTGAAATGAAAGACACAATTTCATTATTTGGAAACAGCTTTCAAGTAAATACTATTTCTGGGAAAGCTACTGATTTAAAAATAAAATCTGTTAGAAATAATAATCGACTATCTGATTTAGAGTATAAGTATGTAAATAATTCAACGCTTTGGTTAGTTGATAATCAAGGGAATGAAGTCCCTATAAGTATAAGACAAGATCTTTCCAATTTTATAAGAACTAACCACGAATTAACTTTTCTTCAATTTGGGAAATATTATTTGGCTGTTATTAATCATACTACAAAACGTTGGCGATACTTATATCCATCAAGTCCTTTAGAAAGAATGTCTTTGTTGGCAATAATTAGACCTTTAAAAGAAAGTCAAAGAGTCAGAACTACTAAAATGGTGGTTTTGATTTCACTATTATTATCTATGTTTTTGTCTTATAAAAATGTAGGTGGTTTTTCTTCTTTAATATTTGGGGGCGTGATAGGAGTGTTAGTTGGAGCACTATGGAGTAGCGCTGTTTACATTCATTTTTATTTCACAGGAGATAGTTACATGAAAAAGCTATTTGGTTCTAAGATTGATTCAATAGCTAAAAGAATACTTCTAGAACGAGAAAAAAATTGAAATAAAAAAAGCCTTAGATTATTCAATATCTAAGGCTTTTTTTATTAACTGATGAATTATTTAATCCTAGAATTCTGCTGACTGTGGGAATCTTGGGAAAGGAATTACGTCACGAATGTTACCCATTCCTGTAACGAATAAGATCAGACGCTCAAAACCAAGACCGAACCCTGAGTGAGGAGCTGTACCAAACTTACGAAGCTCCAAGTACCACCATAGGTCTTCTTGAGGAACATCCATTTCAACCATTCTCTGAACTAGTTTGTCATAGTCAGTTTCTCTTTCAGAACCACCTACAATTTCACCAATACCTGGGAAAAGAACGTCCATTGCTCCTACAGTTTTTCCATCCTCATTTTGCTTCATATAGAAAGCTTTAATGTCTTTAGGATAATCAGTAAGGATAACTGGCTTTTTATATTCTTTTTCAACCAAGTAACGCTCATGCTCAGACTGAAGGTCAATACCCCATTCAACGGTGTATTTGAATTTCTTCTTCTTGTGCATTTTTGAGTTCAACAATACGTCGATAGCCTCAGAGTATGTCAAACGCTCAAATTCATTTTCAACAACAAACTTCAAACGATCAAGCAAACCTAATTCCGAACGTTCTGCTTGAGGCTTTGATTTCTGCTCTTGTGCATATCTTTGATCTAAGAATGCAAGGTCATCAGCACAGTGTTCCATTGCATAGTTGATCAAATACTTCAACATTTCCTCAACCAAGTCCATATTGTCCTTTAGATTGTAGAATGCCATTTCTGGCTCAATCATCCAGAACTCAGCAAGGTGACGAGTTGTGTTTGAGTTTTCTGCACGGAAAGTAGGACCAAAAGTATAAACTTCACCAAGAGACATTGCCCCAACTTCAGCTTCCAATTGTCCCGATACAGTAAGGTTTGTTTCTTTCGCAAAGAAATCCTTTGAGAAATCTAGCTTCCCTTCTTCTGTACGAGCAGGATTATCCAAATCCATTGTAGTTACTCGGAAAGTTTCACCAGCACCTTCAGCATCTGAAGCAGTGATCACTGGCGTGTGCATATAAGCAAATCCTTTGTCGTTAAAGAATTTGTGGATACCGTATGCCAAGTGATGACGAACACGCATAACCGCAGAAATTGTGTTTGTACGTGGACGCAAGTGTGCTTTTTCTCTCAAGAATTCCAAAGAGTGTTTCTTTGGTTGCAATGGGTATTCTTCAGGATCAGCATCTCCTAAGATCTCAATGCTTTCAGCTTTGATCTCGATACGCTGACCTTTACCCATTGATTCATGTATTTCTCCATCAACAGAAATAGCTGCTCCTGTTGTGATTCTTTTCAACAAATTCTCGTCTGTATTCTGAAAATCAACAACGGCTTGGATATTATTGATAGTTGAGCCATCATTAATGGCGATAAACTGATTATTACGGAAGGTTCTTACCCATCCTTTTACATTAACTTTGCTACCGATTTCTCCTTGAGCAATTAGCTCTTTGATTTTCGTTCTTCTCACTTTTGCAAAAAGTTTAAGGTTTACAAAATAAAGCCGACAACTTTAGAAAAAGTCATGACTTTACAGACGATTTAAACAATAAAACCCTCTATTGAGGGTCGATCATTCAAATTTAGAAAAAAATAATTTTAGCTATAACAGTCTTGTCAGAAAATTAAGGCTATGTTGTTAAAGTTTAATACTTTCTAAAGATTCAGAGTTAAAATTAGAGAAGGTGTTGAGCAAATAAGGGGTTTAATGAAAAATCTTCTAAATCACTCCATGACAAAAAAGTGGTCACCGTAGAGCAGTTTTCAGGACAAGAATAATCATCGCCATAAAAATAGATTCCCTCTTTTGCGATACAGAATTGTTTGTACACTGAATATCGGTTACAGTAACAGCTCGATTTTTCCATGATTAGACTCAGAATTGAACTACGTAGGTTATCCGTTTCAATATCAAAAATGCTCTTGATTTTTAAGATTTTATTGTTCTTCAAGTCAAAGTTAAGTGTCGATACTTTTTCTTTCTCGCTTGCTTCTCCATGATAGAATAATGTATTTATGAATTTTAGACTCAGAATAGATTCTGACAAGTAAACGACTTCATAAGAAAGGTTGAAATAACTAAAACCGTTTTGGTTTACTTTTTTTGAACGTTTTTTATGCTGATGTTGAAAATCTTTTAAAGCTGAAGTCATGATAGATTGAATACTAAGATTGAGCTTGTGGCTTTTATTCTCGTTATCAATCAAAAAATACGGATATTCTATATGTAAATCGTAAAGTTCGTTGGCACTATGTTTTTTGAATTTTTGATGTATATAAGTCGGCGCTTCTTCGCTTGTTGTATATGTTGTTGAATAAAATAAAGGTAATAGGTATGTAATGATAGATATCAGAAAATGCATCGCTCAAAAATAAGTTGAGTACGTCCTTAATTATAAAATAGGAAAATGAGGTGACGAGCATTCATGATTAATACCACTGTATACTTAAAGAATTATCTACAATGAAGTTCAATCAGATGAATGCTTTCTAATGAGCCTTTATTTCTGGCTTCTTTCCATAAATTACAGGCTTTTTTAGCTTCTCCCAAGTTCGCTAAGTTTTTTCCCTTTAAAATTATAGGGTCTACCGCTTCAGGTCGCAAATAAAGTGCCCAATCCAATGCTTCCAAAGATGCTTTGTATCTTTCTAGTTCAAAATACATTTCTGCTTTTTTCAGAAAAATCTGATAATGAAGTTCTGGAGTTTTTTGAGGAGGGACTAAGATCGCATAGGCTTTGCCATATTTTTTTTCATAATCTTCCACAATTAACTCCGTTGCCCGATCCATATACCTTAATCCAATATCTTTTTGATTGAACTGATAAAACATAATTGAGGCAATTTCATTGTGAGCATCTAAGTTCTGTGGTTTCTTATTTATCAGAATATATAAAGTATTTAAGGCTTGAATGTAATCTCCTTGCAGTTGCTGACATTTTGAGCGTTTTATTAACCACTTATAATCCATATTTGGGTCGTAGTCCTCAATTATTGAAATGGATTCCACAACCTGCCCGTATTCATTAACCTTGAATAAAGAGTCTGTATAATTGGCTAAAGAATCTAAGATTTGTGTTTTTAGAAGTATGGCATCTGAAAACTCTGGAACGGAAGTAATGATGCTGTCTACATCATGCAGTGCACTCGAGAAGTTTCTGTGACTTACATAACTATTGATTTCTTTAAAGATAATATCCTTCTGAGCACTCATTTTCTCAATTTTTCGCATTCGATGGTATTCCATTCCCATTGAAAAAAAGACAGAAATAAGTATAAAAGATAAAATAGAGAGAAAAATTATGCGAGTCGTTTGTCGCTCTTGTTTAAGTCTTTGCTCATAAGTTGAACTTCCTGCCTCGTAATTAGTCTCATGTGAATATGAAGGAGATTGGCTATAACTCTGATGAAAATATGGAGATGTATGTGTCGACTGATTTTGAGAACTCAAATAAGACTGATACTGTCTTTGAGCATCATAATACATTTTTTTCTGAGGATCAGATAAAACACTATAAGCCTCATTAATCACTTTAAAGATTTCTTCGGCAGCTTTATTTTCTGGGTGTTTATCTGGATGATATTGTAATGCTAATTTTTTGAAAGCTTTCTTGATTTCTTGTGGGCTAGCATTTTCAGATATATGAAGAATTGAATATAGATCAATCATATGTAGTCTAGATGGCTTTTCCCTGTCATTAGCCTTTTAAAATATATTTAATCTACTAAATCAGAATGACTTATGGAAGAGCGTTATTTATGAGTAAAAGTTAGTTAGTTTACCTCTTTCGAACAGCACAAAGTCACGCTTAGTTTCCCTACTTTAATTTGACAATTGTCTGATCTAGAAAAATAACTTAACTTTAAAGTGAGGCAATAGTATTATTACAAGTTGGGAGAGAATATATGAATACTTTACTAAGACAAGCTAGATACTTTTTACTGGGCTTTTTTTGTCTATTGAATTTGACTTTATATGCTGAATATAGAGGCGAATCCTTTATTTATGGACAAATAAGAACCTCTGATGGTGAAAAAATTGAAGGCTTTATTGAGCTTTTAGGCGCTGATCAGTGGGATGATATGCTTGTTGCTGATAAAGATGCTCCTAATTTCTTTGTCGACCGTCTTGGCATCGCCTCAAAACTTTCCTATTACCGCGAACAAAATAAAGCTACAACACTTGGTGTTTCTCGAGAGTGGAATACTGAAACTGAACCTCAAAAGTTTGAGTTTTTAAGTTCTTTATGGAGTGCAATGATTTCTAGTGATTCTCCAGAGGCAAGTATTCCTTTTATTATCCAATGGGGACATATCAAAAGAATTGAAGTACATGAAGATTTGTGTTCAATATTCCTTAAAAATGGGAATAATCATTTTGTGAAATTAGATGCTTCTCAGCAGTTGATTCTTTCTACAAAATGGGGTGATCAGGTAATGAGTTTTCAGAATGTTGAATCTATCGATTTTGAACGTCCTCCGAAGAAGATTTATCCTTCAGATAAATTGAATTATCATGGTACTGTTTTTACGAAACATGGTGTGTTTGAAGGTAATCTAGAGTTTTTGACAAGCTCTGAAAATTTGTATTGGTTAGACGAAGATGTACAAGCAATAGAGGTTGATCATACTGGTATGGTTTTGATTGATGGAAGTCAAAATAAGAGAAGCCGAAAAACTATTGATCTAAACAGCGTTTCTCTAGAAGTTAAAAACTACAATTGGGGTATTTTGGAAATTCCTTTCTCTGAAATTAAGAGTATCCAAATGGAGAATGGTTTGGATGATTTGGGAGGTCATTTTGAAAGGTATAAAAGTGAAAGAGGAATCTTTGCGACTGTACTGACTAAAAATGGGACTAAATTCAGTGGATATACAGTTTATGACCTCAACAAAACTGAAAGTATTGAAGTGTTGAGAGGAGTAGATGAAAAAATGCTGTACCAAATTCCTATTCAGAAAATCTCTAAAATTGAGCCTAATAACTTCAAGTTTACTGTGGTCGAGCTTAAATCTGGAAGAAAGTTGATGTTAGGTCAATCGCCCGATGTGAGTATTAGTAATCAAGGTTTGTTGCTCTATAAAGATCGTAAACTGGAAAAAGGTCAACAATACATACAATGGAGTGATATAGATGTGATTTATTTCGAATAAGTAGTGTTTAAATTATTTTATATTCACATTTCTTAAAAATAAATTTTAATCACTCTTTCTCTTTTTGATTATTTTCGCAATCATTAAATAACATCGTATTTATTAAAGTTTTCGATTGCAGGAAATAATAACACATATTAAAACCAAATTTTCATTCAAATCAGCTCTTCTTTGGAGTCTTGTTCTGCTATATCTAAATATTAGTATAGATGGAACATACCATTCTGCTGTGAATAATCATATTAATACTTATGATACGGTAGTGGAGTGGGTACTAGAATATTTGATGGAAAAAGACAATGCTATTCCTGAATCGTCAGAACAAGACCAGCAACAATCAAATCAGCTTCTCAAAAAAATAGCTGTTTTTTCTAAACTGACACTAATTGAGATTCTCACTTTTGAAACTGTAATTGAAAATAAGAAATATGGTTTTCAGAAGAATCAGATATTTAAATCTTTAGCGCAAACACCTCCTTACAAGCCTCCTCAGGTCATTTGTTAATCATCCGAATTCAAGCATTTATTTAATGCTTCTGTTTTTTTACTGATTAATAAATTTTTCAAATCACATGACTAAGTTTTTTTATACAACATTGTTCGCAATGATGTTGTCTGGCTATGCTTTTGCCCAAACTAATATTACAGCAGAGGATTCTCTACACTTGGAGAGAAGAGATTTACCAGCTAAAATTCTTCACGCAGAACCACTTTATATCGATTTGATTCGAGATTTAGGAGCTAGAAAAGGCGAAAAAGAGTGGAATGTTGGTTTTGGTTTAACAGATCATAGAGATTATGATGCTTACGAAGCATTAGTAGAATATGAATGGGCACCGATTGATCGTTTAGGTTTGGAAGTTGAAGTTCCGTTTACATTTTATTCTTCTAACGGGAATGCTGAAACAACTCCATCCAATCGAATTGAGTCTTTGAAATTGGCAACACAATGGACATTTCTAGTTTCTGAAAAGCACCTCACTTCTATGGCATTTGGTTACATTCATGAGTTTGCTTTTGTTGACTTAAATAGAATGAATGGCAGAGATATACTACAAGGTCAAGTATTCAATCCATTTTTGATTGCTGCTAAGAATTGGGATAATAATTTTCATACACTACTTTATACTGGTCCTGTATTCCATAAAGCATGGGGCGGAAATGAATGGCACAGCCAGTATGAAATCAATAGTAACTTCCATTATATGATACCAAATACACGTAATTTTATAGGTGTAGAGGTGAATAAGGTATTGGAAAGAGATAATTTTGATATGGTAATTCGTCCTCAAATGCGTGTAGAAATTTCAGAGCAACTAATGATAGGTATTGTAACAGGAATTCCTGTGAGTAAAGAACATGAGCGATTTAGTTCTTTTCTAAGGTTGATTTACGAACCAAGCCATTAATTGATTAGAAATTGATCAAAGACGACAACAGCCTACAAGTATTTTATCTTGAAGGCTGTTGTTTTTTTAACCGAATGCTTCATTAATAAAAAAGCTAAACTAAACACCATATTTTTAAGAATCATCATGAAAAAGTAACCGATAATTGACATTCATTTTTAAATCCATTCAGTATTTTTTTTCCCTTTAAACAATTACCCCTTAAATTTGTATTCTTAATCATACTGAACAGTGAATTATCTAGGAGATAATTCCTGGTAATCTTGGATTAATTATCATGCTGACTCAAGAAGTAAAAAATAAAGTGCAAGAATTAGGCTATGCAGAAGCTCCAGTGGAAGGCTTGGATTTGGTTGCAGAAATCAAAAAGCTAAAGGAGGAAAAAAATGCAGTCCTTTTGGCGCACTACTATCAAAGACCTGAAATTCAGGATTTGGCTGATTTTGTAGGAGATAGCTTGGCTTTGGCTCAAAAAGCGGCTGAAACAGATGCAGACATTATTATGTTTGCGGGGGTACACTTTATGGCTGAAACAGCTAAAATCATCAACCCTGAAAAAACTGTTATTCTACCAGATCTTAATGCAGGATGTTCATTGGCAGAGTCTGCTCCTGCAGATAAGTTTAAAGAGTTTGTAGAAGCTCACCCAGATCATACGGTGATCACTTACATCAACTCTTCAGCAGAAGTAAAAGCATATACAGATATCACTGTGACGTCAACAAATGCTTTGAAAATTGTTGAGAGTCTTCCAAAAGATGAAAAAATCATCTTTGCACCAGATAAAAATCTTGGAGCATACATCATGAAGGAGACAGGTCGTGAAATGTTGCTTTGGGATGGTGCTTGTGTAGTTCATGAAGCATTTGCTTTTGACCGTATCATGGAGTTGAAAGCTCGTCATCCAGAATCGCAAATCATTGCACACCCAGAATCTGATATGACATTGCTTAGAGCTGCATCTTTTGTCGGTTCTACAGCTGCTTTATTGAAGTATGTACAGGAAGATGAAGGTGAATCTTACATTGTGGCTACTGAAGCTGGTATTCTTCATAAAATGGCTCAATCAGTTCCTCATAAAGAATTGATTCCTGCGCCAACAGATGAAAATAACACTTGTGCTTGTAGTGAGTGTCATTTCATGAAAATGAACACTTTGGAAAAAGTATATTCTTGTTTGAAATATGAATATCCTTCGGTAGATGTACCTGAAGATATCAGAATTAAAGCTAAGAGCTCTATTGAACGTATGTTCGAGTTATCTTAAAGATATTTCAAGGCTGAATGAACGTCTTTCAGTTTATTCAGCCTTATTTTTTTCCTTTCCCCCAATTATTCCTTTTAAGGCATCAAATTATGAAAAAAGTTGACTTTTTGGTCATAGGTTCTGGCGTAGCTGGTTTAAGTTATGCGCTAAAACTATCTGATTACTACACTGAACAACAAAAAGATATTCAGATATTGGTAGTAACCAAAGATGAGCCTTCAGAAAGCAATACTCAATATGCACAAGGCGGGATAGCAGCGGTTATTGATCCAGCAGATTCGTACGAAAAGCACATCCAAGATACTTTGGTAGCTGGTGCTCATCTATGTGATGAGTCTGTGGTTCGTATGGTCGTGGAAAAAGGACCGAAAAGAATCCAAGAACTAATAGACTGGGGAACTGACTTTGATAAAGATCGAAATGGTCGTTATGACCTAGCTAAAGAAGGAGGTCATTCTGATTACCGTATTCTTCATCATAAGGATATGACAGGACGTGAGATTCAAAGAGCATTGCTAGAAGAATTGAAATCTCGTCCTAACATTGAAGTTCAGCCCGATTATTTTGCTGTTGAAATTCTTACGCAGCACCATTTAGGAGAAAAAGTAACTCGAAGAAGAGAAGACACAACTTGTTACGGTGCTTACATTCTAAACAAATCAACTCAAGAAGTTGAAACTGTACTAGCCAAAGTTACTTTGATTGCATCTGGAGGTTTAGGACAAGTTTATTCGACAACAACCAATCCATCTGTAGCAACTGGGGATGGTATTGCGATGGTTTATCGTGCAAAAGGAGAAGTGAAAGGAATGGAGTTTGTTCAATTCCACCCAACTGCACTTTACAATCCTGGCGAAGAACCTGCATTTTTGATTACTGAAGCATTGAGAGGTGCTGGAGCTATTCTAAGAAATAAGCGAGGAGTTTCTTTCATGGAAAAATACGATGAAAGAGGTTCTTTAGCTCCGAGAGATATTGTAGCAAGAGCGATTGATGCCGAAATGAAAAAAGGAGGTTTTGATCATGTCTACTTGGACGCTACACACATAGATGAAAAAGAAATTCTAAATCATTTCCCTTCAATCTATGCGAAATGCATGACCTTGGGTATTGATATCAGAAAAGACTACATCCCTGTTTGTCCTGCAGCACATTATCTTTGTGGTGGAATTATAGTCGATAAAAAAGCGCAAACAACAATTAATAATCTATTGGCGGCAGGAGAGTGTACACACACAGGCTTGCATGGTGCAAATAGATTGGCATCTAATTCTCTTTTGGAAGCAGTAGTCTATGCAAATGAAGCATTCAAAACAGCCGTTGAACTAGAAAAGACAGCTGATTTTGAAGAAAATATTCCTATTTGGGATAAAGAGGGTACAAGACAAGCTGAAGAGATGGTTTTGATATCTCAAAGCCGTACCGAGGTTCGATCAATCATGAGTAACTATGTCGGAATTGTGCGTTCTAACGAAAGATTGAAAAGAGCTTACACTCGATTAGGGCTGATTTATCAAGAAACGGAAAGCCTTTTCAAGATAACAGAAGTGTCTGCTCCAATTCTAGAATTACGTAATTTGATTAATGTCGCTTACCTTATTGTGAGTGCTGCACAAGAGCGAAAAGAAAATATAGGATTGCACTATTCGTTGGATTGTGAATCATCTAAAGTTTTTAGTTAAATAAATTCTGATGATTGAAAAGAAGGGGTGTGTATGTTTTAGCTTACATATCCCTTCTTTTTTTATTTAACAGCCAAGTGTACGTTTTTTCAGATGAATTTTTAAAAATTGGATTATTTTTTGATAAGTTTACAAAACGAATAAATATGAAAAGAGACAATATTTACTTTAAGCTATAAATAAAAAAGGCTTCATTAATAATGAAGCCCTTAGTCGAAAGTAAATATGAAAATGAAAAAACTTTAAAATATCTATATATACAATTTTGTATTTGTCATGTGTTATATGCAAAACTAAAACACTTTTGCCGATTCCCAAAGTTTTCAAAACTAAAATATGACTTTCTCTATCATTCTTTCATAAAAATGAATGACGAAAATCCTTTTTTGAAAATTAATTTTAGTTTTTTACTGTGTTACAGTGTTGCTTTAAACGGTATTCGGCTTTTTTATAATTTCCAAAAGAAGCTAACTCCCAAAACAGGCAAGCGTTAGATAAATCGTTTTTAGCTAGCCAATAATAATCCCCAATATAAAAATCCAGTTCGGGGTGATCATACCTTAGTTCTCTTGCCTTTTCGAAAGATTTCCAAGCATCTCTGTATTGCCTAAACCTTAGTTGAGCAATTCCCAAATTTAGGATGTATTCAAATTTATCTTTAACTAAAAATGTCAAAAAGCTGTATTCCTCAATAGCTCCTTGATAGTCATTTGTTTTATTGAGATAGAGATTCGCCAATTTTTCATGGACTTCAATATTTTCAGGCTCAAGTTCTAGCACAAATTTTAGTTCGTAAGCACAACTGACATAAGTTCCTAAAGCATAATACGCATCGGCTCGGAGTTGAAAGTATTCAGATTTGGGTTGTTTTGAAAAGCTAATTGCATTTTCCATGAAGTCTAACCCTCTTTCGTATTGATCAAACTCTTCGATTAGCATCTTTCCTATATAATAGTAGGTCTCCTCATTTTCTTCATCAAAATTCAACGATTCTTGGAGGTTGTACATAGCCTTTTGATAGTTATGTTGCTGGTAAGCTTCTATTCCATCATTGAAATAAGTTTGAGCCGAAAATCGGTTCATTACAGTCAGAAAGAATATTACTAATACGGCAATAACTGCAATGATAGAAAGTGCAATTCCTACGTCTTTGAATGTAGGATAGTACAGATTTGAGGAATAAGTATAATTCTCTTGTGAGTTCTGGCTTTGTTGCTGGCTCGTATTGCTTGAATTATTCTGATATTGATTGTAATTGTATTGTTTATATTCTGTATTAGAAGAGGAGTAAGACGATGTAAAACCATTTTTTAGGTTCTGATCATACCAATACCGTTTATCTTCGTCTGATAGTGTTTCGTAAGCATCCTTTATCTTGATAAACTCTTCCTCTGTATCCGAAGTACTAGTCTCATTTGTATCGGGATGAAATTGTTTAGCAAGCTTGAGATAAGCTTTACGAATATCCTTTTGACTTGCCGATTGTTCAATGCCTAGTATATCGTAATAGTTTTCCAAAATAATATCAGTTTGAAGAATATAACTAATTCACAAAAAATAGAATAATTCAATTCAGATAAACCTAAAGTATAAAATTCTTTTTGCCTAGCCTAATCAGTTAGATATGCGAATACCAATCTGTTTCATTAGTGTGAGGGCATTAAAGTTTTCGCACATGCCATCTTTTATCTTGTAGTCAAAGACAAGTTCATTTCCTTTTAAAGAACTCGTAAAGGAGTAATTTTGGATAAATGTATCATCTTCTAATCTTCCTAAACCAAGATCGTGAGTTGAGATAAATCCGCTTACTCCCGTATTTTTTAATTGCTTGATTAAGGCTTCAGCTCCAGCATGCCTATCTTCAGAGTTTGTTCCCTTCAACAATTCATCAAGCATAAAAATTAATGGTTCTTTATTGTTTTCAACAGATTCTAAGAGCATCTGAATTCTTCTTAATTCTGCATAAAAAGCTGAAACACTTTCTTCCAAATTATCTTCGGTTCGCATACTTGTAAAAATGCGAGAAGGAGAAATAATCATACTTTTAGCACAAACAGGTGCGCCCATAAATGCTAAAACCATATTGATGCCACAAGTTCTCAAAAAGGTACTTTTTCCAGACATATTTGAGCCTGTAATGAGTGCCAATTGTCCTTCTTTGTTGAAGTTGAAATTATTGTGAACGCGCTTTTCTGCTATAATTAAAGGATGGCCTAATTCTTCAGACTCAAAAATGTAGGCTTGATCACTAATTTTAGGAAAATGGAATTTAGGATTTGCAAATGAAAAAGCGGCGATACTGTTGTTAGCCTCAAAGTTGGCAATAACATCAATCCATTCTGATATTTTGAATTGATAATTTTTGACCCAAGTTGAAGCACTATAAAGGTTATGAACATCAATCAGAAATAAAATATTCAGAATCCAGTAAAAGTTGTTGGTTCGGCTTTCAAAACGGTAAGCAATTTTATTGAGACTTTGAATAGCAGGTAAGGCATTTCCTTCAACTAGAAGATTTTTTGAAGCAATTAATTTTGAATGTTTAAATTCTTGATTGACGATCAGTTCAAATTGCGCATTGTAGGTTGCCAAGAGTGATGAGTTTTTAGCCAGAGCATTAGTCGTTTGGGTAATAACCTCATGGTATTTATAGATGAGTACACCATTGATTAGAATAGGTAAAAACAATAAGGTAATAGGCGTATAATCTAATAACCAAAATGCAATAGCAGCCAAAGAAAGTGCACCACAGAGCCATGCAATAGCCCGAATTGAGCTTGGTACGGTATGATTAACTTTTAAATAGTCTATGATATTGGACTCATTTCCTTTGTGTTTTTGATGGAAATGCTCTGAAAGTGCTTCAAATTGTGTTCTCCAATCAACCAAAGAACTTAGCTCTTCAACTATTTCTTGCTTAATGATGATGTCAGATTTATCTAATCTGTTTTTCATCCAATGCCCGAGTAAAGCTCTTCCTTTTTGAGTGACGGTGTGATTAATGAGTTGGAATAGAGAAGAATGCTCTCCGAAAAGGTCTAAATCTGAGGAGTACGGATGATCTCTTTCTAAAAATTCATTTCCACCATCCAGTTGATTAAACTTCCCCTCTAGTTTATCAAATTCCTTCTGAAAGATATTTATTGAAATTTCATGGATAGATTCTTGAAACTTTATTCTTTTATGAAGAATGACAAGTGGGATGAAAAAGCCCAAACTAAGGGCAATGCTAATTAGTAAAAAAATCGTTTCACGTTGGTTGGCAAAATAAACAATACTTAAGACACCTAAGACTGCTACAATTCCTCTTACTAAAGCGATTGTTTTCGACTTATTTTTTAGTGTCTGTAATTTTGATTGATGTAAACTGATTTTCTCTAAAAAAAGATCCTTCATGCCTTATTGATTTTTAATTAAGTAAAAATACAACTTTTAAGGCATGAAGGATAGTGAATATGAAAGCTCTGCGTTATTCTCGACTAGAACTTATTCATTTTTGTATACATCAATATAAATTTTCTCAAATAGGTGATAGTATTCATTACTTTCAAGCAACTGAATTCCTATGATAACCCATGCATTTCCCTCTTCATCTGTAATGAATTTATTAAATGTATAAGTTCCTTCTACCCAGCTCCAAGATAAGTTGTAGTTTTCTTTGAAGTTTGTATTGACTGGAAGGTTAGAGAAATTTTTGCTGTCAATCTCTAAATCTTTGAATTTATGAACGCCTTCTGAATCAGTTGTAGTTTCTGGTTCAATTGTTAGGGCATCCCATTTAAAATAGACTTGTCCGTATAAAGGTGTTTCACCAATGTAGCCATGACAAAATTCACCTCTGATAGAGGCTTTATATTCTGCGTTAGGATTAAGTGCAGTTCCATCATCTAAAGTAGAAATCTTACGAGCAACAAATAGGTATGGTTTTCTTTCCAAATCTTCTGAATCAGGAATAGAGTCAAAGTTAAATAGCGTACCCATATGGACTTTACCTGCAATATTGCTGCTTTGTAGCATTCTATTTTGAGCAATGTAAATCCCTAAATCTTGCATTTCTTCATCAGAAACTCCAACAACTCCTGTTTGCCAAGCTGGATCTGATAGGTTAGCTTCTACAGTTCCTATTTTATCAGGAAGCGTACTTGATAAATCTTCTAGACAAGAGGTAAAAATAAATAGTAGTGCGAAAGGTAGTAACCAAGTCTTTTGCATCTGTGAAAGTGTTTAGTTTTATAAAAATGAATGTGTCGTAGTAATGACACTTACTAGGTCTGCAAAAGTTGGAATGAGAAGTGAAAGAAATTGTAAAGAAATGTGATTAGGAAAGAAATAAACCGTGACCAATAAAAAAAGTCATTATTCAAGTAAATGAATAATGACTTTTTAGTGTACCTGGGGCGGGAATCGAACCCGCACGGTATTGCTACCACTGGATTTTGAATCCAGCGCGTCTACCAGTTCCGCCACCCAGGCATATGGCTCATGCAGATTGTTTTTTCAAACTTTCGTAACATGAGGTTGCAAAGATAAATAATTCAGATGTAAAGAAAAAAACTTATTTGGCTATTTTTTTCAATTAACTTGCTTTCATTCGAAAACTACAAAAGACAAAGTTCTGAATTGTATAGAATGGTGTTTTGTGATTAACTATTTTACATTCCAATTTTTGGAAGGAATCGTGGACGAGATTGGTCAAAGATTCTTCTGTGTACTGTTTTACGATGACACCACTACACATTCTAGGCCCTTCTTCAGTGAATGTACCTATCACTAAATTTCCGTCTTCAGTTAGTCCTTTTCGAATAGAATTTAAGTAGTGATTGATTTCATCTTCTTCTAACAAGAAATGAAAAGTAGCCCTATCGTGCCAAAGATCATACTTTTCTGTAGGCTCAAATTCAGCAATGTCGGCAATAATCCATTTTACATTCTGAGCTTTAGCCCCTAATCTTTTTTGTGTACGCAGAATAGCTGTTTCAGAAATGTCTAAAACAGTTATATCTGTAAAACCTTGTTCAAGTAAATGGTCAACTAAATAGCTTTCACCTCCTCCAATATCAATTATTTTGGCTGTTTTGGGCAAGTCTAGTTTATTGATGATATCTAATGAAGTTGAAGGTGTTTTTTGATACCAGCTCACTTCATGAGTTTGTTTCTCTTGATAAACGTTATCCCAATACTGTTTTTTATCGATACCAATCATAGCTTTTCGGTTGTAATGAGTGTATAAATCTATAAATGTTGCGTTTGTTTCTCTTTCAGTGATTTTAAATGCAAATAATACTTTATAGAGTTATTCAAGATCACGAGTTATGAAAGAGTAAATGTATGGGCCGATTTACAGAAGGAAGAAATATCCTTTGGCATTGACATTTATAACTTTGACAAGTGTAAAAGAACGATGGACAATAAAAGGCTTATATTTTTTGTACTTTGTCTATCTCATATATAGAAATACAATCAAATATGCAGAGAAGTATATGATTTTTAATGTTTAAAACTGGATGATAGTGTGGTGTTTTACCTTTTCTATTATTCTTTAAATGAGATTACGCTTTTCAAATTCATGTTTTAAATCTACCTTTTCAGCTAAGTGAATTGTTTGAAAACCTAATTTTTGAGCAGCTTCAATGTTATCTTTATTATCATCGATAAAAAGTGATTCTTCAGCATTTATATTATACCTGGAGAGTAGAATCTGATAAATTTTAGGGTTAGGTTTTATAACTTTCTCTTCGCCAGAAACAACAATACCTTCTAATTCTTTAAAAAATGGGTAATCGTGAAAAACCAATGGAAATGTCTCTGCTGACCAGTTAGTAAGCCCAAAGAGCCTGTAATTCTCTTTAACTAGAGGAATAAGGCTTGTATTCTTTTTTATTTCTCCGGCAATCATCTTAATCCAATTTGTATGATACAGTTTTATTTCTTTTTTATACTGAGGGAATTTCGGGAGCAACTCAGCTACACCATCACTGAAAGACTTGCCTTCATCAAGTGTCGCATTCCATTCTAGTGTACAAACTTCAGTCAGAAAATATTCCATTTCATCGGTGTCATTGAAGATGTCTTTGTACAGGTATCTCGGATCCCAATCCATTACTACACCTCCAAAATCGAATATTATATTCTTGATTTCCATAAAATATAGGGGTAAGCTGGTTTTCAATAATTGATTTTTGAAACAGGTAACATATTATCCCCTTCAATTAAGAAAAACAAGAATTTTGATCAACAGCTCAGAGATGTAAGTAAAGTTAAAATATGGTTTACTGATTTTCAGTCAACTATTAACTATGACTCTGCTTAGAGTTTACAGATGTTTGTTTTTGTTCATATTTGGTGTCCTCAGATTCATGTTATTGTAAATTTTGAGCTACTTCTTTGTAATAAATAGCTTATACTTTTGCAGTGTAATCATAAGATAAGAAGTGAAGTAAATCAGAGAAGCTGTATTTTATAGACTATTGGCTAAGGAAAGCATTTTTTCGTTCGTGATTTTTTAGTGCGCTTTTTAAGCACAGCTTCAATATTTCAAGCTAAGGCTAAAACCAAAAATATTGTAATCTAATCTATCTAAATAATTATTGTGACCAAGTTAAAGGCACTTTTCAGTAATCGTTAGAGAGCAATTTTCTCTAAAATTGTATTGTATAACATAGGTGTTAATTGAGCTACTTAATGACCAAATTGAAGTAGTATTTTATATGTGATATAAGTGACCAATTTTTTTAACTGATCTAAAACGCTACTTGATGCCAAGTAGCGTTTTTTATATTTTTAGTCTTTTAATCTTATTAATTCTCCATTCACAATTACAGCATCAAGCTTCATGTTTTTAGCTGACTTAATGGCTTCCTTACCTGTATGTACAATAGGTTCACCACCAGCATTGAAAGAAGTATTGATAAGTGCTTTTACACCATGATTTTTATATAGGAAGCTTAAAAGATCAAACATAAAAGGGTTCTCATCTTTATGGTTTATAGCTTGAATTCTAGCAGTATTGTTGGTATGTGTAACACCTGCTAAATCTGCTCTAAATTCTTCCTTAATCGGAAAATCAAGAAGCATGTATTTTGACAATTCATGAACATCTTGATCTGTGACTTTTTGAGCTACGGATGCTAACATAATAGGAGCGATAGGTCTGTACCATTCTCTACCTTTACATTCTTCACTTACTTTTTTAGCTATCTCAGTACTATTAGGTAATGCTATGATACTTCTATTGCCTAGGGCTCTTGGACCAATTTCTCCATGACCATTACAAATCCCTACAATACCTTCTTGCATGATAATTTGAGCAAGTTCTTGAATCGTATTTTCGTTGTATGAAAGCTCTTTTTCTTTTTTCAGCCCTAAAGAATTAAGATATGGAGAATGATTCTCGACTTTTCCATGCTTTTTGAACTCTAAAAGCGAAGCAGCTCCCAAACTTAATCCACTGTCATTGCAACACGGTGGAATAAATACATCTTGGAATTGTTGTTCTGATACTAATCTTGAATTGGCTACAATATTAAGAGCAGAACCTCCCGAATAATATAAATAATCGGTGTTGGTATCCTTTTGTAGTCTATAAATATTTTCTAGTAAAACCTCTTCAAAAATACCTTGAAAAGTAGCAGCAATATTTTGGAAAAAGGCTTCTTTCATATCAAAATTAGCCAATGATAAACCAAAATGTTGATTTATACTTCGGAGTAATTCTTTGGGTTTATTCCAATAGTCTTTGAAGTAATCATGCTGATGGAGCCATTGCGCTATTTTTTCATCATACTGTCCTAAAGCTGCGTAGCCCATTAGCTTTCCCGGAATACTACAATGGTCACCTCTTTGTGTTTCCATCAGAGCAAAAACCAATGGGTTGTCGTTGAAAAAGCGAGAAAGAAAACCAAGTTTCCAATGCGCTTCCAATAGTTTGAACTTTCCATTTTTGAATTGAAAAGCAGAAAAGTTGCTTAAACTAGCTCCACCATCAAAATGAATGAGGAGGCTATTTTCTTTAAATTCACCATAAAAAGGTAAACAAGAACCCAAATGAGCTAACTCTTGCGAGCAATTCCATGAAGGGATTTCCCATCCTTTCCATTTCTTTGTTTCGAACCAGCCAAAAGCTTCTTCCAAATCAGTGGCAAGTTCTTTCGTTCTGTTGGCTTCAAAACGGATACGTCCACTTTTAGAGATAAAGGCATTTCCAGCAAATGAATTTACACTTACAAAATCAAATTGAGAGGGTAAGTCCAATACCTTTCGATCGATTAATTCTTCTAAGAAAAGGTCTAATCGGTTGTCATATTTGAACCTGCTATATCTTTCTAACTGAAGATATTCCAAGACCTTTCCATTCTCCATAAGACAGAGGTTATGATCATGTGTAAAACTTGCTCTACCATAATCGTTTCTGTCCTTTATTCCATAAATCGCTAAGGTTGGTCTTGCCATCGTCAAATATTTGTAAGTCTGTAAATGCTATAAAGGCACAAAAATAGCTAAAAGTTTTTGAGAGAAATGAAATACATTCTCCGAATCAACATTCGTTAGAGAATAGCAGGTTCAATACACAGTTTTGCACTTTATTTTTGGGAATACATGATTTTAAAACATCAACATTTCGATCTACTTCAGAAAACGGTCTTGGAAAGAATGGTTTTCAACCCTCCTTTGAAAGCGAACGGCTCAATGCATGATGAAGCCTGTTTTTTATATGTAGTGAATGGGAATTCTACTTTGTATGGACCAACAAAAAAAGATAGTCTTCAGACAAATGAAGGAGTAGTGATGAAATGTGGAAGCTACTTAAATTCTTGGTCTAAAAATGAAAATGATAGCCCATCAGAGGCGGTGGCTATTCATTTTTATCCAGAGGTTTTAAAGCATGTATATCAAGATAAAATTCCAGATTTTCTAGTTCAAAAAAAGCCTCAAACGTCTAAAAATGTTGAAAAAGTACAGATTGATCAAATGATTAAAACTTTTGTAGATAGTCTTCTTTTCTATTTTGAGAATCCGTCTTTGATCAATGAAGAACTGATTATTCTTAAGGTAAAAGAGTTGATACTTCTTTTAGTAAATACAGATAACTCGGATAGGATTCGTTCTATTTTACAAGATTTATTTAATCCAGAAGAATATCAGTTTAAAGACATTATTCAGACCAACCTGTTTGAAGATCTATCTATTGATGATTTGGCCGTATTAACCAGTATGAGTGTCTCTTCATTTAAAAGGAAGTTTAAAGAGGTATTTGATGATAGTCCTGCACATTATATAAAAAGTAGAAGGTTGGAGAAGGCAGCGGAGTTGCTTCTCATATCTCAATCGAGAGTGACAGATATCTGTTATGATTGTGGATTTAGTGATATCGGACATTTCTCAAAATCCTTTGCTGCTAAATATGGGAAATCACCTTCAGAGTATCGAGAAAAACAGTTGAGCTAAATTGACCACTTTTTGAGCTGATTACCCAAAGCTTTGAGATCAAGATCGAACAACTTTGTAATGTTACCAATAACTAATACTCATTATGAAAACATTATTCAGAAGTTCGATTATCATTTTACTAAGCTTGATTACAACTAATGTTATGGCTCAGAAAAAAGTGAAAACCTTGTCTCTTTCTAAAGTAATTGACTTTCCTGCGCAGAAGCTTTGGCAAATAGTAGGAGAGGATTATGGTTCAGTAGCATATTCTCATCCAAGAATTATAGACTCAGACTATGTAAATGGTTCTTTGAAAGCCGAAGAAGGAGCTGAAAGAGTATGCTATTTTAACGATAGTCATTCACAGTTTCTAAAAGAGAAAATTGTGAATTATAATCCTGAAGAAATGAGTTTTACGAATCAAGTTTTTCAGGCAGGGAAATTTCCAGTTGATCCAGAATATACCAAAGGAGTATATAGAATTGAAGATTTGGGAAATGGGCAATCGAAAATGCATTTTGATATGCAGTTTAGGACAAAGCCTGCAATCATGGGCGCTTTGATGAAAGGTTCATTTAAAAAGCTGATTGAAGATTATTTTATAGCTCTAGAGTATCACATAAAAACAGGTGAAAAAGTAACAAAAGAGAATTTCAAGTCTATAAAGAAAAAAGTAGAGAGTGGGATTTTAAATAAGAGCGTTGAGAATACATCTGCAAAGAAATAAGTAGAGATGAAGTCCTTTTTCTGACTGAAAAGGGACTTTTATTCTTTTATGGCTAAAAGAGAAATACTTTTTACACCATAAGTTTTTGAGGCATTGATAGCTGATTCCGAGATGAATTTATATTTAGGGTTCTTTTTGAACTCGATGAGCTTCAAATCTGCATTTTGGATCAGACGCTTGTATTGGTCTTCTTGCATAGCACCACCTATACAAGCAGCCCAAAGTGTGGAGTTACAAGTGATTTGGTTTGGCATTTGAACTTCTGTCACAATATCAGAAATGGCTAAACGTCCTCCTTTTTTCAGCACTCTTGCAGCCTCGTGAAATACAGCTAACTTTTGAGAGGATAAATTGATCACACCATTACTGATAACGACATCAAACTCTGAGGCTTCAAAAGGTAGCTCTTCAATGTAAGACTTCATGAAAGTAACATTATGAATCTTGTTTTTTTCAGCTAGGTGTATTGATTTTTCAAGTTGTTCATCGGTCATGTCCACACCTTCTACCATACCTTTATCCCCAACTTTTTTAGCAGTATAGAATAAGTCCATACCAGAGCCACATCCTAAATCTAATACCTTTTCTCCTTTTTTGATTTTAGCTAAACCAAAATGATAACCAACTCCTGCAAATGAGTCAATTGCTTCTTGAGGAATCTTAGCAAGTTCTGCTTTAGCATAGCCCAGTTTAACCGCAAGGTCATAGCCCATTTCAAAGTGATATTCTCCTTTAGGGTTTTGAGCAACGTCTTTGTACATCGCCTTTACTTTATCTTCTACTTTTTGCGGGTCTACTGCTGTCTTATGCTTTGATTCCATATATGCCTTTTTAGTTAAAAATGAGAGCTAGTCTTTCTTCTCTAACAAAAGGCTTGATTTATGAGTTTTATATAGAAAAAGACCTAAGTAGTATAATCGTTATACAACTTAGGTCTTTTTTACCTTTAAATATTTATAGGAATTAGGGATGATTACACGTTTTCACCTAGATGTTTCTGAGATAAAAAGGCTTCTGCATGTTCTATGATTCCAGAGCTTTCATATTTTAAGATCTGGTGTTTTACCATAGAATAATCAACCTCAGAAGGGACTTTCATTGCAAAATATTGATCATTCAGAACCTCATACTCGCAATCTAATGCTTCAAATTCGTCACAGATCATTTCGATATCTAAACCTTCCAATACAATAACGACCAATACAATAGAATTACCAGAGTGCTTAGTTGTATTTTTATAAATATAAGAATCTAATTCGCTATCATATTCTGCAAAAAATTCGTCGTCTGTAGCTATGAGTGGCCCGTAAAAAGGAATACTTTCTAGCTTGAAAATACCTGAATTTTCATCTACTTTTTGAGCCAACAAAGTCTCTTCTACTACCTTGTTTAGTATCGCACTGTGATATTTAAAAAGTATTTTCTCGCAAGTATTATCCTGTGTGATCATCTCGGTCTTAGCAGTTTTATAGCTAGGGGTGTATAGCTCTTAATCGATAGTAATTATACAGTTCATTGAAGGCTATCCTCAATTGAGGGACAATAGTCTTCAATTCATTCTTAATTTAAAAATAAATATTAAAATAATTTTATTTCTGTTAAGATAACAATGTGAACACAATACATAAAGCACTAAGCTAGCTTGCTAACATTCTGCAGCCTAGAGTTTCAGCTAATAATGACATGATTGAGCGAATTGACCACTTTTTAAAAGTCTTTTCTCCGATCTTACAATTCACCCTGTTCAAATCACAGTACCTTTGTAAAGTCAATTAGGTCAAATACATTTTATGTATTAGTATCTGGAATAATGAATTTTGTTTGTGTATAAGTATTGTTTGATTTTTTGTGTGTGAGGTCTGTTCAATTCAACTTTTTACAAAACAATGTTTGCTTGTTAGTAGCGCATATACATGTATTGTAGATGTGTAAGTCGAAAGGTGTGGAAACGGTCGTCTCATTTGAGACGACCTTTTTTTGTTTCTTTTATTTTAGCCTTTATTAAATATTAGCTAACAGCCTTGTATGTCCACACATTTGACTTTTTTTTACAACTATCATCTCCTTTTTTACAACAGCCAAACATGCATCATCTATTACTTTTGTAAAGTCGTAATTAACCCACATCAGAGTATAAGCTTTGCAGTGCTTTATTCTGATCATGAGATACTTCTATTGATTTTTTGTTACACCATCACTTTTTGTCAATAGGTTTCTCTCATGATTTTTTTTCTTCAATTCTGTGTTTGTGATATAACTTTCTATTATTTCTGATAAAGTGTCTAGATATTTGTTATTAGATAAATAACTACTAAGAAAGAATGACAAATCAACAGATTCCTTCTCCATGTTTTGTAGTTGAAGAGCAAAGTTTGCTCAACAATTTGAAGGTTTTAGATATGGTACAAAAAGCGAGTGGTGCTAAAATCATCTTAGCACTAAAAGGCTTTGCTATGTACAAGACTTTTCCTTTGGTAAAACCGTTTTTAGCAGGAGCAACGGCAAGTTCATTGAATGAAGCAAAACTTGCATCTCAAGAGTTTGGGAAAGAAGTTCATGTTTACTGCCCTGCGTACATTCCTAACGAAATGGATGAATTGATTCGGATGGGAAATCACATTACGTTCAACTCATTATCACAATGGGAACTGTACAAGGATAAAGTGAAAGAAGTTGGAATTGAGGCTGCATTGAGAATAAACCCAGAATACTCTGAAGTAACAACGGACCTTTACAATCCTGCAGTGAAAGGTTCTCGATTGGGGGTCAGAAGTGAGCTAATCGGAGATACCCTTCCAGAGGGAATTAGTGGTTTGCATTTCCATACCCTTTGTGAGAATGATGCAGAGGTACTTGAGCGTACACTAGAAGCAGTTGAAGAACGTTTTGGGCATTTGTTACACCAAGCCAAATGGGTGAATTTTGGTGGGGGACATGCCATCACTCGTAAAGGATATAATATTGAATTGCTGATTCAGTTGATTCAGAATATCAAAACCAACTATAATGTAGATGTAATCCTAGAACCAGGTAGTGCCGTTGGTTGGGAAACAGGTTTCTTGAAATCTACAGTTTTAGATGTAGTGGATTCTGAAGGTGTGAAAACCTTGATGATAGATTCCTCTTTTGCGGCACACATGCCAGACTGTTTGGAAATGCCTTACAAACCTAGAGTGAGAGGCGAAAACCCTGATGGAGAATTTGAATATAATATAGGAGGAATGACTTGCCTTGCAGGTGATTTTATAGGCGGATTCAAATTTGATAAAGAAATTAAAGCTGGAGATACCATCATTTTTGAAGATATGATCCATTACACTATGGTGAAAACAACCACTTTCAATGGTGTAAACCTTCCATCTATCGGAATGCTAAAGACTGATGGTTCATTTGAACTATTCAAGTCTTATGGCTATGAAGAGTTTATAAGCAGAATCTAATTATAATCTTATCTTTTTTAAAACAGTCTAGTTTATCATTGTCAGGTGAACTAGGCTGTTTTGTTTTTATAAAAATCTGATTTGGAACTTCTTCTTTTAGAATTCAAGTTTTATTAGCACTCATAAACTGAACTGTGATTTAGATTTAATTCTCATGCCCAAAGTTTCTTTTGAAGAAGGTAAAAGTAGGTTGGAAACACTTCATGGTGTACTCGGAGGTAGAATTACTCCTAATCGTTTATTTCTATCTTCTAAAGAAGCAAAAGGAATGGTTTTTAAATATGATTTGGAAGAGGGATTAGGGATTGAATGTGGTCAAGTGATTCTGAATGAAGATTATACGTTCTTTCACCCTCCGCAAGATCGGTCACATGAGTTACGTGTCTTATTTTGGCTATCTAACATCTCAATTCAATTTGAAGATTGGAAGCGGTTTGATATTACAGAGCCAATCAATATTACTCATTCAGCCGATATGAGTTATTCAATTACTTTACCAAAGAAAAAGCAATTCTCGTATATCGAACTCTGTTTAGAAAAATCATGGTTTTTGGAAAACTTTGATGCAGTCGTACAAAAAATGCCAAACTTGAAAGCTGAGTTTGACCCAAAGAAAACTAAGAACTTTTTTGTACGCCCCTTTCCCCCGCTAATGCAAAGAGAATTACTACGCTACTTGACAACAGAACTTTTGGAGGAAACAAAACTATTATTTCTAAAAGGAGGAGCTTATATGTTGCTGTCTGTCGCAGTAGATCATGGACTCCGATTTCCTAAAAAGGCAGGGGCAGGAGCTGACTTATTTTCAGATATGGAAATACAGCAAAAGCTTCAATCTGTACTGCAGTATATCGATGATCAAATCCATGAAAAGTTAACACTTGAAGAAATTGCGAAAGAATTTGCATTGAGTAAGAGTTCTTTACAGCGAGCTTTTAAAAGTAACTTAGGAGAGTCTATCTATGACTACATTTTGAAAGAACGCATCCGAAAAGTAAAAGTACAACTACAAGATCATCGAATACACATCAGTGAAATAGCAATAAACTGTGGATTTCATTCGGTATCTCATCTGAGTGCAACTTTCAAAAAGAGAGTGGGACTTTCGCCCCAAAATTACCGTAATCTTCTAAAGTCTCACCGAAAGATTTAAAGCCTTCATTGCCTCTCTCTAGAAATCTTACTGCAACAAGTTATTTTCTAATTTACCAGCATATTGATCTCCTTGTTCTTTTTGTTCTCTACGGGCATTTCTTAAAATGAAACGCACATCTGATAATTTCTGACAAACCGCTTCCCAAACCGTACTACTCATCTGCGTATCGGGGTCTTTGTCTTTATAATAGGATTGAAAATCTCTTTGTTGGTAGAAAACAGGAAAAAGCATAAGATTAGTAGATTTACTAACCCTGTCTTTATAGAAGTAAGTGAATGAGTGACCAGAGTGCAACCATAAGTAATTTGTGAAAATATTTCGGTCATGGCTTTTCCGTCCTTCGGTTCGTACCAAAGTGACATCAACATCATAATCTCTTTTCAAGTTTTTCTTGATTTCGGCTTCCAAATAAGGTTTGAAGCGATCTAGTTGATCAGCAAAATCAACTGAAATAATCATGAGGTCAAATACCTTTTCCTTAAGTTTTAATGGGAGTAAAGCATCTAACATCGGGAGTAAGTTGTATTCAATTTCTTCTTTCCTTTTCACGATGTAATTATCCATGATAATCATGGCATTGGCAGGGTGACGAAAACGCTCTAGCTGACTCCAACTCATCAAACGTTTGACCGCCTTTTCATCTTTGGTGATATTGTAAAGTGACCAATTAAATAGAAATCCCGCTTTTTCACGAATACGCTCGGGGTTTAAGAACATCAGGCCATACTTGTCTTCTAGCTCTATACAAGCTTTTTTATCTTCATGCGTCAAGAATAAAAGGTAAGAAGGTTTTCTATTTCTGACTTGTTCAATGTTTCCCATAATCCCTTCCTTACAACGCAATGCAGCACCGCCCGAACTCGCATTTTTCATGAGTTTCATAAGGTAAGGATTCGTTTTTGAGAGTTTAATCAGATTTTCGGGTTGAGTATCTACATAAATATCAGATTGTTTACCGATAAAAGTATAAAACTCCATCCAAGCTCTATTCCACTCCAAAGCATCATCCTCATCGTCAAAAATAAGGTCATCGGGTTTAGGTCTTGTTTTGAAGAATTTTAGCAATGTATCCAACTCACAAAAGGTGATTATCTTTTCCATATGATCTCCTAATTCTTTGTGTAGGATTAGAACAATATTGAGAGTCTAATCCTCCAGTTCTTCAGTTTAGTGTATTCTTCGAGTTTAAGGCTCGATTAGCTAGAAATCATCGTGTTCGTCTTGCCCCATTTGAAAGAGTTCAATCGAAATATTATCCGCTTCATCATAAAAACCTGTTCCAAATGATTTATCGAGTTCCCCACTTTCTTTGATATGCAATCGTTCTACTTGCTGTGCTTCTTCGGGTATTTTCTCAGGGTTGTACAAATAATAAATAGTGATGGTATCTAAAGGAACTTGCTTTTTGGCAACCCAATATTGAAGCTTTCTGATGAGGTATTCTGAATGTGTTTCAATCAGAAAACTTGTGTTAAACCGATTGTAGCCATCTATTAAAAGGTCTGCCAACATCGATTGAAGTTTGGGGTGCAAGTTGGTTTCGGGTTCTTCAATCAGTAGACTCGGTTCTTTTCGTAAGCCTATTTTGAGCAGAATTGGAAGAAGTTGAGAAATTCCGTAACCAAGAGAAGCTAGGTCAAGTTGATGTCCTCTTTTATCAGTGATGATGACATCGTGTGCAATTCCTTTAATCGTGTTGACTTCGATTTCATGACCAATTCCAAACTCACGAATCCATTTGGTAACAAAGTCCTTTGCATGATCATCTGCATTTTTCCCATAATCGAAAAGAAGTTTACTCAAAACGCTTTCGTCGGTATGCAAAATGATTCGCTGTGTGTTACCTCTATGGGCTTCGAGCAAACCGAAATTGAAACAACTACCAATGCCATCTAAGATTTGTTGCAAGCCTTTCAAGGCCAATTCAAGTGCTGAATCTAGATCGTCAAAAATGACATCTTCCACAGATACTTGATATAACTCTGCCCATTCTTCTTGTGAAAAAAGGACTTGAGGAGTAATTAGAAGTTGCTCGTATGATGTTTCTGGAAACTTTCGCTTGAGAATATCTATGTCTTCAGAATTGAATAGAGGAAGATCTTTCAACAAAAAACCTATCGATGTAAATTTGATTTCATTGTTTTCGTCCAATTCTGGGAGGAAATGTGACATATTTCCTTTTACATATTCATTGACACTCATCAAGTTTTCCTCAAATTCGGTGAGGTAAGAGTTGACTCTACTTCCGAGTAAGAGTAGGAATTTTTTATGAATCAGCTCACTGAGTTGCTTCATGCAAGGATGTCTTTCTTTAAGAAAAGGGACTTTTTCAAGTAATTTTTTCTCGTCTACAATGAAAGCACTTCGTTCTGGTCGGTTTGTGATTTTACGTACACCGTACTGATGAAGGTGCTCAAAATCATAGAATGAAGTGAAAATAGGTGCATCACCTTCGGTTTTTAAGTATTCTTGATGTCTTCTTCCTAAGTAATAACTATTTCCATCTTGCCCTAAAATATGTTGAAGTCTACAATTACTTAATGGCGTATAGAGTAATTTGAGGTTGTCAGTATAACGTTCTTTAAACCATACAATAACATCTTTTAGCTTTGCTGTTCTGCCATCGTAAACGAAACGCACATAAATATTTTCTGTAACGTCTATTCCTTCAGGTTGATAAGCATATCTCAAATCAGCTTCTTCAAGTCCGTAAATGTCTTGGAGTAGCTTAGGTACTTCTAAACTTTCAGACTTCATCCATTCATTGAATGCACCTTTCAAATCATTAATTTCTTTGTATGAATGATTTTTAAGGATTTCTTCCCAAGTGTGTAGTTGTTTTCGCTCGGTTTCATTCAATGGACATTTATCATCTGTTCGATCACATTTAAGCAGTTCACCAAATGTAATTGCTTTTTGCAGTGATGATAGCTGATACTTTTTGTACCAATAATTTTTAAGTAAAACAGCAAAATAGCCTTGATTCGGATGTGTGAATGTTTGTTCGGGCATTTCCCAAGTAACATCGTTTTTTTTGAGCCAAGCTGTAATTGAAAATAAGTCTGTGAAAAGCTCTTCAATATTTTCAGTCGTGATTTTGACTTGGTAAGCGATCTGAGGAAGAAGTTTAAGATACCTTTTCAGCGTGAAACGATGTTCGTACTGAAAATCTTCTGGTAGACTTTTAATAAAACGATATAGTTTTCTTGCCGTCTGACGAAAATGATGTTCGAGAAAAAACATCCAATTTTTCCAATTATATATTTTCAGAAGGCTCGGGAAGTCTTTTACATCCGTCAATTCTGAGAGCTTGATGACGATTACTTTTCCGCCAAGTTCAAAATTTGGGAAAGGTCTGTGCGCATCGGGAGAAACCTCTACTTCAAAAGCAAGGTTACTTTCTTCATCGGAGTCGAAATGCATGGAAGATTTCAAATTCCCAAGATTATGATAATGTCCTCTGAAATCTAACTCTCGAAGTCCGTTTTTTTGCCCATTATCTTGAAGTAGGAGTAAAGCTTTGAAAAGAGAGCTTTTACCAGAGCTATTGGTTCCTGTAAGCACAGTGATAGGACTAAATTGGAAGTGCGTTCGTTCTTTGAAAACTCTGAAGTTTTCAAGACTCAATCCTCGGATCTTTCCCATACGAAATTCGTTTTTAGTAGCAAAAATTAGGTTCTGAGTTTGGGATGAGTATTCTTTCTCTTTCTCACTTTTCTTGACAATCCTCCTTTCTGATTCGGATTTTCAGCCTTATTTCAAACTAAACTCATATACTAATAACACATTTTGAACTTATTCGTTAATTCCGTCTTCCTTTTTATTAAAATTTTAATATCACAGCAAGAAAATTCTATTAAATTTGCCACCATGAAAAATCTGATTGAAGAACTCAAGTGGAGAGGCATGCTTCACGATGTCATGCCTGGTACAGAGGAACAGTTAGAGAAAGAAATGACGACTGCTTATGTGGGTTTTGACCCGACAGCAGATTCTTTGCATATTGGACACCTTGTATCTGTAATGTTGCTGAATCATTTGCAACGTGCAGGTCACAAGCCGTTGGCGGTAATTGGTGGTGCGACAGGTATGATCGGTGACCCTTCTTTTAAGTCTGCCGAGCGTGTATTACTTGACGAGGAATCTATCCAGCACAATATTGCAGGGATGAAGAAGCAGTTGGAGAAATTCTTGGACTTTGACTGTGGAGATAACTCTGCCGAATTGTTGAACAACTATGACTGGTTCAAAGATTTCAGTTTCATTGACTTTGTCCGTGAAGCTGGAAAGCATATTTCTGTGAATTATATGATGTCAAAAGACTCTGTAAAACGCCGTTTAGAAGGTGATTCAGGGCTTTCATTCACAGAATTTACGTATCAGTTGTTACAAGGGTGGGATTTCTATCATTTGTATGAAACGAAAAACTGTCGTTTGCAACTAGGTGGTTCTGACCAGTGGGGTAACATTGTTACTGGTACAGAATTTATCCGCCGTAAAGCAAGAGGTACTGCTTTTGCTGCTACTTGTCCGTTGATTACTAAAGCTGACGGTACAAAGTTCGGTAAAACGGAAAGTGGTGCAGTATGGCTAGACCCTGAAAAAACTTCTCCTTACCAATTCTATCAGTTCTGGTTGAATGTAGGTGATGAGGATGCTAAAAAATATATCAAAATCTTTACGTTCAAGTCTTTCGAAGAAATCGAGGCATTGATTGCTGAACACGATCAAGCTCCTCATTTAAGAGTTCTTCAAAAAGCATTGGCTGAAGATATCACCGTACGAGTACACAGCCAAGAAGACTTGGATATGGCTATTAAAGCTTCTTCAATTCTTTTCGGTAAAAGTGTGACTGAAGATTTGAAAGCACTTGATGAGCGTACATTGCTTCAAGTATTTGAAGGTGTTCCTCAAGTTGAGATTACAAAAACTGCACTTGATGAAGCTGCTACTGTGGCAGATCTTTTATCTACAGTGACTGAAAATGTGATCTTCAAATCTAAAGGAGAAGCTACCCGTATGATTAAAGGTGGTGGAGTAAGTATCAACAAAGAGAAGTTGGCAGATCCTGCAGCAGCCGTTTCTTCAGAGCTTCTTCAAGGAAAATACTTGCTTGCTCAAAAAGGAAAGAAAAACTACTTCTTGATTAAAGTGGTTTAATTTTTCTTTGTGAGAAAGAAAATGAGGCTCTCTAACTCAGTGTTAGAGAGCCTTTTTATTTTTAAATGAAGATGTACACTTTGTTAATAGATTTCCTTCGAAATAACTCAAACTAACTGAAGACTTTCCCTTTTGATCGCTTGATCTCTAACGCAATTTTTAGTAAATAGAATATTCAGAAGGTCAGTAACAAGCCTTCATAACTATCCTATATATCCTTTTTAATAATTTATTTTTTGTAAGAAGCTCTGCTGGAGCCAATTAAACCAACTAAATTTTATGAGTCATTTTGATAATCTGCACGATGCAGATCGAGGGTTCAATTCCTTTAACGGAGATGATATCTCTACAAAGGTTATTGGACTTGAGCAAGAAGGGATTCAGATGCTCTCTCAAATTACTTCTAGGTTGTACCAAGAGGTTGAGTCTTTTGCAGCATCTGGTGATGAAAAAGAATTGAATGATTCCCCGTTCAAAGACAAAATTCTCCTCAACCAAGAGAATGGTCAAGCCCTTTCACATCCTAATCAAAAGTTTCTAAATCCTTTAATGAGATCCATTTCTCATAGTGAAACATCATTATTATTCTTCTTAATGCCCGCAGAATTAGCAGGTCAATTGAGTGTCCAAGTTGCTGAATATGCAAAACAGAGAAGTTGCATGAGTTTGGTGATGCTATTTACAACTGAGACGGATGAAAAATTAGCTGCTGAAGCTATGCAAGAAGGTGTATTACATTGTAGAGGTACTTTTCATGGAATTATTCCTTTTTCAATTGCCGATATTCCTCAGAATATCAGAAAGCTGAATAATCATTTAGGCTTTACATTGTCAAACTTAATGCATCAGAGTATTAAGAATATTCTGAAAGTAGTTTGTACTGAGGGGGTAATAAATGTTGATTTGGAAGATATCTTAGATGTGACAGCGTACCCTAATAATCTTCTGAATGTATTTAGTACAGCAACAAAGGGAAAGGAAAGAGCGAATGAAGCATTGCTAAATTGTGCAAGCTACTTCAATCAACTTCCAAGCTCACTTCACACTTTAGAATACATGATCTTATACTTGACGGTATCTGATTTAGACCATTTTGATATGGAAGAATTGGATGTCTTAACAGATGGTTTTAGAGAATGTACAGGGAAAGATACCAATGTTATTTTTGGGGTCAGCACCGATGGAAATTTTGAATCTGATGAGCTTGAGGTTACTGTTTTCTTATCAAGAAGCACAGAACCTAAAATTATTGAGGAAAAGATTATAAAAACACCAATTGAAGGACTAAAAATAGATCGACTAGGTAGTGATTTACTTTCTTATGACCGAAGACAGTTTAGCTCTCAAGAGGAGGTTTATGAGGATATTCTTGATAAAGTTAAAAAGTTTCTGAATGACCAATAAATAATTCTTCAATTGAATTGATCTCAAACTCTTCCTAAAATAAGGAAGAGTTTTTTTTATGCTATAATTTGACAAAGTAGCTTACATGACAATTACATATAGCTACAATTCTTTCTAAAGCTGCTTATATTTAGTAGCGTACAAATTAAAAATTGACCCTACTTTCTTCAGATATGAATTCTCATTTCAAGGCTATTATATTCGGTGGAATACTCTATTTACTTTCTAATTTTTCTTTTGCTCAAGCTCGATTCTCTTTAGGTATTCATGGAGGAGTTACTGGTGTGAGTTTGGCGAATGTCGAAGATTTTGAAAGTCAAAATAAAGTAGGCAGTATGATTGGGGGCTTTTTTAGGGTTGGAAACAGGTTCTATTTAGAGTCTGGCTTTGACTATTATAAAAATGAGACGACTTACGAAGACCCGATGCGTCAGCTGAAAACAGATTTAAAGTTTTCATCCATAAATGTTCCTATCCTTCTAGGATTCAAACTTGCGAATGGCGATAGTTTCAATTTCAGGATATTTGCTGGAGGTAGTATCCACAATATTCGGGATTTAGAAGACAATGATTTTTTTGATGAAGATGATCTTCAATCTACTTATGGAATGCTAAATATAGGTTTAGGAGCTGACATTTGGAGATTCACGCTCGACTTTAAATTTGAGCAAGCTTTTGATGACTTCTTTGAATTTCAGTCTGTGAACCTTGACGGAAAACTTATCAGATTTACAGGAACAATTGGTTTCTTGTTTATCAAATAATTGTGCTAATTTCCTTTTATAAATACATAGCTATTTTTAGGTTGGTTCTTCTTAATTCTGCGTCCTTCGTACATTAGGTAGAATATTGCAGCAATGTTGGCAAATCCTGCGATGTAGAAAGATGTAGAAAGGAAGTTGATGTCATTTTTATAAATCCAACCAGAACCAAATGCACCCATACCTATTCCAATTTCAAGTGCTAAATACATGGTAGCTAAAGCCCTACTTTTGTATTTCGGATTACTTACATCTATTGTCCAAGCAATGATTGTAGGTGAACCAAGCCCAAAGCCCAAACCAAATAGGATTGCACCAAAATAGAAGTAGAATGCAGTGGTTGCTGAACCTATCACGAACATTGATATTGATAGAATAATAACTGAAATTAGCATAATAGGAACTCGTCCATAAATATCGGATGCTTTTCCTAAAAGTAATCTCACAATAACTGTTGCTCCTGTGTAATAGGCATAAAACATCCCTTTATTACTTTCACCAAGATGAACGCTGAAGTCTGGTATGAGCGTGAAGACTACCCCTGAACCTAGCGTGATAAGTATCATTACTAGAGCAGGAGGTAAAGCTTTCACTTCAACAATTTCATCCGATTTTATTTTTAATAAACCCCATCTGAAAGGTTCTTTTTCTTTTAAGGTTTCCTCTAATCCAAAAAGGATAACTACAGAAAGTAAGGATAAAACAGATGAAGAATAGAAAAGAATATCTAAGCTGTAAAGTTCTTTGATTGGAGTACTAATGGCAGGCCCGACACCCATTCCTAAACTACTGAAGAACCCGAAAAGTCCCATCGCTTCACCTCGTCTGTCAGCAGGAATAATATCTGCTAAAAAAGCGGAGGTACCAGTTGGTTTAAAGCCTGTTGAGAATCCGTGAATAAATCTTAGTAGCAATAGAAAAAATACACTGGAGGCAAGGGGATAAAGTAAAGCGCAAAAAGCACTGACAAATACCCCAAAAACCATAACAGGAACTCTTCCAATCGTATCTGAAAGCTTTCCACTGAAAGGCCTAGAAATACCTGCCATAAGGGTAAAAAGTGCTATGATCAAACCTTTATACTCCCCGCCATTCATTGTATCTAGATAAGCAGGAAGTTCTGGAATAATCATATTAAAGCTCGTAAAAAAAAGAAATGTACTTAAGCATAACAACCAAAATGGTAGTGTATATATATCCTCTTTTTTCAATTCTCCTATCATAAAGTACTTTTCTTCAATTGATTGAATACCTAGCTTACCAAGTCGAAAATGGATGTTGAGCTAAGTATGAATTGTAATACCTTTTGTCTCCTGTAACTTCTTCACCAAGCCAGTCAGGAATTTCGAAACTCTCTGACTCAGATCGAAGTTCTACCTCAGCTAAAATCAAGCCATCATTTTGCCCGAAAAATTCATCGACTTCAAAAGTATGACTACCTATCTGTATTTTTGTTCGGTTCTTTTCTATAATTCCAGGAAGGCATAATGAAAAAAGAGGCGAAATTTCTTCAACAGATAATTCTTTTTCCCATTCTAGTCGGGTAAGTCCATCATTTGTAGATTTTCCTTTTACAGTTAAAAAGCCTTTTTCACCAGCTATTCGTACACGAACGGTTCTCTCAGGATCATTAGATAAATATCCCTGTTTGTAGTGTACTGCTTCACCTAGGTTTTTCCAGCTGTCGTCTTTTACCAAAAACTTTCTTTCGATTTCCTTATTCATAACATTGAAGATTTACAGAAATAAAGTAAATAAAAAAGCTATTGGATTACCAATAGCTTTCTTTATTAAATCAGAGCAAAAATGGAATTAAGCCTCTTGCTGAGTTGCAAGGCTTTGTAAGAATTGCTGAATTTCGAGATTTACATCATCTTCAGCTTTATTCAATTTTTCAACAAAGTCTTTAACCAAATAGTCTACTACAGTTCTTTGAGGTAGAACTTCAGCAGAAACTAATTGTCCAATTGTTTGTGAAACCATTTCTGGTCCAGGTATTCCTGCCATCATCATTTGAGCGAAAGCTGCATCTTGTGCTTTCATGAATTCCACTACAGGGCCATAGCTTTCTAGAACAGCTTCATTCGAACCTGTTTGGAATTTCTGTTGCATTTCTGTATTAAAAATACCAGGTTCAACTACTCCGACCTGCAAGCCAAGTGGAATTAATTCAGCTCTTAATGATGTAGTATAAGCTTCAAGGGCAAATTTACTAGCGGCATATGGCCCGTTGAATGCTCCTGAGATTCGACCTGATAAGCTACTGATATTGATTATTCGTCCTTTGTTGCTTCTTAGGTGGGGTAAGAATACATTGGTTACATTGATGACTCCGAAGTAATTTACCTCAAAGATATTTTTGTGTTGTTGGGTAGTGAAAGATTCCATGATTCCTTTACAACCTAGACCTGCATTATTTATGAGCACATCAATTGTATGTCCATTTTCTTCAATTTTAGATTTTACATTCCTGATAGATTTTTCATCTGTTACATCCATATCTATCAGATATAGAACACCATTTAATGATTGAGCAACTTGTTCTAGCTTTTTAGCCTTCTCTTTGTTTTTTTTTTCAAGTTCTCGCATAGAAGCATAAACTGTAGCTCCTGACTGTAAAAGTTCTAATGTGGTTAAATAACCAAACCCACTAGATGTTCCTGTGATTAATACTGTATTCATAAGTCTGTAATGAGTTTTGTAATTGAGGTTTAATATACAATTAAATGTTTGATATTAAAATTTATATCTATTTGTATAAAAACTATATTAGACTTTCATAGTTAAAATAAAAGTAGATAAATAGTATTTAGAAAATTAGATGAAGACTTTAATTCTAGGAGCAACACCAAACCCAAAGAGGTATGCCTATTTAGCTGCACATGAGTTGACTTCTCATGGTCATGAAATTGTACCTGTAGGTGTAAAACAAGGTGAATTAGTGGGGCAGGATATTATTAATGATAAACGACCTCAATCAGATATTGATACGATAACGATGTATATTGGCCCTAAGCATCAAGAGGAATGGTATGAATATATTTTAGATAGTAAACCTAAAAGAATTGTATTTAACCCAGGTACAGAAAACCCTGAGTTAATGGAAATGGCTGAAGAAAAAGGGATTGAAGTAGTTGAAGGGTGTACACTCGTAATGTTGTCTATTGGTATATATTAAAAGTGTTGGAAGGATATGTTGAAGATTGCATACTCAGATGTATACGCTCATGATTTACCTGAAGGACATCGATTTCCGATGGTCAAGTACAATCTGTTAGTTGAACAGCTTTTGTATGAGGGAACGATTACAAAAGATAATCTTTTTGAACCTAAACCTGTAGATGAAAAGTATATTCTTGATACTCACGATGAAGACTATTGGTATAGACTTTCAAATATATTATTAGAAAAAGGAGAGGTAAGAAGGCTAGGTTTTCCTTTGACAGAAGATTTGGTTTATAGAGAAAAAGTGATAAACCAAGGAACGATAGATTGTGCTAAATATGCGATGGAATATGGTGTTTCATTGAATATTGCAGGAGGTACACATCATAGTTTTACAAATAAGGGGGAGGGATTTTGCTTGCTCAATGATATTGGGATGGCGGCAAATTATATGCTCAATTATGAAAAATTAGAACGTATTTTAGTCATTGACCTTGATGTTCATCAAGGAAATGGAACCGCTGAAATTTTTCAAAATGAGAGTAGAGTTTTTACCTTCAGTATGCATGGGGCAAAGAACTATCCAATGCAAAAAGAAAATTCGGATTGGGATATTGGTTTACCAGATGGAATAGAAGATGAAGCCTATCTTCAAATTCTTTCAGATGCTCTTCCAAAGTTGTTTGATAAGGTAAAACCACAACTCGTTTTTTATCAATCTGGAGTGGATGTAATCTATTCGGATAAACTAGGAAGATTAGGTCTTAGTCTTAACGGTTGTAAAGAAAGAGATCGACTAGTATTCAAATATTGCTTAATAAATTTAGTTCCTGTATGTGTCAGTATGGGGGGCGGATATTCTCAACAGTTAGCGCATATTATTGAAGCTCACTCTAATACATTTAGATTAGCAGATCAATTGTTCTTTTAACGTATCCGGGACACTTTTTAAAGTTATTTAAGATTCTATTGTATTTTCTCCGTAATGGATATTTTTTTTTACTTTGCTGACTGTTTCAAGTCTAGGACACTTAAACTAATACTAAAATACATTTCTTTAAGGCTTGGCATAACACAATAGATTCTATAAGATAATGGAACTGAATACTATTTTGCTCGCTGTAATGGGCGAGTCATCTACGAGTTTTACAGGGTATCTCGGAGGTTTTCTAAACTTGATCGGGGCATTGGGATTCTTCATTTTCGGTATGAAAATGATGAGTGATGGTATACAAAAAGTTGCTGGAGATCGTATGCGTCAAATTTTGGGTGCAATGACCAGTAACCGCTTTATGGGTGTAATGACAGGTTTCCTCATCACCGCTATTGTACAATCATCTTCAGCTACTACCGTGATGGTAGTAAGTTTTGTAAATGCAGGTCTTTTAACCCTTAAACAATCGATAGGGGTAATTATGGGGGCAAATGTAGGTACAACCGTAACTGCATGGGTGATCTCGATTTTAGGTTTTAAAGTAAAAATGTCTCAAATGGCATTGCCTATTATCGCAATTGCATTCCCAATGATGTTCTCAAACAGTAAGAAACTGAAAGACTGGGCAGATGTTCTCATCGGTTTTGCTTTCTTGTTCTTAGGGCTTGATGCACTTAAAAATGCAGTCCCAACACTTTCAGCCGATCAATTATCGTTCTTATCAGACTTCACTGGTCACTGGTATTCTCCTATTATCTTCGTTATAATCGGTACAATTGTTACTGTAGTTGTACAATCTTCTAGTGCCGCAATGGCATTGACACTTGTACTTTGTAACCAAGGACTAATTCCATTCGAAATTGCAGCAGCAATGGTTCTTGGTGAAAATATTGGAACAACTATTACTGCAAACTTGGCTGCCACTGTAGCAAACTTTCACGCTAAACGTGCAGCTAGGGCACACATGATTTTCAACCTCTTTGGTGTAGTTTGGATGTTACTTGTATTCCAGTTCTTCCTAAAAGGAATTGATTGGTATATGATTAATTATACAGACATGGGTACTCCATTTGCAGCAGTATCAGATTGGATGGTAGATGATAATGGAGAAAAGATTTCTCCAGTACCTATGGCTCTTTCAATTTTCCATACAAGTTTCAATATCCTGAATGTGATCATTATGATCGGGTTTATTCCTTTTATTCAGAAACTTGTAGAGCAAATGATTCCTGCAGAAGAGGAAGAAATGGATTTCCACTTGGAGTATATTAATCCTCATGAAATTCTTGGAGCTGAAGCATCTCTGATTCAAGCGAAAAAAGAAATTATTCGTTTTGGAGATATTGTATCGGGTGTAAATGATTTAGTACTTCAGTTGCTTGAAACAGACGAAACGGAGTCTAAAACAAGAAAGAGGCTTATTAGCAAGATTCGTAAGATTGAAGATGTGACAGACCAAATGGAAGTCGAGTTGGTTTCTTATTTGGCAAAAGTTTCTCAAAACGAGGCTATCACTAAACATTCTTCAAATATGATCAGAAGTTTGTTGAGTATTGCTCATGATTTTGAACGTATTGGTGATATCTATAAGAGTGTTACCATTATTATGGAGCGTAAATACGAAGAAAAAATCTATCTTTCTGATATGCAAAAACAAAGCATGATCAAGTATTTGGAACTTGAGAAAAATGCTTTCCAAATTATGAAGAAAAACTTGCAAGCATCAGACAGTAATGTTGATTATGAAGCAGCAAATCAGGCTGAGCTAGCAATTAATAAATACAGAAGACAGTTAAGAACAGAGTATTTAGATCAAGCAGATAAGTATTCTATTCCAGTTTCTTTAGCTTATAATGATTTGATTTCAGTAATAGAACGAGTTGGAGACCATATTCACTCTGTTTCTGAATCATTGGATCATAGCAAGGAAAATGACTAATTTCTGATGAAATAATATGGAAGCCATTCTTTGTAAAACACAAAGAATGGCTTTTTTCAAACCTATAACTTCAGAATATAACCTTCAGATCAAACTTTATTACTGTTATTTGTTGTTTTTGAATTCGAAGGTAGTTCTGGATTGTATCTGTTGTGATTTACATTCCTAGCGTTTATTTTTAGGTTTTAAGATTATATTCTTATAATTTTTTTTATGTTTGTTTGTAAAATTTCTACAGTGTAGAAATCGACAACACTAGAAAATGTAATTAGCATCTCTAGCTTTAAAGTATTTGGCTTGAGATTTTAAAATTCGGAAAACATTTACCTTATGGATAATTCACTCTTGGATTTCGAAAAACCGATCAATGAACTTGAAGATAAACTTCAAGATATGAAAGAACTGGCGAGTAGAAATAATGTAGATGTCTCAGAAGCCGTAGTCGAGCTAGAAAAGAGAATTCAAGACCTCAAAGTAAGTACTTTTGAGAACTTGACTAGATGGCAACGAGTACAACTTTCAAGACACGCTGATCGACCATATACCCTAGACTATATTTACGAAATTACAGACGATTTCATCGAACTTCACGGTGATCGTAATTTTGCTGACGACAAAGCAATGGTAGGTGGTTTCGGTACCATCAACGGCCAAACATTCATGATGATCGGACAGCAAAAAGGACGTAATACTAAGCAACGCCAAATGCGTAACTTTGGTATGGCTAACCCAGAAGGTTATCGTAAAGCACTTCGTCTTATGAAATTGGCTGAAAAATTTAATAAGCCAATTATTACTTTTATCGATACTCCAGGTGCATTTCCAGGATTAGAGGCAGAAGAAAGAGGACAAGGTGAAGCGATTGCTCGTAACTTGAAGGAAATGTTCATGCTAAAAGTACCTGTAATCTGTGTGATTATTGGTGAAGGAGCATCAGGTGGAGCTTTGGGTATCGGTATTGGAGACTCAGTATTGATGTTGGAAAATACTTGGTATTCTGTAATTTCTCCAGAATCATGTTCTTCAATCTTATGGAGAAGCTGGGAGTATAAAGAGCAAGCTGCAGAAGCACTTCGTCTAACAGCAGAAGATATGACTTCTTTTGGCTTAGTGGACAGAATTGTAGATGAACCTCTTGGTGGTGCTCATACTGACCCTCGTACTACAGCGAAAACAGTAAAAGAAGTAATTCTTGATGAGTTCGAAAAGCTTAATGCTTTGAACCCTCACGAGCGAATCAACTTACGTATTGAGAAATTCTCTAACATGGGTGTTTTTCAAGAGCCAGTAAGTAAATAATTTGATTCTGCTCGAGAATAAAAAAGCGATTCCCTCTTAATGGAGTCGCTTTTTTATTTTAATTATTCTCTGTTGCATCTATAAATTTACCAATATCCAATTCAGAGATATTCATACTGTCGGGAATATTGTAGTAGTATACATTTCCCGTATTTCGGATAGAACCTGCTAACTCAGTTATAGGGAATAAATGAATCCTTCCATTTCCACGTTGATTTACTACTATTTTTTGACATCTAAAATTTCGTGCTTCAAGTCCTCCTGAATTGTAAGCATGGAAAATATTGAAGTTGTTTGATCTACCTTCAAGATTTAATGTAGTGTAACTATTGGAGACCAGTCTTAGATTTTCCGAATTAAGACTTAGGTTCACCTCTGCAAAGCAATCTTCTAAAAAAAGATGAAGGTTTTCAAATGGTAATTCCCCTTCAGTTTCTAGTTTTCCAAAGCCTGTGTGATGAATAAAGTTAAGGTTCGGGACACTCACTCTAAATTTTGGTCTGTGAAAATCTTTTGTCCAATTACAGATTCCATTGTCACCTAGTGATAAGGTTCTTCCTTCTTGAGTGTGAGTAATACTTGGGAGGTAGCCTTCATAGCTTTCAAGTGTTAATTCATGGTTTCCGTTTTCATTGTAGGATAAAATGACCTCTACTTGATCACTTATAAGTAAGCTGTCAAAGTCTGAAACAGATATTTCAATTTTTACCTTTTGTCCTTTTTCAACAAAACAATTTTGTTCGGTACAAGAAAAACAGAAAACGAAAATAAGTAAACTAGGTACAATTCTTTTCATATATCAAAAGCGATAACCAATTCCCCATTCTAAGGCATCTGATGCCCCAAATCCATGTGTTTTTAAGATCAGACTAGAGAATATCTTTCGTTTTTTAGTCCAATAGTATTTTAGTCCAACTCTTTGGTAAAATTTATCATCATTCTCAAAAGGTTTATATAAGTAATATCCTATCTGTGTGACAAGTCCTACTTTCCCCACAGCTAACTCATGCCCAATGAGTAAAGCAATCTGTTTAAAGTCAGGTATATCCTCTTCTAAGGCTCTTGTCGTCCATAAACGCTCTATATCTGCTTTTTCACCAAGGTTATAAAAAGCATCTAGACCTAGTTGGAGGGAGGAGAGTTTTCCGATTTGATATTCTAAATAGGTTGTAAGGTTAAAGAACATGTATTTTTTATCCCAAAAAGGACGTATCTCTTTGAGACCTGTACCTCCCAATATTCCAAAATAGATTTTTCTTTTTTGTTGATTTCTAGAAGGGATGTTTGCCTTTTGAGGCACTTTGTAATCTTTAAAGTGATAGTTAATACCGAATGTTGGAGAAAATAAGTTAATCCCATCATTAGGAACTCCCAATGCACCATTAGAGAAATGTTGTAGTTTTAGGCTACTAGTTAGACTCCAGTTTGGGTGAATTTGATACTGGTAAGATATGGCTAATCCTAGGAGAAAAGAGAATGTATTCCCGATTGCATTATTGAGAGGGTTAGAATCAATGTCAAAATGAGATGGGCTATAAACGCCTCCAAATTGGATTGGCAAAGTGAGTTTCCCTTTTTTACTATTAATCAATGTCTGATTAAATGTAAAGGACAGACTATACATCCTCCCAAGAATCTCCGAATAATAGTCATAATAGCCTGTAGTGATTCCCCACTCAGGTAAGTGGTAATCATGATGCCAATCTTTGTTTCCAGAAAACTTTGAAAAAAAAGCTAATTCAATTGAAGTAGGTATACTCTGACTCAAATGCTCGTTTCTGTCAGAGACAAAGAATAGACTCTTGTTATAGTTTACCCCTAGTCTCATCTGTTTATCTTGCGAGAAAATATGATGAGTTTGTGAGCAAAGTATCAGAGTGAGTAATAGTATTATATAGGTTGAGAGAGGTTTCAAGTATCTGCGTAAATTGAATAGTGCTGGTTAGATTATTCAATCTAAGAATGAGGATACAGTACTTTTTTACGCAATTCCTAAACTCTTACTTCTGTACTTTTTTATAAAAAAAGACTCGTTTTCATATAGAAAACAAGTCTTATATATTCTGAATATAATTCAATATTATTCAGCAGAAGTAGGTTCGCTATTTCCCTGATTATTTTCTTCTTTTTTAGGCTCTACACTCTCTCTTTTTGCAAAACCACCTTTTTGCTGTTGCTCTTTCTTAGGGTGATGTTGTTGCTCAGAAGGTCTTTTCTTGAATTCCTTCTTGAACGGTTTGGGAGGTAAGTTTTGAGCTTCAGCCAATTGATCTTCAAGTGGCATTTTCTCTTCTCTACCTTTCTTCTCTCGATCTTTTATTTGTTGTAAAAGCTCTTGAGCTTCAGGTCTGATTTGATAACCTGTTACCTTATTTCGATTGCGAACAACATCAATGGCTAAATAAATAGCCTCTCTCAAAGACTCTTCTGATGCAATACCTTTTCCTGCAATATTATAAGCAGTTCCATGATCTGGAGAAGTACGAATAACATTCAGACCCGCGGTGTAATTAACGCCATTGTCAAAAGCAAGTGTTTTGAATGGAATTAAGCCTTGGTCATGATACATTGCCAATACGCCATCAAACTCTTTGTACATCAACGTACCGAAAAACCCGTCTGAAGGATAAGGACCATAAACTAGGTTGCCTTTCTTTTTCAGTTCACGGATTGTTGGAGCTATTACATTTTTTTCTTCATTACCTAGTAATCCTTCTTCACCTGCATGAGGGTTAAGGCCAAGAATTGCAATTTTAGGTTTCTGAATACCGAAATCCTTTTTCAGAGCATCAATAAGAGCTGTTGATTTTTTAATAATCAACTCTCTTGTGATTGCTTTTGGAACTTCGCTTAAAGGAATGTGTCCAGTAATAACTCCTACACGAAGATCTCCAGCGCATAATAGCATCAAGCTATCTTTTCCTTTTTCACCAAAGTTTTCGGTGTAATATTCAGTATGTCCAGCATATTGGAATTCCTCTTGCTGAATATTAGCCTTATTGATTGGGCAAGTAACTACTGCATCTAAGAATCCTGCTTTTAGGTCTTCTGTAGATTTTTTGAGTGCCAAATATGCACACTCACCAGCTTCTTTGGTTACTTTTCCTACTTGTAATTCTTGTGCTTCAATCCAACAATTCACAACATTAGGCTTCTTTTCATTCAAGTAGCTATTGTTGTTGTACTGATGATAACTGAAGTTTTCTATATTTAAAAGGCGTTTATATTTGGTCAAGATTTTCCCAGAACCATAAATAACGGGAGTACAAAAGTTAGTTAACCTTTTATCTTGCAATACCTTAAGAATGATTTCAGGTCCAACCCCGTTGTAATCACCGATAGTGATACCAATACGAGGGCGATCTGTACGCTTTTGACTAGCCTGATAATTTTCCTTTTCTGCCATATTCCGTAAAAGTCACGATTATCTCTTGGAAACATTCCATTTCCACTATACAAACTACAAGATACAAGATTTTAATTAGAAACTGTTTGAATTTGGGTTGGAAGATTCCCTTTCAGAGAAAATCTGCTTACTTCAATTGAGATTTGAGAAATTGATAAAGCAATCGGACTCCAACTCCTGATGCATTTTTAGGTCTGTAGAAGTGAGGCCGATCATAATAAGCGGCTCCAGCGATATCGATATGTATCCAATCGTAATCGGTGAAATGTTGTAAAAACTTACCTGCTGTTATTGCTCCAGCTAACCTCCCTCCAACATTATTTATATCAGCTATACTTGACGCAATGTAATCATTGTACTCATCCCAAAGTGGAAACTCAATGACTCTTTCATAGACTTCACGGCCTGTTTGTTCAAAGTCATTCTTTACATTAACTGGGGCTTTTCCCATATAAACAACACCTTCTCGACCAAGGGACATTGCTGCTGAACCAGTGAGTGTAGCAATATCTATTACTAATTTAGGATTATACCTTTTGGCATAACTCAGTGCATCAGCCAGAATTAATCGACCTTCGGCATCTGTGTTACCAATCTCTACAGTTTTTCCTGCATGAGTGTCAATCACATCTCCTGGAACAATGGCATTTGCTCCAGGACGATTGTCTGTGGCAGGGATTAGCCCGACAACATGGAGTGGTAGTTTATTTCTGGAAATTGCACTGATAACTGATGCGATAGTAGCAGCACCAGCCATATCACTTTTCATCTTATTTAGAGTGCCACTTGCTGTAGATTTTAAGTTCACACCTCCTGTATCATAAACAACACCTTTCCCGACAAGGACATAAGGTTGGTCATTTATAGGGTCGTCGGGTAAATATTCTAAAATATTGAAGGTTGGTGGTTCTTGACTTCCTTTATTGACCGCAAGTAGCGCATGGAAGTTCTCTTCTATTATTTGTTCTTCGTTCCAAACTTCAATATCAAATCCCGATTTTTTACTAAGTTGAATAAGTTCTTCGGAAAGTTGTTGGGCAGTTAAAAAGCTATGAGGTTCATTAACTAAATCTCGGCAATCAGACAAAGCATCAATCAGAACATTGTATTCTTTGACCAACATTTCTTTTAAATGTTCATTTCGGAGATGAAGGTGAATGACTGGTTGCTTCTGATCTTTTTTGTATTTATCGAAAAAATAAGATGAAATACCTAATCCTTCAGCAACTGCTAGGACAAAACAATCTTGATCGGATTGATCTATGATTTCTATGATCAGTTCTGTTTCTTTTTTCAATTGCTCAAAAACAAGTCCTCCTTGTCTTCGCATAAATTCTAGTTGCTCGAAGTGCTTTTTCTCTCTAGGAATTTTTGTAAAGAATATCGAATTTGATAGGTTTCTATATTCTACGAGGGTTTCCGTATTAAATTTTTCTTTCACAAAATTCTCAACTTCATCATTGGGACAAAAGCCTTTAATTTCATTGAGATCATCGATAATGATAATTTTATGTTTAGAATCTACTGTAGAAGTAGCTTTATACAATTGTACATTATTCATAAGTGATAGGAAGGTTAGCTAGACTCTGAGAATGAATAGTAAAAAGTAGTATAAAAAATTATTATCCTTCATTCTTCCTCCAATAATGTAATTTTTTTCTTTAGCGGTTTCAAAAACGTACCTTTGCAATTCAAAAAACAAATAGCTTGTTATCATAGGAGTACAGCATATGATTTTTGTAGTTAAAGTACTGTACACCGATCATTTTTGAATTAAGCAATAGAATATGGGAGCTGTAAAGCCAAAAAAACACCTAGGTCAACATTTCTTGGAAGATATGCAGATTGCTGACCGTATTGTGGAAAGCATGAGCCTTCATGGTGGATATAAAGAAGTATTGGAAATTGGACCAGGTATGGGCGTGTTGACTGAGCGCTTAATCAAGAGGTCGGATATTCATACTAAAGTAGTAGAAATTGATAAAGAGTCTGTTGTTTATCTTCATGAAGTATTGAAGTTAGATAAAGAACAAATTATTTCGGGTGACTTCTTGAAGTTACGTTTGGATGAAATTGCGCCAAATCCTTTAGGGATTATTGGAAACTTCCCTTACAATATTTCTTCTCAGATTTTCTTTAAGGTATTGGACTACAAAGATCAGATTACTGAAGTTGTGGGGATGATCCAAAAAGAAGTGGCTGAACGTATTGCTTCACCTGCAGGAAAAAAGACAAATGGAATCTTGACTATTTTGCTCGGAGCATATTACGATATTGAGTACTTGTTTACAGTGCCACCAGAAGTCTTCAACCCACCACCAAAGGTTGATTCTGCTGTAATCGCTTTGAGAAGAAATGATAGAAAAGAGCTTGAGGTGAATCCTAAACTTTTTAAGCAAATTGTGAAAATGGGTTTTAATAACCGAAGAAAGACACTTCGTAACTGTTTGAAATCTATTTTACCAACAGAGTGGATGGCTGAACATGAAGTATTCACAAAAAGAGCTGAACAGCTAGATGTGGATGGTTTTATTGAGCTAACACGAATGATTGAAGAATATAAAAAAGAAAATAATATTCAGTAAAAAGAAAAGCCAAGGTACCTCAGTGTACTTTGGCTTTTTTTGTAGTTGGGTTTTTAGACCATCTCTTTATCCCACTTAACTAACATCTCACTCATTACTACGCAATCTCCTCTAAGTAATATACGCTGATTATCTATGAGCTCACATTCTATTTCTCCCGATCTTTTAGATGCTTGAAAGCCTTTAAGAATTTTCTTTCCTAACTTTTCAGACCAGTATTTTGCTAAATAACAGTGAGCAGAACCTGTTACTGGATCTTCATCAATACCAATAGCGGGACCAAAAACTCTTGAAGTAAAGTCATAATCTTTTTGTTTAGACTTAGCCGTAATAGCAAATACCTTTCTAGGGTGTTTTTTTAGCAGTTCTAAGTTAGGACGGAAATTGATGATTTGCTCCTCTGTTTCCATTTCGACCATGCACCAATCTCTATCTGCTCCTACATAAATTGGTGTTTCACCTAAGAAGTTTTCAAGAACTGCATCCATAATCACTAATTCCATTTTACGGTATGGAAAATTCATTTCTAATTTCTCTCCTAAGTTTTTTACTGTTAAGTCACCACTTAAAGTATCAAAGCATATTTCCTCTTCAGGATAATTAAATTTTTCGAATAAAATTTTAGCTGTAGCAAGTGTAGCGTGACCACATAAATCTACTTCTTCGGTAGGTGTGAACCATCTCAAAGAATACCCGTCAGGGATTGGGTAGGTGAAAGCGGTTTCAGGAAGGTTAATTTCTTGGGCAATGTTCAAGTATTCTTTTTCATTTAAAGGACCATCTAAAACACAAACACCTGCTGGGTTTCCTTTAAATGCTTGATTGGTAAAAGCATCAACTGTAAAAATTCGCATGAGACTAAGTTTTAATTCATTGTATAGGATTGGAGTGAAAATATCCAACTTCTCCCATAAATACTAGTATAAAGATAAATCATGTGAGAATGGTTTCGAAAAGAAATAGAGTCTAGAATAAGTAAAGGAGATTTTAGCTAAGTAGTGTAGTAATATTTTTAGGTATAATTAGCTTGTGCTCAATATATTTCAATGCCAAATGGGGATTCATCCAACATTGTACATTTTTATTTGAAATGATGTAAGATGTATTCGCATTTGTAAAAAAACTTTCTAACTTCAAGACAACATACATATGCAAGAAATGATGTATTAACTCATGCTACTTACTATAATCCAATTTAACCGCTAAAAACTATCACTCCATGAAAATATACCTCAGCTGTATCATTCTACTGTGGGGGAGTGCTGTATTGGCTCAGTCTTCTCAGATCAGTGGAGTGGTAAAAGATACCCAAAAATTACCTCTACCTGGAGTAACAATTATGCTTAAGGGAACTACAAAAGGTGTAGTTACTGGTGTTGATGGGAAGTTTGCTATAGAAGCACCAACAAACCCAGAAACGGTTCTCGTCTTTTCTATGCTTGGCTACCAAACTCAAGAAGCTACAATAGGTAGTCAGACTTATTTTGATATCATTCTCGAAGAGGATGTGAAACATCTTGAGGAAGTCATTGTGACAGGTTACAATGAGTTTGATAAGAAAAAGCTTACAGGTGCAGTGTCGGGAGTCGATGCTGAACTGATTGAAAATGTTCCTGTCGCTTCTTTTGAGCAGATGCTTCAAGGTCAAGCGCCTGGTGTAATTGTAAATTCAACATCAGGTCAACCAGGTGCACCTGCTTCGGTGAGAATTAGAGGAACAGGTTCTATCAATGGAAGTAATACTCCTTTGTATATTCTAGATGGAGTTCCAATAGAGGCTTCAGTTTTTGCCTCTCTCAACCCCAATGATTTTTCTTCAGTCACTATTTTAAAAGATGCAACTGCTACAGCTATTTATGGTTCTAGAGGAGCTAATGGAGTTATAGTCATCACAACAAAGCGAGGGAAAGTAGGACGTTCTGTAGTTCAGTATCGTATGCAATATGGTTGGTCTCAAATGGGGAAATTAAAGTTAGAACCCATGAAGTCTGAGCAGAAATTGTCTTATGAAGAATATGCAAAAATTGGCCAAGGTTGGGAATTATCGCCTGATAACCCAGAGAATAGTATTTTAACGAATGAAGACCTCGCAAATGGAATAACGAGTGTTGATTTGAAACGAGCGTTAAATGCAGCTGAGTTAGAACAACTTCGTAATATCGATACCGATTGGGTAGGAGCCGTAACTCAGACGGGGATTACTCAAAGTCATGAATTGAGTATGTCTGGAGGAAGAGACAATACACGATTCTTTATTTCGGGTAGTTATTTTCAGCAAGAAGGTATTGCGATCGGTACAGGTTTAGAGAGAGGTACAGGTCGATTTAATATAGACCACGATGCAAGTGATGTTTTACGATTTGGACTTTCATCAAGTTTAGGTTTTTCTACTCAAGATAATTTAGGCGGTAATGATGGTGCTTTAACTTATGCAAACCCATTTGCAAATGCAATGCTTAAGAATCCATATGAGCGCATCAGAAATCCTGAAACTGGAGAATATGAGTTTGGTGCAAATGATACCAACCCCGTAGAGATCATAGAGACGAATAAACAAAAAGTAGATGAATTTAAAGGAATAGGAAGCTTTCACTTGGAATATGAACCTGTTTCAAAGTTGAAGTTGAAATCAAAAATAGGTATTGATTATCGGGTGAGGGAGTATGAGAATTTTACAGATCCTGAAAGTCAATATGGTTCCGACCCAACAATTACACAAGGTGGACAGGGCTCTTATTATACTGCAAATACCAGAAACTTTACTTATAACTGGGTAAATACAGCGAATTACAAGTACAACATTAATAAGATTCATGATTTTGATTTCTTATTAGGAGCTGAGTTAATAAGGAATGAATACCATTCTTCCTCTTTTACGGGCTATGGACTTAATTCTAAGTTACCTAGTACACCTGCTTCTATCACTCCTGGTTCAGCTGTTGGTGGAGATGATGGAAATGGATTTATACCAAGAGTAGGAGGAGGGAAAACTCAGAATGCATTACTTTCTTATTTCTTCATGACCAACTATGCCTTCTCTGATAAATATACAATTCAAGCATCTATTCGTAGAGATGGTTCTTCTAAGTTTGGAGATGGAAATAAGTGGGCTACATTTTGGGCATTTGGTGGAGGTTGGATGGCTTCAGAAGAGAACTTTATGAAGAATGTTAAAGCTATTTCAACACTGAAGTTCAGACTGTCTTATGGAAAAACTGGAAACCAGAATGGGATTGGCGATTTCCAAGCGCGAGGTGTTTATACCTCTTTGTCCTACAATGGAGTTACTTCAATAGCACCAGGGCAGTTAGAGAATCAATACTTGAAATGGGAGGTGTCTAATCAACTAAATACAGGTTTCGATCTGGGTCTTTTTGCAGATCGAATCTTTATGTCTGTTGATTTATACAATAATATAACGAGTGACCTTTTCATTCAGTCAAAGTTATCAGCCACAGCAGGTTTCCCTTCGGTAGAAAGAAACGCAGGAGAAATGCGTAACCGAGGAATAGAGATGACTTTTGAAACTATAAATGTTCAAAGACCATCAGGATTTCGTTGGAGTACGAGTGTGAACTTTAGCTACAATCAGAATGAAATTCTTGATTTAGGAGGAGAAACAGAATTTGAGCAAGGGACTTCTATAATCCAAGTAGGTTTACCTTTCGGAACGCATTATACTGTCGGTTGGGCAGGGGTGAATCCCGCAAATGGTAGACCTATTTATACGGATAAGGACGGCAATACTACCGTTGTTTATGATCCTGCAAATGCAAGACCTGATTTCGGTACTTATTTGCCTCCTTGGAGTGGTGGTTTCTCAAATAGTTTTGCTTATAAAGGCTTAGAATTATCAATATTTTTCTCTTTCCAAACAGGTCATCACTTATTTAATAACACAAGATACTTCAGCGAAAATGCCTTTTTTGCCTTGCAAAATCAGTCAACACATATGGCAACTGTTTGGAGGCAACCAGGAGATATTACCGATGTTCAAGCGCCTCAGTATAAGAGAGAGTTTTCTTCTCTAGATGTAGAAAATGCATCCTTTTTAAGACTCAGAAATATAAGTCTATCGTATCAGTTACAGCCTCTTCTTTTACAAAAGAGTCGAACCTTCACATCTCTGAGAGTCTATATGATGGGACAAAACATATATACTTGGACACAGTACACAGGTATGGATCCTGAAACTGGGAATAACATTGATCAATTTGTTTATCCTACTCCTCGCACCTTTACAGTCGGACTTGAAGCACAATTTTAGATCGAACCATGAAAAAACTACTCAATGCTATTTTACTCGGACTCATCTTTCTTAGTGTAGCGTGTTCGGGTGTACTGGATATCGAACCCACAGATATAATTGACAACGACAAGGCTATTACCGAGGTTAAAGATTTAGAATCTGCAGTCCTTGGAGTGTATAGCCGCTTACCTAAAGCAACAGAAATACGCTCAAATGCTTTGCCTTCAGATAATGTGAAACTTTCAGAAACTAATAATGGAGATGGCAATACGGAATATAATTGGGCATATACAGCAGATGATGATTTAGGAGCTTGGTTTACCTATTACAATGCTCTATTTACTGCAAATGCAGTTTTGGAAGCAATTCCTACCCTCGAATCAGAGAATAATGATGAAGATGCTTTGAAAAGGAAGGCAGAAGGAGAACTCTTGATTTTAAGGGCATATATACACATGCGTTTGTTGTTGAATTTTGCAGAAGACTTGCATACAGGTGTTTCATTAGGTGTCCCGATTATGACTAAAGTAGAAGAAGGTTCTCCTAGCAGAAATACAGTAGATGAAGTTTATACACAGATTATCACAGATGCAGAAAATGGAAAAGCCTTATTGCAAAATGATCAGACTGATATTACAAGGTTGACATCATTAGCCGCGAATGCAATTCAAGCAAAAGCAGCTTTTTATACAGAAAGGTGGGAAGACGCAATCTTTTATAGTACAGAAGTTCTGAAACAAAAACCTATCGTATCTGCGTCAAACTATCCTTTTATGTGGACAAGTGATGAAAATGAGGATGAAGTAATTTTCAAGTTTAAACAAATTGGAGTTGGAGGTGTATTTGAGCTTTCTTCAGGATTTCCAAAGTTTACTGCTTCACTTGACCTTGTAAATATTTATGATCTAAATGATGTCCGTAGAGATGCTACTGTGGTATTGCAACAAGGAGAATACTTTGTCAATAAATACAGAAGAACAGATAGTAATAGTCCTTTATCATCAGATGTGAAGGTATTTAGAAGTAGTGAATTATTACTGATGAGAGCTGAAGCATATTACAACCAGGGAGATGAAAGTGATGCATTAGATGATTTGAATACTTTGAGATCAGAAAGAATAATAGGATTTCTTGGAGGTACAGAATCAGGAGGTGCTTTAGAGTTTGCAATTGCATTGGAAAGACGTAAAGAATTGGCTTTTGAGGGAGTGCGTTTTTCAGATTTCTCTCGCACAAATACAACGATCATCAGAGGGGATGTAGCTCCTTTTAGCCCAGACCAATTATCATCGACTGATAAACGTATGCGATTCCCAATTCCTCAAGCAGAACTTTTTGCGAATGAGAATATGGAGCAAAACCCAAAATGGACCAATTAACCCATTCAGTTATGAAAATACTCAAGAAATATTTTGCTGTTCTACTCTTAACGAGTTTTATCGCTTGTGACACAAGTCGAGAACTCAAACCATATACAGGTGATAATTTTGTAGGCTTTGAAGATGAAAATATCGATCTCTTTGAGAATGATTCTGAGCCTCTTCAATTGCCAATTACTATGGCCTTTGCTCAAAATACCAATACAGACATTACAGTTGTTGTTGAAGATGCTTTAAATACAGGGACAACCGAAGGAATTGATTACTCCGTAGCTTCATATGTGGTGACTATTCCTGCAGGGGCTTATGAGACTTTCTTTGAGTTAGAACCATTGAATGATCAAGTCGAACAAGGATTCAAGAGACAATTATCCGTGAAGTTATCATCTTCAACTCAGAATGTAGCACTTGGACATGTAGATGGTTCACAGCAGTCTGTTACTGTAAATTTAATTGATGATGATTGTGAGTTTATTTTACAAGATAGTTATCGAATAAAAATTAGTAGAGCAGATGGTGGGCAATTTTCAAATTATACAGATGCAACAGGGAATACATTTGAGGACCCATTGGATGAGATTTTAGATGTTGTAACGTTGACTGATAATAATGATGGGACATACTCTATATCTAATGTCTTTGCAAATTTGATTGAATATTATACTGGAAGTGAGAATAATAGAGCTTTAGATATTTCAGCTAGTTTTCAACGGAATAGTAACAATGAGTTATATGTAATTCCTGCTACTCAGTATGGAAGTATAGATGTTTCAGGTGATGGAGTTCTCATTCCTTGTGAAAACCGTTTGAGTTTTGATATGTCTATTTGGGATATAGACTTCGAAATTACTTTAGAAGGGATTTAACTTTTTTCATAGCAATTCACATATAACACTTTAAATATTCACCTGTCCATTCTGATAAAAAAACTTTCATGATAACCCGACAAACGACCTTTCTCATAAGAAAAATACTACTCTTATCTATTTTAAGTTTTGTAGGAGTTTTACAATCTTTTGCCCAAAATCAGCAAACTAAGAAGCAGCGAATACTCAAAAAGCTTTCCATAGATTTTGCCTCAGCTGAACAAATCAATTACGACAAAGCTGTAAAGTATGCAGAAGCTAATGGTTACCCTCTAACGATAGAAAGGCCTGATGGTAATTTGTATTTACAAAGTATAACTGATGAAAATGAGTTAGTATACATTAAAAGTTATAACAGAGCATCGGCTGCAACATCTGGTGCCGCAGGTATAAATCCTGGGGGAAGCATGGGGTTGGGATTAACAGGAGAAGGATTGACGGTTGGCGTTTGGGAGGTTGGCGATCCACTTTTAACGCATGATGAATTGGTGGGTAGAGCATTTAAAATGGATAGTCCGAGTAGCAGAAGAAATGCAAATGAACAAAATCATGCAAGCCATGTAACAGGTACAATCATCGCGGGTGGGGTACGGTCCAATGCAAAAGGGATGGCTTATAAGGCAAAAGCTCATAATTATTCATCGCAGAATGATTTAGCTGAAATGGCTAATGCTGCTCAGAATAATCTTATAATTTCAAATCATTCTTATGGATCTGTAAGAGGCTGGGATGGCGATCAATGGTTCGGGAATAAAAATGTAAGTACACAAGAAGATTATCTTTTTGGTTTTTATTCTTCTACAAGTTCAAATTTAGATGCTGTAGCTTACTCAGCTCCAAATTATTTAATTGTTTGGGCTGCTGGTAATGATAGAACTGATGCTCCTTCTAGCTCTAGTACAGAAACAGATGTAACAGTAAGGCAAGATGGACCTTATGATTGTATTGGACCATCGGGTATTGCAAAAAATATCCTTACGGTAGGGGCTGTTGAAAGCGTATCAGAGTATACAGGGCCATCTAGTGTGATTATGAGTGAATTTAGTAGTTGGGGACCTGCAGATGATGGGCGTATAAAACCTGATTTGGTAGGAGCAGGAGTTGAAGTTTTTTCGAGTGGGTCAGGAGCTTCTAAAAGTAATCCTGATGATGGGGTTAATGAAAGTTCAAGTTATTATCTGACTTTGAGTGGTACTTCTATGGCTAGCCCAAGTGTGGCAGGGACTTTATTATTATTACAAGAATTATATAAAGATTTAAATAATGGTCAGCAGATGCGTAGTTCTACGCTTAAAGCTTTAGCCATTCATTCTTGTAGAGAGGTAGGAGATAGTGATGGCCCCGATTATAAACATGGATGGGGTTTGATAAATGCCGAAGGAGCTTCAAATGTATTACTTTTAGAAGCATCAGATAGAGGGCATCAAGTGATTGAGTCAGAGCTTAGTAATCAAGGTACGTATACTTTGGATGTTACATCTGATGGACAAAATCCTATTGTTGTCACTTTAGTTTGGACAGACCCTGCTGGTGCTGTACCTAGTGCCTCAGTTGATCCTAGTCAGAAAGCTTTGGTTAATGATCTAGACCTAAGGGTTAAAGGGAGTGATGATACTGTTTATTACCCTTGGAAATTAAACCCTTCAACTCCATCTGCCGCAGCAACAAATAGTGATGATAATGACACAGATAATGTAGAAAAAATTGAAATTGAAGTACCAAGCGCTGGAACTTATACAATTGAAATTACACATAAAGGTAATTTGGTAGACAATGAACAAGAATTTGGTCTTATCGTATCCACTGCATCAGTTGAAAGTACAGCTCGTACTTTTTATTGGGTAGGATTGGGTGAAAATGAAAGTTGGAATGATGGAGGAAATTGGTCTTTGGAGTCAGGAGGTGATCCCGCAAATGAAATCCCAACAGAAACAGATAGAGTCGTATTTGATGATGATAATTTTATTTTGAATTCAGTTTCCTTAGAAGACGATATTTCGATAAGTACACTAACTTTTAATAATACAGATCCATTTACACTAAATACAAATGAGTTTAGTATAAACGTAGATGGAGCTTTACTTGCATATGGTCCTATTACTTATAATGGGAATTTAAATTTAACATCAGAACTTATCCCTCAGAATAATATAATTATAGAATCTGATGCTGATTTTTCTAATGCAGATGTTGCTTTAATAACTTCAGATGCTTCAAAAGGGTGGAAAGTAAAATCAGACATTTTTTGTAGAAGCTTAACTATCTCCACTGGATTATTACAACTAGGGGAATATACCTTAGAAACAGATGAGTTAAGTCTATTATCTGATGCAGAAATTTCAGTTGATGAAAGAGGTAGCTTATTATTAGGGACGTCTCTCTCAGCTGATTTTGATGGATTTGAATTTGATGGACTTATATCAACGAAGGGGGATTTAACATTCGATCTTCCCAATTCATTCATTAGAACTTTGGACTTTAGTAACTTAATTACGGTTTCATCTGCAATAACTTTAGATTCTTTATTATCTAGTGAAGGAGGCTTAAGTTTTACAAACCCTATAACATTGACAATTAATGAGCATATGGAGTTGAGAGGTCGTGAAAATTCAAAAGTTTCATTGAGTTCTAATGGAGGAGTTTCTACTTTAAGTTCTAATGCAGACAGTAGATATTGTAATGATCATCTAGATATAAGTAATATTCAAATTGAAGGAAGTACTTTGTTTGTAACTGGAGATAGTTCAACAATTGATAGTAATTCTTCTGGATGGACTGTTGATGATTGTGATAATATGCTTTATGCAAACTTTGATGCTTTTTTTGCTTGTACAAATTCTCTGATATCTTTAGAGGATAAAAGTACAGGGAATCCAGAGACTTGGTCTTGGGAAGTAAGACAAAATAATCAAGTTGTAGCAACGGTAAATGAGCAATCACCTCAGTTATTATTTGAAGGAGATGGCGATATTGAGGTCGTTTTAACAATAACTAGAGGAAGTGAAAGTACAAGTAAAACCAAAACCATAGAACTTTCTCCAAATACTCTAACTAAGCCTAATATAGTGGTTTCTGGAAATATTTTGAGAGTTCAGGCACAACCCAATGCCGATTATCTTTGGGTATATAATGGAATGGTAGTACAAGAATCGAATTTGAATTATTTTGTGAATGAGAATTTACTTGAGGGAGTATATCAAGTAATTGTAAATAATGGTAGCTGCCGTTCAGTTTCAGAAGAGTTTAATTTAACCTATACTTCTTCTGATAGTAAAATGAATACTCCAATTTTAGCCTATCCAAACCCAATTAAAAGTTCTTTTGTAATTGAGAATTTTACAGCTGATTCAGGTGAAGTTTCAATTTATAATCTACTCGGTCAAGTAGTTGATAAATTAGAATTAGATAAAAATGAAATTGTTGAATTCTCTAATATAAAGTGGCAAAAAGGCTTTTATATATTAGTCTGGAATACTGGCGAAACAGTTTTCAAACAAAAGCTTGTAAAAGAGTAGGCAAAAAAAGCCCTTTATTTAATGTCTATAAATAAAGGGCTTTTTCTTGTTCAAGTTGAACTGTTATTTACTCTTTTCAGTATCAACCTTATCAACTTTTACTTTTGTATCTCTATTAACGATTTTCCAAGCTGTTGCAAAGATCATCTGTGCTCTTTTAGCCATTAGCTCATACTCAATTTTATCAGGAGTGTCTGTTGGCTGATGATAATCTTCATGTACACCCGAAAAATAAAAAATGACGGGGATATTATTTTTAGCAAAATTGTAATGATCAGAACGATAATAATAGCGTTCAGGGCTATCTTTTTTATTGTAAGTATAATCTAATACAAGTCCATTACCAAACCTTTCATTTGCATCCTCTTGAACTGTATGAAGTTCTGATGAAAGCATATCTGATCCAATTACATAGATGTACTCGTTTGCATCTTTATGTTTTTCATCAAATCGTCCAACCATATCAATGTTGATATTTGTAACAGTTTGATCTAATGAGAAGATTGGATCGAAATCAGTGTAATATTTTGATCCTAGTAACCCTCTCTCTTCCCCAGTAACTGACATAAACAAGATGCTTCTTCTTGGTTTAAAACCATCTTTGCTAGCTTCCGTAAATGCTTCAGCTATTTCTAATAAAGAAACAGTACCCGATCCATCATCATCGGCACCATTGTGAATTTTGCCGTTAATAATACCTACATGGTCGTAATGAGAAGTAATGACTACCAGTTCATCTTTCTTATCAGAACCTTCTAAATACCCTAGAATATTTGAAGACTCTAGTTTATCTTGATTAGCTATAGCTTCGAATAACACTTTAGTACTATTTCCATTTTCTTGAGGTAGTTTACCATCAAAAAGCATTGTTGCTAAAGTTGGACCTGTTACATAAATACCAGAATTACTAGCCGACTTTACTTCTTGTTCATAAACGAGTTGAGGCCTTTCCAAATACGATCTATACAGTTTCAGTTCTTTTTTAAACTCTTTATCTGTAGGTCTTATAACCATAGAGAAAACAACACCATTTTCACTAGCATTCTTTACTCGATTGATTGGATTCTCCCATTTTTTATCACCCTCAAAGTTTTTAGGTAGTTTTGAGTTAAAGATGATAGCCTTTCCTTTTAGGTCAAATTGTGACAATGTTTCTGGAAGACCATTCCCCACATAAACTAGTTCAACTGAATCAGCTTTATAATTGAAGTGACCCCATGCATAAAAATCATTATATAAAGTTGCATTTTTATTTCCTCTAGAGAATGTGACACTTTTAGTACTTCTTTGAATGAATGGGATTTCTTGTTGATAAGGATCACCAGTTTTCACAGGACCTTCCAAATTCATTTTTTTTAACTTATCAACAATATAGCTAGCGGCTTTCTTTTGTCCTTCAGATCCCGTGTCACGCCCTTCCATTTCATCTGATGCAATTACATACAAATGTTCTTTGAGGTCATTTGCAGTTATCGTCTCTTGATATTTTTGGAGAAGTTTTTCACTTTTTTGAGTAAAAGAAGATGATTTATCTTGTGAAACAATTTTTGTGTTTGTTTTACAGCTTACTGCTAAAATAGCTAGTGCAAAAAGTATAGAAGTATATTTTTTCATTTGAGTGAAATTATAAGAGTTCTATTCAGTGAGACTGAATCGTATTGTGTAATAAATAGACTCTAGTTTTAATTATGAAGTTATAGTCTTGATTCTTCTTTGAATGTTTTTGATGATTAATTCCTTATCGGCTTCAGATGGATTTAATAAAAGATCATTGTATGAGTGCAGTTGTCCTGAGTTCATGATTTGATCCCATACACTAATACGCAATACTTTATAATCTTTAGTCATTAGAGAAGAAATATCTTGAAGGTAATCTTTAAATGCTCTTAATTTCCAAGCTGAAGAACCTAGACCTTTAAAATCTCCAACTCGTTGACTAGATGGGCCAAATTGAATTTCAGCAAATTGATTGCTCCAATTATTTAAGCTTCCTCCAGGTTTTAAGCATTCGTTTTCTTTTTGATTACAATATCTAGTGTACTGAGAAAGAGGAAAACTTGGGAGATTATTATAGATCTCTGATCGTAATGTTATTCCACGATATCGGTTAAAGTGAAGTATTTCATCTAATACAATTACAACATCTTCTATCTCGATGAGCCAAGGAGATAATTTAATATTAGGATTATTTTTTTGACCTGTAAGTTTATGATAGGTGTTGAATATTTCTTCCTTAAATTTACTTTCTTCAAAGTCAGCCCATTTAAAGATCTTCTGAGGATGAGTTTGTTTGAAGTTATCTAAGATTAACTCTTTAAAATTATATTCTCTAATAGTCAAAGTATTCATATTCAAAAATAATATATATTATTTCAATATAAAATAGTGAGATTTTGTCAATATGAAATGCTGAGCTATGTAAAACAAAAAAGAGCAATCTTTAAGAAGATTGCTCTAATTGAATATTTTGAAATTTTAAATATCTTATCTGAACTTTGGTGTTTTGATTGAGCCTGGAAGAATGTAGCTTAATTGAACCCCAAAGATAGCGTAGAAATCATTTTGGTTTGGATCACCTCTTTTTTGACCTACCAATGAATCGTTATAGTTTTCATAAGCATCACCTTTATAGGCAAAATCTTGAGGGCTTGTTCCCGCTGGTGCTTGAGCAGGGTTCATATCTTCAATTGCAGCATACTCTGTACTAATATCATCTAAGTAATCTGTGAATAGAATTCTTGCATTAAACTCAGCAGAGATATCAATAGAGTTAGTCAGTTTGTATCTTACACCTACAACTAGAGGAATACCTATTCCAAATCTACTGTATTCGACACCTTCTGTTTGCATTGGCTGAAGATTTACCCATTCTCCACTTCCTCTTACTAACTCTGTTTGAGGGTTGTGGTGATAGAATACAATACCTGTACCTATGTATGGAATTGGAATTTTCGGACGTCTAAAGTAAACCCCTTGATTTTTGAATAAATCAACAATACCTACCATAGAAACTTCATTAATAATGTTTCTAAAGTGAAGGTTCCTTCTTAGGCTACGTCCAATATCATTGGCATTTGCATCATCTCCACCTATGGCTCCAACAGAATACATTGCCTTGACCGATACACTAGGAGTAAGACGCTTAGTAGCAAAAACAGAGAAGTTTGGTTTTGTTTTCTTAAAGTCAGTAGAAAACTTGCTGTCATTTGGAGCAACATCACCCCAATAGTGCATAGTATTAAGACCCGCCCCGAAACTCCAATATTGCTTTTTCTTAGTAAAGCCTAGATATCGTTTTTGGGCATCTACTGATTCTACCGTCAGAAGCGCCAAAGCAAGTACCAAACAGCTTTTCAGAAGAGTTCTCATAAATTAATTGGTTAACAGAGTGATTATATCACTATTTAATTGGTAAAGTTTTTAATTACAGATCGAATGTTATTTATCATTAAATAACCTTTGTAAGAATTCTTTAATTTCCTTCCAAACCTCAAACTTAAAACTTATTAGGATAGTTCCTGATATCTAACCCCCAGTTAAGTTTTACGCGCAAAGTGTTCAAAAAGTCATCATCTTTAGTATGAACTAGCTGAATTGAATATGGACATTTCTTAACAGTTAGTTTTATACTCGAGTCAACAATTTGAGAACGAGAATCCATAGAAACCATAAAATTCTTGCTTCTACTCTCCACTTTAAATGAAAGTTCACTTGTACACGGAATGATTAGTGGTCTAACATTTAAATTGTGTGGACTAATAGGGGCAATTATGAAATTTTGTAAAGTAGGAATGACCACAGGTCCGCCAATACTCAACGAATATCCAGTTGACCCTGTAGGTGTCGCAATTACCAAGCCATCAGACCAATATGTATTAAGATATTTTCCATCTAAAAAGGAATGGATAACAATCATAGAAGATGTATCTCTTTTAAATAGGGAGAATTCGTTTAGTCCAACATTTTCTCCTGAAAATATCTCTTGATCAGATTCAACTTGAATCAACATTCTTTCTTCCAAATTATATTTACCTGCAAAAATTGCATCAAGAGCATTTGCCGCTAAATCTTGAGGTATCGAAGCTAAAAAACCAAGTCTTCCTGCATTTATACCTATAATCGGAATATTAGAATCTCGAATGTATGTGATAGAGTCTAAAAGAGTACCATCACCACCTACACTAAGGAAAAAATCTACTTTAGGTAAATCCTCATAACTACTAAACGTTGGTAAGTCCGGAGTATTTTCCAAACGGTCACAAAATGATGAATAAAATTCTTCTGATACAAATACTTGAAAATTTTTTGACAGTAGATGGTCTATAACCGTCTTTGTAAAAAATAATCTTCCCTTCTCTAACTTTCTACTGTGTAATGCAATTTGCATCAATCATTTAATATTTAGTTATGAGACATAAACCTCCTATAGTTCCATTATTACAAATATAAGTTAAAAACTCTATTAAACTATGAATTTGATAACTTAAAGAAATATTAATTATTAGTAATAAATGGGAAAGTCTTAAATATTGAAGTATTTATTAAAATAGTTACAATAATTATAGCTCGATTGTATCACCAAGTGGTAATAGCAAAAGTGTTTGATTTTCTTCTTTAAAAGTCTCAATAGCTTGCTTATGATCTATCTCAATGACAGGGAAAGTATCATAGTGTACTCCAAGAACTTTAGAACAATTAATCATTTCTGCACTTTTAGATGCATCTCGTATTCCCATAGTAAAGAGATCCCCAATCGGGAGAATTGCCAAATCTAAGTCACACTCTTCTCCAATTAGTTTCATATCTGAGAAGAGAGCAGTATCACCGGCTATATAAATATTGGATTTTTCAGTTTGAAGAATAAAACCGGCAGGATTTCCTCCATAGCTACCATCAGGCATGCTACTAGAATGTTTTGCCTCTACCATTTTAAGTGAAAAGAATTCCGTTTTAAAGGTACCACCAATATTCATCCCTACTCCATTTTCGCAACCTTTTGCAGTAAACCAATTATTTACTTCAAAATTACTGACGATAGGAGCATTATTATTTTTTGAGAGTAATTCTGCATCTGCAACATGGTCTTCATGCCCATGAGTAAGGAAAATATAATCAGGTTTTAAATCAGAAACGTTAATATGATTGGCTTTAGGATTGGGAGATATGAATGGATCAATAATTATGTTACAGCCCTCTAATGATACTTCTATAGTTGAGTGGCCTAAATATTTTATCTTCATTGTTCTTTATTTTTGATTGAAATAATTTTGAAACAAGATAAAAAAAACTCTTACAAAATTGTAAGAGTTTCATCTAAATAAAGGACAGTGTTTTTTATTTCATATAGATACTTCCATCCTTTTTAACTTCGGAAGTAGTACCGTAAATCTCTTCGATAATTTTTACGATTTCATTTAAACTTTTTCCAGAGAAATCACCCGAGATATTTTTATTAGATATTTTTTGATCTAAAACAATTTCCGCTTGGAAAGCAGTATTAAGAATATGAGAGGCTTTACTTAAAGGTGTATTTTTAAATACTAAAGCATCTTGTATAAAGTTGACTCTATTCTGAACTTCAAACTTTGTTTTTGAGATGTGTCCATCTTTTACCGCAGCGGCTTCACTCTTTATCAAGAAGATTTGATTGTTTTCATTCCCAAATTGAACCTTCCCAGAGAATACATTTATTGAAGTTTCATTGTTAGTATTTTCCAATAAAAATGAAGTACCAAGTACCTTGGTATAAGTTTCTCCTGTATGAATGATGAATGGTTTGGATGCGTTTTTAGCAACTTCAAAGAATGCATTTCCTTCTAGGTCAACTTCTCTTGTATTTCCGAATGATTCAGGGTATTTAAGTGATGCTCCTTTTTGTAGCCAAACTTCAGTTCCATCAGGTAAATCTACCTTTTGTGTCTGATTTAGGGCTACAACTTCCAGTTGTGAACTTGAATTAAGTACAAATAGAATTCCCAAAGAAGCAATCAATAGAGTAACTGCGGCTGCAATATTCTGGACTTTCCAAACTGATTCAGTCACTTTTTTCTTAGGAGTAAAGTCAACTTGTTTGGTTTCAATTTTATTTTCTTGATCTGAGATTTTTTGATTTAAAGAATTGAAGACATCTTGGAAATTTATTTCTAAATCATTTTTGCCGGCAATGTCTTTTGATTTCTCCCAAATAAATGCAGATTCATCCAAAAGATCTTTATCTGAAAAAGAGTTAATGACTTTTTCGTCAGTAAACCCGTTTTCTAAATAACTAGCTAAAACGGCTTCTTCACTTTCCCACTCGTTGATTTTATCTTGAAGCTCAATCATAAGTAGATGATGAGCTGCTGCGTCAGTTTCTATAAATCCTTTTTTTCCAAGATTTTCAGATCTGTTCCAAATATCTTGGGTATCTTTTAACAATTCGGCAAAAGAATCATTTTCACGAGCTTTAGCTTCGACTAAAGTACGCTCTTCTGTCGAGACCTCGTTACCGATATATTTTGCTATCAATTGCCAATCTATATTCATAATGTCTAAGTTTATCACTTAATAATAAGGGGTCTTTTTATTGACCTTAAAGCATGATTGAAAGGGGGCTTTAATAAGAGACAATTATTCTATGGAAGTGGACAACTTAAAAAGGTTTTAAAAAATAAAAGCCTAAAAGTAGCCAAGGAATAAAGGTCATTAAGTTGGGGTTTGCAATACCTTTTAGCTCTGAACGAATATGTTTTAGTGCATTACCTATTTGGTAATGAACTGTTCGAACAGGTATATCTAAAGTCTCAGCGATTTCTTTATACGTTAGTCCTTCAAAACGACTTAGTAAAAATATTTCTTTAGATTTTTCGGGCAGAGTATCAATAGCTTGGTTTAACTTCTTCTCAAGTTCGTTGAAATGAAATTGATCTTCTGTCTCATTATGATGCCATTTTTGAGTATAAAGTAAACTTCTTTGGTAGTCTTGTTCAAAGTTTCTTCTCTTAATATAATTGAGTGTATGGTTGCGGCTAGCTCTATAAAGGTAAGCCTTCAGAGATGTCGTGATATTTATTTTCTCTCTTTTAACCCAAAAGTTTACAAATATATCTTGAACAAGTTCTTCAGCAGTTTCGCGGTCTTTTACCATTGCTACAATGAAGTTTAGAAGTGCAGGATAGTAGTGTTTCACAACTTCTTCCCACATCTGTCTGTCTCCACCTTGTATCTTTTTAATAATGACTTCTTCGCTATCTCCTGTATTTAAACTTGGATTTGGTCCGTTCATATTTCAAAATGTTGGTAATATCTTATAATAATATTAAAAAAATAAATGAGACTCAACTAGGGAACAATTTCATTAAAAAGATCATAAAAGAAACAATCATGCCCTAATTTATTATTATGGTATGTTTTTTATTGTATTTACAAAGTAGTACATTTTTTATTTGCACTTTGAAACCTTATCATTTGTTTAAGAGTATGTAGTGTATGTTTGGCAAGAAGAGTGAAGAAACAAAGATCTTTATTGGTTTTAGTAGTGTTCACTATTATTTTCTAAACTTGCATTTACTTATTTGTTTCAAGTAAGAAGAAAAGACAAAATTTAAAGCAATTTTACCATTACCTGATGATGACAAAATCATATTTCAAAACAGTATTAACAAGTGTCTTAATTTTCATTAGTTCATTTTCATTATATGCTCAACAAGAAACTGTAGAGCAAGACAATACCCCACCGAGCTTGGCAGAGCAATTTGAAATAATGAAAAAGAAATCTTCTAACTACAAACAAAATAATAAGGTTTATAAAGTCGTAGAAATTGGAAATCTAAATACGTTCTGGAGTGCAATAAAAGATACAATTAGTAAAGCTGATACCGAAATTATTGCAATCCAAGATGATAAAAATAAAATCACAAGCGAGTTAGCGAGTGTACAAGGAGAGTTAGATGAGACTAACAGTAAGCTAGAGAAAAGTGCTTATATTAATGTATTAGGAATTGATTTCTTAAAAGAAACTTATGTAGTTATAAATTTTGTGATCATTATCTCGCTGATAGTACTGCTGTTAGTAGCTATTTATAAGTTCAAAAACAGTAATAAAGTGGCTAGTGATGCAAGGAAGGAATATCAAGAAGTAGAGCAAGAGTTTACGAGTTATAAGCAAAGGGCATTAGAAAAAGAGATGAAGTTGAAAAGAGAGCTTGTAACAGAAGTTAATAAAGTGGAAGAACTAAAGCAGAAACTAGCATCTCATAAATAAATAAGAGAAGAAAGTTTTAATCCTCATATAAGAAGAGGGTACTCAGGGATGGGTACCCTCTTTTTTTGTCTTTACTTTAATTTTATTAATATTATATAACACATTAGTTCTATTTTTTTACATTTGTCAACAATCTCAATTCAATTGTCAAATGAATTGAACAGCTAAATAGCAAATACTAAGACCAGAAAAATTAGCATGAAAAAAATTACTTATTTCTTTTTATTGGCATTATTATCTTTTTCAGCTTTTGCACAAGACGAATCAGAAGAATCTTTGCCAGATAATGCGCTATCATTTTTTGAGACTGGAGGAGGTCTTGATAGTTTAAATTCATTAGGTGGTAAATTTGGATATACTTATTTAGGAGGTGAGCACTACCTAACATTGAGAATTACTCCTGAATTGAATTTCGGAAAAATAGGTATCGGATTAGATGTACCTGTATCTGTAAACTTGGAATCAGGAAAGCTAAGAACTGAAGAATTTAAAAATGGAGTTTCAGCGCTTCGTATGATCAGATACTTAAGATATGGTCAGAAGAAAAAAGATCCTGTTTATATAAAAGTGGGTGACATGACTGGTTCATACTTAGGTTATGGTCTACTTTTGAACAACTATTCAAATGCAATCTCTTTTGAAAGAAGAAAGTTCGGTTTGAACTTCGATGTTCTTGTAAAGAAGGTTGTTGGTATTGAAGGTCTATATTCAGATTTCAATGCATCTTCTTTAAACCTTCTAGCTCTTCGCCCTTATGTTAGACCATTCGGAGGTACAGGAATTCCAATTGTAAAAACATTAGAAATTGGTGGTTCTTTCATAACTGACCAAGATAAGACTTCTCAAGCTGATACGGAGTATTCTTCTAATATCTTTACAGCAAATGGAGGGATGCAAGCTTTCGGTGCAGATATCGGTGTGACTTTGATTAGATCTAATTTTATCCACCTTTCAGCTTACGGACAGTATGCAAATTTGAATAGATCAGTTACTACAGCTGATTTAGATACTTATAACACAACTGTTGCAAATGAGATGACAGCGTATAATGAGTTGAGAGAAGAGCCTCTTGATGAAACTACTCTGAATACTCGTATTGCAGCAAATCAATATCCTACAACAGTAGAGGAAGGTTCTGTAAATTATGCATTCGACGCTGGATCGGGTATGTCAGTAGGTTTGAATGCTAGAATGAACTTAATTCTTAAGCTTTTGACTGTAAATGCAAGAATTGAAAGAGTTTGGTACAACAATAACTTTATGCCTCAATTCTTCGATGCTACTTATGAAATTAATAAGGATGCTCGTATTATGGCACTAGCTACTGTAGGTGAAACACAAGGTATTTATGGTAGTTTGTCTGCAAGTATCTTGAACATGATTCAAGTAGGAGGTAGCCTTACTTTGCCAGATAATGTAAGTGAAGCAGCTCCTGCAATGGTACGTTTAGATGCACGTCTTCTTGATGTTGTAGACGCAATCTCTCTTTCAGGGGTTTATTACAAAGGTGGACTTACTGATATGGAAGATGCTTTCAAATTGGATGAGCGTTCTTTAGCATCTGTAAGAGCTGGTTACAAAGTTAACAGATTCTTGACTGTAGGTGTGGACTACATGTGGACTTGGATGAAAACTGAGTCTGGATCTTTTGAAGCTAGTAATGCAATCATGCCTTATTTCGGATTCAATTTCGACTTCTAAGAATATAATTTAGTGAATATATAAAAGCGGTAAAGATTCATTCTTTGCCGCTTTTTTTATGATAAGAACTAATTTAAATCGATCGAGATTAGCTGATTTTGATCCTTTGTGAAAAGGAGAACATTTTCGTAAATCATAAAAGTATCTAGGCCGACGCCTTTCTCAGATTTACCAATTATTTCATGGTAAAGAACATTGCCCTCTCTTGTTAATACTAATAAAAACTGTTGGAGTATTTTTCCACTTTTAATGTAATAACTCAAAATCAAGTTCTTTTCAGTCTCTAAGTATTCAATGGACTTAAAAGGGACATGATTAAACTTTTTTTCTAAAAATTTCTCAAAAGTCTGAAAGTGTTCATTTTCTTGAACATACTCTATTGGGTTAAGAATTGGTGAATCAGACTTTTGGCTAGGTATTGTAGTTTTATTTGTTAACTCCGTACCAGACTGAACATCTAAGAAAAGATGTTTATTATCTTCATTTAGGTCTTGTACAATTGCTGTGTCAGTAGTGAAATCAAGTAATTGGACATGTTCTTTATTCCAAGAAAAATCACCTGTAGCAACATCCATAACCACTAAATCTCTAGGTAAAGGATATGACTTCTCTTCATCGTAAATATGTATACCTAATTTCCCATGATTAAATGCAGCTACCCCAGTCCACAGGTTTTCATCGAGCTGTAGTTCTTGCCATAAAAGATTTCCATCTAGAGGTTTTAAAGCTGAAAAAGCGGAAGATTTTTCCCCATCAAATCGAGTCTCAACCAGTAAAGTTTTACTGTATTGGTCAAAGTAAATTTTCCAGATATTTCCTTCTGTACTAAAAAGAGTTTGTAGTCGCATTATTTCTTCATTTAATCATCTTCTCTAACACATAAAGTTACACTTAGTTTTGAGGTATACTCTAAATTATAATAAATGAGATAATGTTGAGCTTGTCTTGAGATTTAGAAACTTTCGTTAGTGCAGAAATGGTTCTGAAAGAGAATCAATACGTTGCAACGAAAAACTATAACTACAACAAACTTTAAACTATATGAGAAAATTAATTATTTGTAGCCTACTTGTAGGGTGTATGGCTTTTGGCTTTACGTCCTATGCTCAAGACCCTCAAGGCGATGCATACGGTTATCGTGCGGGGTTGAGAGATGCGTCATCTGAAGTGAGGGATAACTACAATTTTGATTTGATGTTGCTCTATGAATTTGTATCTCAAACTCAAGGTCGAAAAGAGTCCACTGAGTTAAAGTATTGGGTGAACAAAAAGCACCCTTATTTTGCTGCTGAAATCCCTGAAAGAACAGAGGATACAAATACGGAAGTGGTCACAGTTTTCGATCATGATAAAGAACAAATGGTTAGCTTTTCAGAAGATAGAGGGAATAAAAGAGCAATGGTTCTACCTTTAGATCCTTCACAGAAAAAGAAGAAAGATTTGTTCGATGAAGAAGCTTTCAATAGAAGGTTTAAGGCAACAGGGAAAACTAGGAAGATTAATAATTATAAGTGCGAGGAGTATATCGCTGAAGATGATGAAGGTAAGGTGAGTGTTTGGCTTACAGAGGTAGAGTTTGAGATTGGAATTTTACCAGGAAGTATGCAAAAGAAAGAAGAAATCAAGAAAGCTTTTGGGAAAGACAAGCCTGTCTTATTTATGGAAATGTCTTTTGAGGATAAAACTTCTGGAGAGAAAGGTCAGATTATCATAAAGGATATCGAAAAATCTGAAAAAGAAATAAGCTCTACTGATTACAGAGTTTTGGGTTTGGACAAAGAAATGTATGATGAGTTCAAAAAAATGTTACCAGAACAGGAGCAAGAGAATCAGACTGAAAATGATTAATTGAAAATAAATAGAGATTTTATAAACAAAAAAATACACTTGCCGTTATTTCTCTTTACATATCTAATTTGATGAATACAACCTTAGGGATTATTAGAGCGTTTGAGCTCTTCTTATTCTTAAAAAATGTATCTGTATTTTAAAAATTAAGTAAAAAAGAGATAATTAATTTGCGAATATTGTTATTTACATCTTTATTTGTTGTACGTAACAAGTTCATAAATGTGATTTATACAAAAGACTCTTGAATAAAGAGTCTTTTTTTAAAGCTTATTACTCCACTAAATAGGTAGAGTATATAGGTTTAGTAAAGTTTCCTGACAAAAAAGAAATAATTCATAAACCAATGAGTAAACAACTTGAGCATTTAGCGCCAGCCGTTCAAAAAGATATAAAGGAATTAGAAACTAAGATTGAAAGATTCCAACTAGGTCAAATGGATGAAGAAAAGTTTAAGCTTTACCGTTTGACAAGAGGTGTTTATGGACAGCGTCAACTAGGCGTACATATGTTCAGAACAAAGATTCCTTATGGGAAATTGACTGCTGATCAGTTGATTCGTTTGGCAGATACCTCTGAAAAATATACAAATGGTAATCTTCACTTGACTACTCGTCAGAATATTCAGTATCACTACGTGAAATTGAATGACTCTCCATTGATTTGGAAAGAACTTGGTGAGCTAGGAGTAACAGCGCGTGAAGCTTGTGGTAATACAGTCCGTAACATGACTGCGTCTGCAAAAGCAGGTGTTGATCCAAATGAACCATTTGATGTTTCTCCGTATGTACATGCAGCTTATGAGTACTTCTTAAGAAATCCTATTTGTCAGGAAATGGGACGTAAAATTAAGCCTGCATTCTCTTCAAGTGAGCAAGATTCTGCTTTTACTTATATTCATGATTTCGGATTTATCCCGAAAGTGAAAACAGTAGATGGCGAGGAAGTAAGAGGTTTTAAAGTTCTTGTTGGTGGTGGATTGGGAGCTCAGTCTTTCATGGCACCTGTTGCTTTTGAGTTTCTTGAGGAAGATCAAGTAATTCCTTTTATGGAAGCTGCTATTCGTGTTTTTGACAGATACGGAGAAAGAGAGAAAAGACATAAAGCAAGAATGAAGTTCTTGATTAAGAATCTAGGACTTGAAACATTCCTACAATTAGTAGAGGAAGAAAGAAAAGCAATTAAGAGCAAAACTTTCAAGATTGATAGAGAGCTTGTAAAACAACCAACTCCTCCAGAAGCTAAAGAATGGGCTGATGTAGCTCCTTCTGATGCTGCAAAATTTGAACTTTGGAAAGCAACGAACACTTTTGAGCAAAAGCAAAAAGGTTTTTATGGTGTTCAAATCAAAGTTTTAAAAGGAGATATTGATGCTGAAAGAGCAAGGCAATTTGCAGCTGTTGTAAAAGAATTTGCGGCAGATGATATTCGCTTGACAATTAATCAAGGTATCTTAATTAAATATGTTCGTCCAGAAAGCTTTGTGCATTTATTCGAAAAATTGAATGCGCTTGGTTTGGCTGAACCAGGATTTGATTCTACAGGAGATGTAACGTCTTGCCCAGGTACAGATACTTGTAACCTTGGTGTGACAAATAGTATGGGATTAGCAGTTGAGTTAGAAAAACTAATTCAAGAAGAATATCCTCATTTATTGTCGGATGATGCTGTGAAAATCAAGATCAGTGGATGTATGAACTCATGTGGTCAGCACATGGTCGCAAACATTGGTTTCCACGGTAGTTCAATTAAGAAAAAGCCTTTGGTAATTCCAGCTATGCAAGTTGTAATTGGTGGAGGTGTTAATCCTGATGGAGAAGGTTTTATTGCTGAAAAGGTAATTAAAATTCCTACGAAAAGAATTCCTCAAACAGTAAGAATCCTTTTGGATGATTATGAGGAAAACAGAGAGGAAGGAGAATACTACAATAACTACTTCAGAAGACAAGGGAAAATGTACTTCTATGGTATCTTGAAGCATTTAGCTGAGGTAACCACACTTGAAGGTACAGATCAATTTGACTGGGGTGAAGATCATAAATATGAGCAAGCAATTGGTGTTGGAGAATGTGCTGGTGTAATCATGGACGTTGTTGGAGGAATTCTTCAAGACGCTCAAGAGAAACTATCATTGGCTCAAGAAACAGTTGCTGAAGGAATGTTTGCAGATAGTATCTACCATAGTTATGCAGCTTTAATCATTGGAGCTAAAGGATTACTTTTGAGTGAGGATTTCAAGTGTAATACACATGCTGGTATCATCAAAGATTTCCAAGAGCACTTTGTAGATAGTGGAAAAATTAAATTAGAAGGAACATTCTCGGATTTAGTATTGAATTTGAAAACTCAAGAGCCTTCAGAGGAATTGGCAAAAGATTATATCGTAAAATCTGCTGATTTCATCAAACAAGTGAGTGTGATTAGAGAAGCACAACTTTCAGAAAACGGACAAGATAAGTCTGTAGTAGGAAGTTATTACAAAGCATAACATTGCAATTTAAAGAGACAGTTTAATGGTTAGTCATATACACCCAAAAGTTTCCTTGATCGGGGCAGGTCCTGGTGACCCAGATTTATTGACGATTAAAGGTATGAAAGCATTGCAAGAAGCTAGTGTTGTGCTTTATGATGCCTTAGTTGATGAATCAATGCTTGATTTAGCTCCTAAAAATGCACTGAAAGTGTATGTGGGAAAAAGAGCAGGACAACATAGTTTCAAACAAGAAGAAATTAATCAATTGATCGTTGATTACGCTTTTTCGCATGGACATGTTGTACGTTTGAAAGGCGGAGATCCTTTTATCTTTGGTCGAGGACATGAAGAAATGATTTGGGCTCAAAAAAGTGGAGTTGAAGTAAGTATCGTACCTGGTATTTCTTCATGTTATTCATTGGCTGAGTTACAAGGAATTCCTTTGACAAGACGTCGTGTGTCAGAAAGCTTTTGGGTGTTGACGGCAACTACAAGAGAAGGGAAGCTCTCAGATGATATAGCTCTAGCAGCTCAGTCGTCTGCAACAGTTGTCATCCTCATGGGAATGAGAAAGTTAGGGAAAATTGTAAACGAATTTCAGACCGTAGGAAAAAATGACACTCCAGTGATGATTATTCAGAATGGGAGTAGACCTGATGAGAAAGTAGTTACGGCTACTGTAGATACAATTGAGACTGTAGTTGAAGAAGAAAAAATTGGTGCTCCTGCTATTATTGTAGTAGGTAAAGTAATCTCTCTAGAGAAATTACAGAAGAAAGTGTACCAATATCAAATGTCAGAAAACTAAATAAGTCGTATAAACAGTGAAAAAGCAAGCTATTTTCTTTTTGCCTTTCTACTATTTTACTTCCTAGGAGGTAACTCAAAAGATATTAATTCAAATACATACTTTTCTAACACTTTTCAAGTTACTACTTCTACAAATGCCACCCTTTTGGGTGGCTTTGTTTTTATCTGAAAGTTAGATGTCTAAAAATAAAAAGCACTTACAAATGAAGTTTGTAAGTGCTTTTTTGATAAATAAACTATCGTGAGTTTTTATTAAACTTTCAATCCCAACACAAGCATGTCATCTGTTTGAGAGTGATTCTTTTTCCACGAATCTATTTCTGATCCTAATAGTTCTTTTTGTTCATCAAGAGGTTTCTCATGGATTTTGACTAAGAAATCTCTGAATTGCTTACGTAAATACTTTTTGTTTTCAGCACCTCCAAATTGATCTTGATATCCATCTGTAGATAAGTAGAAAATATCTCCCTTTTCAATACTGTGAAGGTGTGTTGTATAAGTTTTATTCTTGTAGTGACTACCTCCAACAGGATTGATATCTCCTTTAATAACTTGAAGTTCTCCATTCTGCATTCGGTAAAGAGGTGTTTTAGCACCACTATACGCAAATACATTTTCTTTTTCATTTACCATCAGAATACCCATATCCATGCCTTCATCAAAATCACCTTTGAAGTTCTCGATGATATAGGTGTCTAATTCTTTAAGAATTTGAGATGTATTTAAAATCTGTTGGCTAGTGATAAGATTTTTAAGAGCAGATTGTGCTAAAATAGTCAAGAAGGCACTAGGAACACCATGACCTGTACAGTCAGTAACCACAACAATCTTAAAGTCACCGATTTTTTCATACCAATAGAAGTCACCACTAACGATATTTCTAGGTCTTTGGAACACAAAATGACTATTGAAATCTCTTCTTAATTCTGCATCAAAATCAAACAGCTTTTTCTGAAGTCGGCGACCATAATTCAAACTAGAGTAAAGGATTTGTTGTGTTTTTTCTAGTTGGTTATTTTGAGTGACTATTTCTTCATTCTTACTTGAAACCTCATCGTTTAATTCTTGTAAAGCATGCTGAGATTCCGCTAAATGAGTATTTTGAGCAGTTATTTCTTCTTTTTGTTGAGTCAATTCTTCATTCTGACAAAGAATCTCGTCATTCATATCTTGTAGTCGTTCTCTAGATTTGACAGTCCACTTTTCATAAGTAGAAAGTCCTAGCGCAAGGTATAGAAGAATACCCATGAAAGTGACTCCATCAAAGGCAAGTCTGTATTGTTCAGGAATACCATTCTCGAAGACATGACCATTTAGTTCTGCAATGTAGAATACCATAAAAGATAATACCCCGAAGAAACTCCAAAAAAGTCCTTTTCGCTTGCCTCCATAAATAAATGAAGATACAATGGTTGTGATATACCAGACTGCCATTGAAGAACGGATACCGCCTGTTACATAACATAATGCCATAAACATAGCATAAAGAAGCCCCGGGTAAACAATGGTAAGGGTGTCGATACCCATCCATTCTTTTTTGAAGCAAACTAAAGTAATCAGAAGAAAGAAAATCGTGATTGCACCTATCAAGGTACCTAGGTAAAATCCCATGTATGCAGCAAAACCCCCAAGTACAAGCATGCCAAGAATGACAACCATGAAGGATTTGTTAATTAATACGTGTTTTTCAGCTTCTTCAATCTTGTTTAACCTTTCAATATTTATATTTTGAAAATCAGCCATATTAGATAGAAAAAATAATCGTTGATACGTGGTAATGTTATAATTGAGACCGTTCGAGATATGTTATAATCTACTGATAATGATATGAATTATTTGGTTTTTTATCTTTTTGGTTCAACTGGTTCTTATAATAACGTATAGAATTTTTATTTCCATATAATGATATGAGTTTTTTATAAATTTTCTGTGATAAAATTATTATTTCTGAATACAAACCTTTTAAACTATATCACTAGGTTTAAATTTGTAATTTTAGCGGAAAATCAAATTATACGATAAGATGAAAGAACAGGTGTTGATCTACTTAAAAGGGATCGCAATGGGAGGTGCTGATGTAGTACCAGGTGTTTCTGGAGGTACGATAGCATTTATCACAGGAATCTATGAAAGGTTACTTAATGCAATCAATTCTGTGAATCCGAGTACATTTCAACTTTTATTAAAAGGGGATCTGAAAGCTTTTTGGGAGAAAATTGACGGTAAGTTTCTGTTACCTCTTTTTGCAGGAATAGCAACGGCTATTTTATCACTAGCCAAGTTGATGAAGTATTTGTTGGAAGCTCAGCCTATTTTACTTTGGTCTTTCTTTTTTGGTTTGATTATCGTTTCAGCAATTCAAGTAGGACAGCAAGTAAAGAATTGGAATATAACAACAGTATTGGCATTAATTGTTGGAGCAGCTTTCTCCTTTTATATTACACTTATTTCTCCAGCACAAGCACCTGAAGGTGCGATATATACTTTTATTGCAGGAGCAGTTGCAATTTGTGCTATGATTCTTCCAGGAATTTCTGGCGCATTTATTTTATTGTTGATGGGACAGTATAAGCATATCATGTCTGCTATTTCTAACTTTCAGATTGAAACAATTGCTATTTTTGCATCTGGATGTGTAGTTGGTATTTTAAGCTTTTCAAAAGTATTAGGGTTCTTATTTAAAAGATTCCATGACGCTACTGTGGCACTTCTTACGGGTTTTATGATTGGTTCTTTGAACAAAGTTTGGCCTTGGAAGGAAGTTGTAGAAACTTATGTGGACAGACATGGTGAGACAAAACCACTTGTAGAGCAGAATATTAGTCCATTTGATTTTCAGATGATTACTGGAGTAGATAATCAATTGTTTATGGCTATCGGCTTATGTTTTTTGGGTGGCTTTTTGATTTTCTTTATGCAATTTGCTGAAAGAAAATTGTCATCTAGGAACTAGTCAATCATATTAAGATAATTATAGAAGGCTTACCTAAATGGTGAGCCTTTTTTTGTTTTTCCTTACCTGTGTTTCTTTAAAAGGTATTTGATGAAATGATTTCAATTAGGAATCTGCATTTTGAAAGTTGTTTAAATGTTGAATTCCAATATGAAATTTGAGATACTTTTAGGGAGTGACGACGACTTTAGTTTCAAGGATAAGGTATTTCACACTAGTTTACTTTTAGGGTGTTTTGGAACTATGTTCGCTTTTGTAACCCATCCATCTAAAAGTGAAATTGGTGGTTTTATTTATGGCTTTTTAGTGCTGTCATTAGCTTCTACAATCGCATATGTTCTTAGTAGATTTTATAAACAGACAAGTACAGCTATGTACTTTCTGATTTGTGGACAGTCTATTTTTATTTTTTTGGAGTGGATGTGGCAAGAAGGTTTGTCAGGTACAAGTAGTTTTACTTTTATTCTGGTCTTAATATTTTCATTGCACTTATTTCCAAGAGCCAAGCATAAATATGTTTATCTCATATTATTATCCTTATTAGCGTTTCTTGTTTTAGGGGAAACATTTTATCCATCTCTAATCCAACCGACTGTCGTAGCTGAAGGGGTAAGAACACATCAGTTTTTCTTTGACTCAATTGTTCTAGCATTACTTATCTATATTTTTAAGAAAGAAGAAGAGAAATCTAATTCAGATCTAATTAGCCAAAAGCTTTCCTATAAATTATTAATTGAGTCAATTAAAGACGATTATCTATTGGCGACAATTGATGAAAAAGGAGATTTAAGTTATATGAGTCCTTCACCCTTGGCTTTATGTGAAGTTTATGATCCAGAATATGGGTACAGACCTTTTTTCTCTTTGTTAGTGAAAATCACGAAGAAGTTGGAATCTTGTCAAGATGTTAAGATTAAAGAGGAAAGGTTTCAATTGAAGACGGGAGAAGAAATTTACCTTCAAATTCATTTCTATGAGAGTTTTAATGAAGGGAAATCAAAGAATCTCATTATACATGAAGTAACCTCACAAGTAAAAGCTAGAAATCAATTATCTAAGTCCGTAGAGAAAGAACGAGAATTGAATACGCTGAGAAATGAATTTATTTCGATGGTTTCACATCAATTCAGAACACCACTAACTACAATTTCGAGTGCAACTGAACTACTCAGACTTAATTTATCACGAATCCCCTTGTCTACGAAATTGGAAAGTTCTCTAAATAAGAAGTTTACACAAGTAGATACATCAATTGAACACCTCACAAAGATGATGCAGGCATTGTTATTATTGAGTGAGATTCAAGAAGAAAATGCTGATGTGGAATTTGAAGAGTTACACATTTCTAATTTAATAGAGTCTGTAATTCAAGGAGAAAAGTTTCGAAATGTAGAATTAAATATTGAAGGAGTATCTAGAAAAGTAGCTGTTCTAGAATTGAAGTTTAAAGAGATGCTTACTCATTTATTGAATAATGCACTTAACTTTTCAGTTCATACCTCGCAATATCCAATCATCAATATTCAATTTGAGAAAGAGTATTATAAAATTCAGATCATTGATTTTGGTATTGGGATGTCAGACTCTGATTTACAAAATATAGGAAAGCCTTTTTTTAGAGCGAAAGGAGTTGAAAATTCTAAAGGTTTAGGGTTAGGATTAGTCTTTGTAAAAAATATTGTAGGGTTACATAAAGGAAAGGTTGACTTTGTGAGTACAAAAGATGTAGGAACTCAGGTTAGTCTTCGTTTCCCTTATGTAATTGCAAATGCTACTTCAGTAAAGCAATCTAAAAGTTTGGATCAACCTGAATACTAAGTCTCTCTTTACTGATAGGATGAGTGAAGTCTATTTTTTCAGCATGTAAATGTAATCGACTGGCTTTTGTTCCATACAAATCGTCACCAACAATCGGACTATTTAATCCTAAGGAATGAGCAGAATGTACTCTTAATTGATGTGTTCGTCCTGTAATCGGATAGAAATGAACTCTCGTTTTACCATCTTTCATCTCTATTTTTTCCCATTCGGTATGTGCATGTTTTCCATATTCGTAACAAACAAGTTGTCTTGGTCTATCATCAAGGTCTACACGAATAGGTAATTTCACTTCGCCAGAATTTCCTTCAATTTCACCGTCAAGCAATGCTATATATCTTTTTTTGACAGTTCTGTTGATGAATTGACTTTGAAGGTCTTTATAGATTTCCTCTGATTTAGCAATGAGCATTAAGCCAGAAGTGGCCATGTCCAAACGGTGAACGATAAGAGGCCCAGAAGCATTCGGGAATTTCTCACGCATTCGAGCATATACGGAATCAAGAATTGTTTTACCTGGTACCGAAAGAAAATCATGAGGCTTATTGACAACCAAAAGATAGTCATCTTCAAATACGATTGGAAGCTCTTTATTAGTTGCAGGATTAGTAAGCATCGGATTTTCATCCATTTCAATGCCTTCTAGCATATGTCCTAAAATTGGTTCGCATTTTCCTCTGCAAGAAGGGTAAAACTGGCCGTGTTTTCTGATTTCTGATTTTGGAGAAGCTCCCCACCAGAATTCTGCCATCGCAACAGGCACAAGGTCATTTTCAAAGGCATATTGAAAAAGTTTTGGAGCAGCACATTCTCCAGCGGCAGCAGGAGGAACTCCATTTGTGGTATTTTCAAAAATCTCGAAAAGCCCTTTTCTTTGCTTGTCCTTATTTAAGAATTGGTATTGGTCGAAAAGTTTTCTTTGAAGCTTAGCAGAACGCTGTTTACGTTCTTTTTTCAGTTGATTGATTTCTTGAATGAATTCATTGTAACTGTTTTCAGCTTTTTCAACACGCTCTTTCCAATGAAGATTTAGGTGTTTTAAAACGATTTTTCCTTTAATACTTTCTTGTTGAAGCTCTTTCTCTAAGTCGCTAAAATCTTCTTCAGATAAGTTTTCTTTTCCTTCTTTTCTTCGTTGATTTCGAGCTTGTTTTTCAGCTTTCATTACTTGTTTTTGTTCTTCCAAAGCTGATTGAGCATAACTTTTTTCTGACTCAAAGAAAAGTAGGGCTTCTTTTAATTCTAAAGCATTTTCAAGGTTTTCAATCTTGTCATTTAAGGCATTTACTTGTTCTTGCTCTTCTAGAAAAAAGCTGTTTTTAGAAAGCATATCAAAGACAGGAGGGACAAAGCCTTTATGATGATTCTGATCGGCTAATTTACCCGAGAATGCAGCTAAATATCCTAACTGATTTTGGCTGTTTCTTACGACTAATACACCAAACATTTTTCCGATGACCATTCCTTCTTGGTCTTTGTTCAGTCCAAAGTTATGTGTCCAATCGGTTTGTGTAGAAATATGATGCTGAAGTTCTTTAGCGGCTTGAATGCACAAGGGGTGAGGTTCGTAATAAAATGGGAAAGTGAATTTTTTTGGTAATTCTATATCATCAATTTTCCCTTCAAAGGTTCTAAAACAGTTTTGCATTTGTGCTATTTCTTGCTCACTTCTCACTTTCTCTCGCTTTTAAATTGTCTTTGAGTAGATCTTACTAAAGCACAAAAGTACAAAGCTTTCTATATAAATTGATTCTATTGGTGAAGAGAAATTAAGATAGTTAACACCAATTTGTTTTTCGTACTATAAAAGAGAGGAGTGAAAAAAGAGCCATGTTTTTTACAAACATAGCTCTAAGTTCTATTTTTTAGTTTTAGGCTGCTGAATCTGTGAAATTGAGTGCTTCTTTTAGCTTCACTACTTGATCATTGTATTTTTTCTCAAGTTCAACTTTACGCTTTTCAAGTTTCTTCTTTTTTCGATCACTAGCGGCTTGAATCTGATTCTCAATTTCTATGATTTTAGCTGATGATTCTTCTTGAGTATTTTCCAATTTTTTCTGAATGGTAAATTTCATGGTCTCAAGCTTCTTCTTTGAATTTTCAAGATGCTTTTCAATATCAGCTTTCATTTCATCTGTAGACTCATTCCATTCTTCCTTTAGTTCATCTATTTCAGCGTTCAAAGCTTCCGATTCACGTCTTAGTTGATCATCAATTACTTCTGAACGATGTCTTCTGAAAATGACTGCATCGAGTTCTTCAAGTCGAGTATCAACAGGAACTTTCCAGCCTTCTTCAACTTCAGCGATGATTGCTGTTTTTCCATTTGACAAAATACCAGCAACTTCTTCCATGAAGCCAGTGTCTACACCAGACTGATCGATGTCGTAGAGTGCGCCTCCCAATAGACCTGCAGATGCACCAAAAGCCATACCTACAGGTCCTCCCAATATTCCAATGAAAGCACCTGTTAACATTCCTACCGCAGAACCCAATGGTCCTTTTTCTCCTTCTTCTTTCAGTTCAGCTTTTCCTTCTTGATTTTTGTGGACTACTGAAGCGGAATACAGACTGATATCTCCACTTTTGTGTAGTTCTTTTAGAGCAGTTAATCCTTTGAAAGCTTTTTCTTCCGTATCGAATACGGCTACAATCATTTTGTTCATTTGAGTAGTTTTTGAGTTAGAAGTAGAATCTAAGAATCAAACAAAAAGAGAATTGTAAATAGTGCCTTTAAGTAAAGGAAATGCGTTATCATTTTTGTTTCAGAAAGAAGATGAGAGGAAAGCTATTAGTCTTTTAATAGAGGAACAGCACTTAAAAGTATTCTTTTAGGCATATTCTAGGAGTGAGTAATTCAATACATGAGAAGAAGGTTTTTTTAAAGCTCAAATCATTAATTTTTATAGTTCTCTAAAATGTCAATTCTCAAATAGCATCCGATGAATAGAATTATTCTCTGTCTCTTAATATTTTGCTCACTTTCGTATGTAGCCAATGCCCAAGTCTATAGTGATAAAGTAGTGGGTAAAAAAAATGAAGAATTACGAGATAGTTTGATGAGTTCAGAATATCCTTACGTCTTGCCAATTCTGGGAAAGAAGGCTACTGCCGCAGGATTTGAGTTGCCATACTCAGCAGGTTTAGGGATTAATTACCTATGGCAAGAGTCAGAAATTGTAATTGATAACCTGAAAGTTGGGGTGAATAATAGTAGGTTGATTGAATTGGATGAAATTGTTCGTTTTAACAATGCTACCGCGACTACGCAAGGTTTAAATTTTAGACCAGATATATGGCTTCTTCCTTTTCTGAATGTATACGGAATTGTGGCTACCTCTCAAACTTCTACGGAAGTAGATTTCAGTGTATTTATTCCTAATCAAGAAAGTTTTGAAGAAGTCTTTAGGTATAAAACAAAAGCCGAATTTGATGCAACTACCTTTGGTTTTGGGATAACACCAACCATAGGTATTGGAGGAGGTTGGTTGGCTTTAGATATGAATTTTTCTTGGACTGATATCCAAGAGCTAGAACGTCCTGCTTTTTCCTATGTTTTTGGGCCAAGGTTGGGTAAAACCTATAATTTTAAAAAGAAAGACCGGAATATATCTGCTTGGGTTGGAGGGTTCCGTGTAGAAATAAGAAGCGATACACAAGGAAGTATTCAATTAGAAGATGTGTTGCCACAAGATGGAAGTTTAGGAGAACGTATAGACAGTGGTTTGGAAGCCGTTGAAACAAGACAACAACAAGTAGATGATTGGTGGGAAAGTCTGACGCCAGCACAACAACGTTTAAATCAGAAGCTGTATGATAGAACTAATGAACTTCTAGGAAATGCAAACGAATTGTTGACACGTTTGGATGATGCTGTTAATCGTTTGCCAAGTTCGTCGATACAATACAGTTTAGATAAACGTCAGAAAGAAAATTGGAATTTTATAATTGGAGCACAGTATCAACACAACAAACATTGGATGATCAGAGGAGAAGTCGGGTTCTTAGGAGAACGAACTCAATTTATAGGTGGTTTACAGTATCGATTTGGGCTATAGATTAAATCTTTCTCAATTTTGTTTTGCTTTTGTTAATGAAATCGAGTTTCTGTTGTTAATTATTTAGATATTGACCTTATTTAATGTTGATATTGTAATTTTAAGTTATTTGATATAAACTATGCAACAATCAGAAACAGCAATCCTTCTTATGCACTGTGCCGATCAGGCAGGGATAGTGACGGCCGTCACAAGTTTTATTCATGAAAACAGAGGGAATATTATTTATTTGGATCAGCATGTTGATCGTGATCAAGACCGATTTTTTATGAGAATCGAATTTGATTATGATCAGTTTATAATTCCAAAGAAAAAACTACATGACTATTTCAATACACTTGTAGCTACACGCTATCAGATGAGCTTTGAATTGCATTTTTCTTCCCATACACCTAGAATGGCTGTTTTTGTTTCAAAAATGTCTCATTGTCTGTATGATATTTTGTATAGAATGGAGTCTGGAGAGTGGAAAGTAGAAATTCCTGTGATAGTCGGTAATCATCCTCAACTTGAGAAAATAGCAAAGCGTTTTGATATTCCTTTTGAGTATGTACCAATAACAAAAGAAACTAAAGAAGAAGCGGAAGCAAAGCAATTGGAGTTGATGGAAAAGTACAATGTAGATTTTATTGTTCTTGCTCGATATATGCAGATTATCACTCCTAAGTTCTTAGAAAAATTCCCATTAAAGATTATCAATATTCATCATTCTTTCCTTCCTGCATTTGTTGGGGCTAAACCATATCATGCAGCTCATAACAGAGGAGTGAAGTTGATTGGTGCGACTAGCCATTATGTGACCGAAGATTTGGATGCGGGGCCAATTATTGAACAGGATATTGCTAAAATTAGCCATGCTGATGAAGTTAAAGATTTGATTAGAAAGGGGAAAGATGTAGAAAAAATTGTTCTATCTAGAGCTATTTGGTATCATATTAATCACAAGTTGCTAGCCTTTCAGAATCGTACGGTGATTTTCGAATAATTTGTTATTTCGTTAATAAGTGAAAAACCTTATCCGTAGGAAGGATATCATCGAATGAGAGGATATATTTACGGTTATGAGAGAATTTTTACTGCACATAGGTATCGTACAATGTTTCTTTGGAGCTGTTGTGATCTTCAATAAAGATCGTAAAAGGTTATCCGATTACCTTTTAGCTGCATGGTTGATATTGGCAGGGGTGGAAGGCTTAGTTGAGTATTTGTATACCAAAGATCTTTCCTCTCCTGTATCTATTTTTCTTCCTCTTTGTTCTGGTCCACTTTTACTACTTTATACCAGAAATCTTATAGCTATAAAACAAGCTTGGAAAAAGTATGACTGGCTTCACTTTTTACCAGCACTCATTATATTTCTTATTGGTTTCTATCTGAAAGATGATCTTGTAATGGACGAAGGTAAGTTCTTTCGAGTGGATGATTACCTTTGGTTCCGACTGCTTGTACTTGTGAGTTATATCACTTCATTTTTTGTGTATGCGGTCATCGTTATAATCCTTGTTATTAACCATAATGCTAAAATTCGAGATTCTTTTTCTTATAGCGATGGGAGTGTGACCTTGAGTTGGTTAAGGATAATCTTATTCTCTTATCTAACAATCAATATTATTCCTGTGGTTTGGGGCTTTGGTGCATACTTTCTTTCACTGAATTCTCGGGATATGTTATTATCACCAGGAGTGATCTCTAACATAGGCTTAGTGATTTTTGCATTCTCAATTACTTATTATGGAGCGAAGCAAAAAGCTCTTTATCATTCCGATTTATATGAATCTGAAGATGATGTTGAGGCTGAGGAAAAAGAAGAGGAAGAGAAAAAAGATGTAGCAAAATATGAAAGGTCAGGCTTGAAAGCTGATGATCTTAAAGTTTATGAAAATAAGCTTATTCAATATATGGAGGCTCAAAAACCATATTTGAATTCTGAGTTAAACATTCAAGATTTGGCAGAGCATTTAGGGATTTCTAGGCATTACCTCACACAGCTTTTAAATACTGTAATCGATAAAAACTTTTATACTTTTGTCAATGAATATAGGATTGATGAGGTTAAGAAAAAGTTGATTGACCCTTCAAATAGTCATCTGACAATTCTAGCCATAGCATTTGATTGTGGGTTTAATTCAAAATCTACTTTCAATTCTTTGTTCAAACAAAATACAGGAAAAACACCCTCGGTATACAGAAAAGAAATGAGTGCAGCTGCGTCTTAAGTAAAAACTAATTAAAACATAGTATTAAAATAATACATTGTATCTATCTTTGAGGCTAGTTTAAGAAGTAAAAAGAGACAATATATGTTTTCTAAAGAAGAAGCATCGAGAATTAGAAGTGAGTTTTGGACCAAGTTTGGGAAGATGCTTAGGCCTTATACTTCAGGAGAAGGAAAGAGGATAAACTGGACGAACTACAAGACAGGAGTCAAGAATATCTTTTTTAAAATGGATGCCGATAAGAAGAAAGCAAGTATTGGTATTTATTTGACGCATAAAGACCCAGATATTCAGGAAATCTTTTTTGATCAATTTGAAGAAATGAAAACCTACTTACATAACCTCTTGGGGGAAGAATGGGAGTGGGAATTACATTCAACAAATGAAATGGGGCAAACTGTTTCTTGTATATATACAGAGTTACATGGAGTTAACTTATTTAGAGAAAGCGATCATGCAGATATATATGCTTTTCTAAAACCAAGAATCTTAAAATTGAATGAGTTTTGGGAGGATGCAAAAGATGTTTTTGCAACTTTATACTAAATAAAACATAGCTATCATTAAACCACCATGTAGTGTAAACTAAAACAAATAGCTTTTTTGAGAATGACATTTAATACTAATTGACAGTTTTAAAGATTTATTAGGTAGGAGTGAGTATGACCACCATACTATCCAGAATGTCATAAAGTGGGGGATGGAACTTGTAGTTTATAAATGAATAACGCGGAAATTCTAATTTATTAATCTTAAAAAAGAATGTACGTGAAAGTAAAGTTTATTCTTTTTTATTATTTCCCCGCATTATAGATAATGATCTTCTGATTACTTGATAAGTCATTAGTAATGTGTGTGATCTTTCCTAAAGTCTTTTTTGTAAATGTTTGAAGGTGTAATCTTAGGATGTAAATCATCTGTATTGATTAACATTTAAAATTAGAGAATAGGAAGGTTTTTTATAATTTTAGGCTCGTTTGAGACTTTGTTAACGGAGTGTAAAAAAACATAAAGGTTTGTGCCTTTGCCGTTTAGATTTAACTTTGCGAGTCGAACGATCGATATTGATAAGGCATTTTGTAAAAAGAGAATATATTTTGAACAGGTCTTTTATTTTTTTTGGACTGCTTTTTATTTGGTTTCAACTCTTCTTTTTAGGAGCAAATCATACCGTAAAGGCAGATTCGCGTGAGATATTGGAAGAGGAGTTGGTATTGAAAGATTCCTTGACCGAAATACAAAAAGAAGCCCTAATCTTAGCTGAAACATTAGATGACCTAAACGAAGTGACAGATAGTTTTCTGCTCACAGATATGGCTGCATCTTTACGTGCTTTTGCCAATGATAAAGTATTTAAGGCAGAGCGTGGTAAAATTGTGTTGAGAGAACGATTAGATAATCCCGAAACAGTTGAGCAATTCAAGATTTTCAATCAGATGATCTTACAAGAAGATAAAGGTCTGATGGAACAGCTGATTGGAACCCCAATTTTTGAAGATTTAGCAGATATTGTTTACGAATTTGGTACCGATGAAGTAGAAGGGAAAACAATCTCGGAAACGTTTGGGAGTTACCTTGAAGATGGTGCAATACTCATTTCTCAGTCAGAAGATAAATTTCAGTTTCCTATTGATTATGTTTCAGATTCTTCATGGACGGATGTAATTAATCAGGAAATGGTACTCTATAATAATGCTGAAATTGTATATGGGAGTAAGGTGTTGAAAGCTAGTGAAATTCGTGTGAATTTTGCAACCAATACAGTTACAGCCTTAGGTATTCCAGATTCTACGGGAGTATTAGTAGGACAACCTGTTTTTAAAGATGGACCTGCAGTTTACAATGCAAGAGAAATGATCTATAACCTTCAAACAGAGAAAGGTTTGATTAGAGGAATTGTAACTGAGGAAGGTGATGGTATTGTGCAAAGTAGATTGATGAAGAAAACCCCAGGAGAGTCTATCTACATGGGAGGAAATATCTATACTACTTGTAACTTGGAACACCCTCATTATGCTATCCGTGCTCGTAAAATGAAACTGGTGCCTCAAAAACATATTGTATCGGGGCCTTTCAATTTTGAGTTGAATGAAATTTCCTTACCACTTGGTTTTGTTTATGGACTATTTCCATCGCAAAGAAACCCTTCCTCTGGATTTATAATGCCTAGTTATGGTGAATCTTCAGATCGTGGTTTTTATTTGAGAGATGGTGGATTCTATTTTTCCATCAGTGATTATGCCGCTGTTCAACTTTTAGGTGAGATTTATACCTTAGGTGGTTGGGGACTCAGGTCAAGAATCGATTACAGGAAACGTTATGCCTTCAATGGTAACTTTGACTTGAATTACAGGAAAGTAGTTGCAATGGCAGATGATGGTAGTGATGACATTACAAATGACTACCGATTGGCGTGGACTCACTCAATGGATTCTAAAAATTCATTCTCGTTTAGTGCGAGTGTGAACTTAGCTTCTACAGATTATAATAGAAATAACCTTGCGAATTCAAACGATTACTTGAGTTCTACTTCTAACTCAAACGTTAGATTTTCAAAGACATTTCAAGGAACGCCTTTTTCTACAACAGGTAGTGTGCGTTTGAATCAAAACTTGGTAAATGGTATTGAAACCTTGCAAGGAGACCTTGGTCTGAATATGACGAGGGTTCAACCTTTTAAAGGGAAGTCGAATAAGAAAGATCCAATCTCTCAACTTAGTATTTCATATACAGGTTCATTACAAGGAGAAATGACCAATGATACGACGAGGTTTGAAAACTTTCCATTTGATGTAGTTAATAATAGAACAGAACCAATTGTTGAGTATGATTCTTTAAATAGACCACCTTCATTAATTGAGAACTTAGGTTTCTATAGCAACTTTATTAACTATGGTGTTCAGCATAATATTCCAATTTCAACAAACTTCACTTTATTGAAGTACTTTAATTTTACACCAAGTTTTACTTATCGTGAGGTATGGTCACCAGAAAGGTTTGAGTACACGTATAATGAAGAAGAAAATGCGGTTGAAGTTGAAAAGTTTAATGAATTCACTAGACAGTATGAATATAGTACAGCTATAGGGTCAACTACTCGTATGTATGCCTTCTATAATTTTAAAGGAGGTTCTACCTTACGTCACCAGATGACTCCTTCGTTGAGTTTCAGTTATAGACCAAATTTTGCAGATTCGCAGTTTGGTTACTATGAAAATGTTCAAACTGATCCTGACGGTACAACTAGAGAAGTATCAACCATTCAAGGTTCTACATTTAATAGCCCTGGGGCTGGTGAAAACGCATCACTAAGTTTCTCTTTAGGTAACCAATTTGAATTAAAGGTTAGAGATAAAAATTATACAGGAGAAGAAGGGCAAGATAAATTTAAGAAAGTTAAGATATTAAATAGTTTATCATTAAGTGGTTCATATAACTTCTTAGCAGATTCGTTAAACTTGTCAACGATTAGAGTTTCAGGTAACACGACATTATTTAAAAACATATCATTGAACTTTGGTGCTACTTTAGATCCTTATGCTTATGATGCACTAGAAACTGATCCTGGTACAGGTGAGGTGACTAGACAGAATAGAACGGGTACTTTCTTATGGGATGCAGAAGGACGACTTGTAGATTTGACAAATGCCAACCTTTCTATTTCAGCAAACTTTTCACCAAAGGGAAGTAAAGAGAAAAAAGAAAGTAAAGTAGAACAGTATCAACCTAAAAATGATCTGGAGGCTGCTATCAAAGATGATATTCTCAGAAATCCTGATTTATACATGGACTTTTCTGTTCCATGGTCATTGAATTTGAGTTATAACTTGAACTATACGCAAAGGGGGTTTGAAGAAAGAACCATTACTCAGTCTTTAACATTTAGAGGCGAGTTAGGATTGACTGAAAAATGGAGAGTTAATTACTCAAGTGGTTATGACTTTACTAGAGGTGATTTTTCTTATACTACTATAGATTTATCTAGAGATTTGCACTGTTGGCAAATGAGTTTTAACTGGATTCCATTCGGTGAAAGACAGTCTTATAACTTTACGATAGCAGTGAAGTCATCTATGCTAAGTGACCTGAAAATTGAGAAGCGAGATTCTTGGTATGATAGAACTCGTTAAAAGATTCAATTGAATGTTATTAACTAAAACAAGCTAAAGAAAAGGAGACTTTTACAGCTTTTTGAGTTAACTACTTGAATAAACGTAGAATCGGCAAAGAGTGAAAGGAAAAGATATACAATACGCAAAGGCGTGTTTGGAAAGAGGTGAACTAGTGGGCTTACCCACAGAAACAGTTTATGGGCTAGCTGGTAATGCTCTAAATCCAAAGGCTGTAGCTTCTATATTTGAGACTAAAAAGCGACCTGCTTTTGACCCTTTGATTGTCCATTGCGACAGCATTGAGAAGGTTAAGGATTATGTTCAGGAAATTCCAGCTGAAGCAATGCTTCTCGCTGAGAAATTTTGGCCAGGGCCACTTACGATGGTGTTACCACGAAAGCCAATCATTCATGATCTTGTGACATCCGGTCTAGATACAGTAGCTGTCAGAGTTCCCAATCACCCTTTGAGTTTGGCTTTGCTAAAAGAAATTGATTTTCCAGTAGCAGCACCGAGTGCAAATCTTTTCGGTTTTGTCAGTCCAACCACAGCAGAGCATGTAGAGTCAGGACTTGGCGATAAGATTGGTTATGTGCTAGATGGAGGAGCTTGTTCAGTGGGTATTGAATCGACTATTGTTGGTTTTATTCAAGGAAAACCTACTGTTCTAAGAAAAGGCGGAATCAGTATTGAGCAGATTGAAGCTGTAATTGGTCCCGTAGAGGTTAAGTCTCATTCTTCGTCACAGCCTGAAGCTCCAGGAATGCTTAAAAAACATTATTCACCAGGTATTGAAATGATTATTGGTGATATTGTGGAAAATATAGCAAAGTATAAAGACTTAAAGGTAGCTACGCTTTCGTTCAAAGATACTTTTGAAGAGATTCCAAATGATTTACAGTTTGTTTTATCCTCTAATGGCAATTTAGATGAAGCTGCTCAGAACTTATTTAAAATGCTAAGGGAATTGGGTGAACTGGATATCGATCTGATTTTGGCAGAACTACTTCCTGAAGAAGGTTTAGGTGTTGGAATTAATGATCGATTAAGGAGAGCCGCAGCAAAATAAAAGCAGAGTTTATATATAGAATTGAACTCACATGTCAGAGTGAATGATATGTGAGTTTTTTTATGCTCAATACTAATGTCGAGTCTATTTGCTTATAACACCTTATGGAATAGTATTTTTTAGACTACTAATAGAATTATATAGTACTCATCGTGAGGTATTTCTTATTTGTTAATAGATTATAAGTTAAAAAATGAAATATTTAAGGGGATCTTACATACACTAAGTCAAGGGAGAATATCAATTTAAAGCGATATTTCTTCTATTGTGATACTTTACCTTATTAAGAATATATACTCTCATTATTAACAGACGATATAAAACTAAAATGGTTTTATAGAGTTGATATTTAAAATATAAAACTGTAAATATTATTAAATCCTATTATTAAAAACAACCAAAAAAATAAAGTATTAATACAATAAATAGCTATTGTAATCATTCTACTTAAGAAAGATTATAACTTTTAGAAAGGGGTTTTGAACTTTTTTGAGTTATTTATTTTGTCGTTCTACGATAGAGATTCTTTATAAAATGTTTAATATTGCTCTTTGGTAATTGAAAGAGTCAAGCTATTAGCATTTACTCTTCTCATTTTATTTATATCAGAAATACAATACTTTATTCATATAGCAAAATTCTATTTTGTCAACAATCACTCATGAAAAAGTCTATTATTATTCTCAAATTGCTTTTATGTACCTTTTTTGCCTATTCTCAAGAAACTTGGTACAGCTATAAGTCTGGAGACTGGGATGACGCTGGTTCTTGGACTTTAGACGGTGCTTCTTTACCTATCTATGATAACCCTGGTGGAGATACACCTGATGCAGATGATGATATCGTTATTACATCAGGTAGGACTATTACCGTTCAGAATGATACTGATTTACCTGATTTTACAGGAAGCCTAACAATTTATGGTACACTGAACTTTGGTACATCAGATGGTAATAATACAGATGATACAGACCTTATTGATAGTGAACGATATGTATTTGCCCAAATTCTAGGTGATGGAACCATAGAATTTTATGGCTATGATAACACAGGCGTTTTCTATGATAACCTTCCTTCTTCTGAAAACTCTAATTGGAGTAACTTCGAAGGTGTTATCGTTGCGAAGGGAGGAAATAATATATACATAAATCAAGAGTGGACATCAACGAATACATCAGCTTTATATGAATTTAAAGTAGATATGGATGAAACTGCTGATGAAGTAGTTTTTTTAGAAGATGTAGAAATCTCAAATAATCTTCAAGTTGATAAAGGAACGTTACGTATCAACCAAAATACGAATGAGTTTGGAGGTTCAAGTGAAGGAAAACAACTTGATATTTTAATCAGTGGTAGCGTTACAATTTCAAGTGATGGTGAATTTAATGCTGGATCAGGGGCAATTTATGCTTCAGGTAATTCTTCAACTTATCATGGCGATTGGCATACAGTAACAGTAGGTGGGGACTTTACAAATAATGGTAGTATTGATTTTTCTCCTGGTCTTGTTGTTGGATCTGTTGATTATTATGACACAGACGATGCTGCAGTTTCACTCTATTTTACCGGAGCAAGTGATAATAGTTTTCTTGTAAATAGTTCTACTATACTTTACAATCTAATTATTGATAAAGGAACAGATCGTACATACCAATTATCTTTAAATGTAGCCAATACCCCAGATGATCTATATATTTTGGGAAGTAACGATGGTGCTGTAGATAGGGATGTTCAAGATCCAGAAGTAAAGAAAAATATATATATAAAAGCTGGTACTTTATCACTAGAGGGGAAGACTTATATAAGGTCTTTAGGTGAAGAAAGTGGTGCTAGTGAAGATATCTTTGTTTTGGGAGAAAGTGCAGGACTAGAGTTGAATGGAGCAGATGTACAACTAGATTTTTCTAACTCTGCGACAGGTCAGTCAATGTATATAATTGGTGAGTTAACTGTAAATGAGGGATTACTTGATTCAAAAGGAAGTATCGCTTGTTTTATTGGTAATACAGGTAGTTTTACTGTTAATGGTGGAACAGTGAAGTTAGGACAATTAAGACCTACAAGTTATACTTCGGATGCAGTTATATCATTTTCTCAAACAGGAGGGACTATACTTTTTGAGGATGGAACTCATGATGGGCATGTGAATGAAACCTATGCTGTGTTAGATCTATCTGGAACTAATTACAGTGTGAATTTACTTGGAGGAGAAATATATTTTGAGAGAACTAAGTCTGCAAATAGTGGTAATTCTGCATTTAAGGGAGGGACTGCCATTAATGTAGATGTAGATGTAACAAAATACAATGTATCTAAAGATCATAAGATAACTTTATCAATGACAGATGCGAGCGATGTTGCATTTGGTATTGTATCAAATATACCTCTAGGAGAATTTGTAATAGAGGAAACTCAAGGTTTAGGGGTTTCTTTGCAGAGTGACCTTGAATTAATGGGAGATCTCCATATCCAAAAAGATATTCTTGATGCTCAGACATATACATTAACCCTAAATGGAAGTATGACTGTAGAGGATGGTACAGACATAGGTTATGATGCATCTGCAAATACAACAATCTTCCAAGGAACAGAAGATGCTCAATTAGCTTTATATCATCATCACGATGCTGATATGCAGCTGTTTAAAAATCTTCAAATCAATAAAGAAGGAGCAACACTATCTTTATATGGTGATGAAACGAAGGATGATGTTGAAAGTTGGAATAGTAACTTGATACAGACGGCTAGTGATGGTGCTTTCGAGTTGCTTGCTGGTACTTTAGATTTAAGAGAGTTTTCAGCATATTTATTAGGAGATATAACAAACTATGGTACACTAGGTATTTATGATGCAGATGATCCAGAGCACGATAACGTTGCTGCATTGGTCAAATTTAGAGGTACAAATGGTTCATACGGTTATAATACAATAAATACCATAGAAGGAGCTAATTTTGGTAATGTTCGAATGAACAGTGAGACAGAAGTAATTCGTTTCACTTCTGACGTCCATATTGACAGACTTGAGTACAAACATGGTCGATTAGAACTAGGTACTTATAAGCTTGAGGTAGATGAATTAGTTGAAGATGTAAATGGTGGCGCTCCTTTAGATGAAACTGATTGGCAAGAAAAAGATATGATGTTAGTAGCTGGAAATGCTTCTGATGGCGGATTATCTATAAAAGTTACTTCTGATGGTACTTATAGGTTCCCGCTAGGAATCAATTTAGACCCAACAGATGATGAAGGCGATGGTAAATATACTCCTCTTGAAATAAAACTTGAGAATGTAACTTCTGAAGGTTATGTGACAGTATCAATTGCTGATGAATACCTTCAAACGGTGCAGCAAAGTATTGGAGCTACTGAGTTACTCTCATATTATTGGAGGGTCGATTACTCAGGCTTTGATGATGGTGCATCCTTGCCAAATGTAGAGTATGTAAAACTTACGGCAAACAATGAAGATAGTAATGACGATACGGGTACTAATGCAAGTGGATATGGCTGGATTCCTGGTCGTGTATTAGATGTAGATCCTTTTACTAGAGAAGATGGCTCTGGAATTAGTCCTGCTATTAGTGGAAATGAAATCATTTATGGTAGTGATGGAAATGAGTTTGAACTAGATAAAGCAAATTACACAGCAGGTCTAGCATCTAAATTTACTGGAAGTGTTGAAATTTATTATTCATATACATCTTCTGGGGTATGGGTAGATTTTAATAATTCTTCAAATTGGTCTACCGTAAGTCATACAGACCCTACAAATGCAACAAATGATTATCCAAAAGAAGGAGATGTTGCAATTATAGGTTCAACACATCTAGGTGGAGGGACAGGTCGAGTTCAAATGAGGTCAGACGTAGATGTCAATGTCGCATCCTTAATCTTTGATTCGCAAGACGGTGCAGGTCCATTAAATGCTCAAGGTCTCTCAAGACTGAGAATGCAAACAAGCTCAAGTAAGACAACTGCATATATTGGACAACTATCAGGAATTGGAGAAATTACATTAGATATTGGACGAGCAGTTGGTGATGCTACAGTAGAAGGAGATGTAGGGGATTTTGCAGAGCAAGATAGTAGTGGATGGTTCTATTGGATTCAAGTTGATAATGAAGATTTAACTATTTCTAATAGAAGTGTTTTTCCAGGTTTGAGATTCTTTGGATCAAGTGCTATTACCAATACTACAGTCACTTTTGATCAACCAATATTTGCAAAATCATTATTGGTTGATAAAAATTCAATATTCAGAATTACCAATGATGTAGAGATTGAAGATGATGTAGAAATCGGAGATAATGAATTAGGTAATATTGTAATCGCGAATACAGGAAGTGATATAACTGTTGATATTGGAGGGTATTTACAATTGGATGATGGTTCTACTTTTACTGTTGAAGATGCTGGTTCAAGTGAACATTTATTAAAAATTGGCGGAGATTTGATTTTTGTAAATGCAGGTTCTTTTGACTTAAATACAGGGAATTCTAATGCTGTACTTGAATTAACTGGTAGCAATGATGCTGAGTTTATAACATCTAATATTTCACCAGATCTTTATAGAATAAAAGTCTCTAAAGATACTGGGAAATCATTTACATGGGGACAAAGTATCAACTCCTTAACATCAGCTTCAAATGGTAGTAATGATTCGAAACCAATCGTTGTAGAATCGGGTAAATTTGTTTTAGATAATTCTTCAATAGATTATACACTATCTAGTGGTGGTGATGACTATTACATTCCTTCGGGTGGAGAATTAGAACTTGCTGCAGGTGTATTAAGAATTGATGGTTCATCTAATGGATTGTCACTCGATGGTACATTAACAGTATCTGGTGGAGATTTCTTATTAGAAGGAAGTAACTCATATATCGAATATACTTCATCAGGGAATGCGTCAATTAATATCTCAGATGGAAATTTATTAGTCGGAGGTTATGTAAGAGGTGCTTCAACTAATGAGAATGAAGGAATTCTTAATTATAACCAGACTGGGGGTAATTTTGTAGTAGGTTTTAATGCGAATTCATCATCTACTACAAATGGTAATTGGGCTGCTTTCGATTTAGATAACACAAGTACATTTAATTTGGATGGTGCTAGTTCAAAATTTATTATAGCTGATGTTTATAATAATGATGAAGCACTACATTTAAGTGAGTCGATAACCTTAAGTCAATCGGGTGATGCGGTTATCGAATTTGGGTACGAGGATGTAGACTTTGATGGTACGGGTATTGATGTTTCCACAGCTGCAAGTAATACGACTTTCAAAATAAATACTTCTAAAGATTTAACTAATATCAAGCTGAATTCACATTCATCTCTTTCGGGCTTGAAGTTATTAGTAGAAACAGGTAGTAAAGACCTAAATCTTTCTGGAGACCTAGAGGTATCGACAGGTACAACTTTTGAAATTGAAGACTCTCGTGCCTTAACATTAGAAGGTAACTTGATTAATAATGGTACGGTCTCAACTGCGGATAATACAACTGTTACATTTGCAGGATCATCAGATCAAAGTTTATCAGGTTCAGGAACGTCTAGTTTTTATGATTTAGTACACTCTGGTTCAAGTGATCTTAGCTTTTCACATGATATTACGGTCAGCAATGATCTTCAAAACTTAGCTGGTAGTTTGACAACTACTGGAGTGACGCTTGATCTTGATGGTGATATTCAAATGGATGGCTCTCAAGTTCATTCTGATAATACAGGAGGTATATTATTCTCTGGTACTACTGCTCAGCAGATTAATGGTACAGGAACATTTGCTAGATTACATATCAACAATAATAGTGGTGTAGAAATACCCGATGACAATGGAGATATCACGATTGACGGCGTCTTAGTATTGGAATCTGGAATATTTAATGTGAATCAGAATCTTTTGATTCTAGCTGAAAATACAAGCGTTGTAGATGAAAGTGGTACTACCAACTTCTCAGAGACGAATATGATTTCAACGAATGGATCTGAGCTAGATAAAGGTGTTCGTAAGATATTCCCTGCTTCATTTAATACGAACTATATTTTTCCAATTGGTCGTGATGACGCTTCTGCTAAGTATACTCCAATTCAAGTTTTATTTGAGAATAATGGTTCTTTGGAACGTACAGGAAGTGATGCAGGATGGATTACTGTGAAAGCAGAAAATCAAATGATTGCAACGATTAGTAATGATACAGAGGTATCGCCTGTACCTGAGTTTGATGATACTCAAAACGTATTACAATATTATTGGGTATTAACATCAAGTGGTTTGTCTATCAGTAAACCAGACCAAGATGCAGGAGACCTAGATGATGTTCAAATCGAATTTTCTTACTTGGGAACTGATGCACTTGTGTCTAGTACAGATGACATGTCATATACATTTAATGTGGCAGATCATTATGTAGCAGCATTATTATCTACATCATCTGTAACTTGGGATAAACAGTATGGTGGAGTAGATGACAGCAATGATAATTTCACTTGGGAATATAAGGACGGAGAAGGTGATGAAACAATCTCTGGTTATTATACTGCAGGTGTCGGTAATGATAAAGATAATATTGCTGGTAATGGTGTCGATGAATTATTCACTGGAACTAATGGTGCAATCAACGATGATCTACCAATCTTTATCACTAAACAAAGTGGTAACTATTCTGATATAAATACATGGGATACTGGAGTATCGACAGGTAGTGTAGCCGATGGTGTAGGTCCTGTAGGTGGTATTATAATCATTGATGCCAATGATGAGGTTACGGTAGATGAGTCTATTCGAGTGCTGAAAACATATATTCATGAAAATGGGGTGTTAATCTTTGATGAAACACCAGGAAATAGATTGGGTGCTGTATCTGGAGCTGTAACGAACGCTGCATCATTGATCGGTTCTAGTTCTGCTGATATACCAAACGGTGTACCAGGTACATTTAAGTTCTATATTGAAAATAATAATGGCTTGATTATGCCTAGTTATTATTGGAGCAATCCGGATGATGTAGATGACGACTGTGATGTGAATTTTGAGTTTACAGGAACTGCAAATTATAATGTGCCAATTTATAAAGCACGTTCAATCAATGTAGATGTTGGAACAACAAACACACTTACGTTACCAGACAATACATTAGAGATTTGCGAAGACTTGGTACTTACTAATGGTATTTTAGATCAGAATTCTGCTCAGAATATAGAGGTTCAAGGTTCTTTTGAAACGAAAAATGCCAGTGTATTAGACTTAGAGTCGGGTGTAGCTTTCAATGTGTCTAATGATTTTACACATAATGCTACCACAGATATCGTACTTGATAATAGTTCAAGTTTAACGGTTGGTGGAAATCTAGTTGTTGGAGCTGGAGCTACTTTAACTGCAAATGCTAATGTAAGTAGTTTCTACATTCAAGGAAATACAACGCTAAGTGGTGAATTATCCATTGATAATGGAAATGAAATAGATTTAGATGGTAATCTGACCCTACAAAGTACAGGTACTTTAACAGGAGCTTCAACATCCTCTACAATTGAATTAGAAGGTGATTTATCAAATAATTCGGGAACATTTAATCTTGGTGATTCTTACTTGGAGCTAGATGGTTCTTCTAGTCAATCAATCTCTGGTATTAGCTCACTGAATTATTTGAAATTAAATAATACTGGAAGCGGAGCTTCTTTGAGTTCAGATATAACTGTCAGTCAAGAATTAGACTTCACTGATGGAGTATTATCAACCTCAGCTAAACTTATATTTGCAGATGAAACAGTGATCGTAAATGGATCACAAGATAGTTATGTAGATGGACAAGTGGAGGTTACTATAAATTCTACAAGTAACTATGTTAGGTTACCTATTGGTGGAAGTTCATCTTATAGACCTATAGAAATTAAACCTGACGATATCTCTGGTCAAGCTTGGACAGTAAAATATCTAAACTCGAGTCCAGAGGATGTTACAAGTGATTTAGAAGATACGGAATTATCAAGTTTAGTTGAATTTGGATATTATGAAGTTTATACTGAGACATTGGAAGATAGTGCATTTATTAGTATTCCTTGGGATACAAGTAATGGAATAGACTGGGGCGTATCTGAAACTATACTTGATGATGATGATCTAAGAATGGCAGATGTAGATGCAAACGGTTTACCAGCTTGGACAGCAAGAGATATAAGTAAAACAGGAACAAGTTCGTCAGGAAATATTCAATACTCAAGCTCTTATAAATTTGAGGCTTCTGGAGCTTACTACTTTACTTTAGGAGTGAATGATGGTACGAATGAAACTTTACCTGTAAGTATGATTTATTTCAATGCTGCTCGTACAAATTCAAATGCTGTATCATTACAATGGATGACTGCAAGTGAGATTGATAATAAAGGATTCTATGTTGAGCGATCGAGAGATGGAATAAACTTTGAAAATATTGGTTGGGTTGATGGACAAGGCTATTCAGATCTACAAGTTCAGTATAGTTTTGTAGATGTAAACCCTGGAAATGGACAAGTAGTTTATAGACTAAGACAAGTTAATTTTGGAGGGTTCATTGAAGCAGATTATTATGCTAATGTAGAAGCTTCTAATGCTGAAGTTAATGTTAAAGTTTATCCAAATCCATTGCATAGTGCTGATCAGTTAAAATTAGTGTACTCAGGGCTTAGTATAAATGCTGATGCTGATTTAGAGCTTAGAAGTGGTAATGGTACATTAATCAAGCATATGGAATTAACGTCTGATTCAGATGGTGTAATTAGAGAAATGTTAGACATGAACTTGAATACAGGTTTGTATCTAGTTTCACTAAGAATTAATGGAAGAGTTTATACAAAGAGAATTATAGTGAACTAATGTAGTTGAAGTATATAATTCTTATAAAAAATTTGATCGGTGTTGAAGTTTTCAACACCGATTTTTTTTACATAAAAGAGACTTATTTGACCTTAGGTTAGGCAAGTAATCAATTGATCCTTGCTTAATTTTTTAAAGATTATCTATCTTGATATTGTTTTAATCCCAAAACTATATTTTTAACTATCAACTTTTTATAACCATGAGTTACATTGCTACAGGAGAATTTGATGAAAGAGTAGAAGGAAAGCTTTATTCATTTAGACATGAAGATCAATCGTATATTCTAATTTTTAAGGCTTCAAAACCCAATGTTTATTCGGCAATATGCCCTCACCAAGGAGCTAATTTGTGTGATGGCGCTATAGATGCAGAGCATATCATTTGCCCTTTACACAAGCGTAAGTTTGAAGTAGAAACGGGAAAGGATAATACTTTTGGAAGCCAATTAGTAAAGTTTCCATCGAGGTTAGATGGAAATACCTTATACGTTGATTTTTCTAAATCGATTTCGAATGAAGCAATTTTAGAGGAGAAAAAGATTCGTACAATTGGTGATCTACCACAACCTAAAGGCAGTTGGCTATTAGGGAACTTGAATGACTTTAAAGCTGAAGATAAACATAATGTTTTAGAACGATGGGCTAATGAACTGGGAGATATCTATAAAATAAGGTTAGCAACGCAGGAGTTTATCGTTAGTGCTGATGAGAGCTTGAATCAACAAATTTTAAAAAAACGACCTAAAGTATTCCGTAGATTTCATAAGATTGATGAGGTCATGAGTGAAATGGGAGTGAATGGTGTATTTAATACAGAAGGAGAGGAGTGGTATACACATCGTAAGTTGATTGCAGAAGCGTTGAACCTTAAAAACGTAAAAAGTTACATTCCCAATATGGTGAAAGTGACTGAACGCCTGTTGGAACGTTGGGGAGAAGAAAGTAATAATAGCTTAGAGGTAGACCTACAGCAAGAACTGATGAGGTATACGGTGGATATCACGAGTTTAATTGCTTTTGGACATGATGCGAATACCTTAGAGCAAGATGGTGACATTATCCAAGAGCATTTAGAGAAGATATTCCCAATGGTGAATGATCGCATTACAGCACCTATCCCATTTTGGAGGTTTTATAAAACGAAAAAGGATAAAGAATTAGACATTGCTCTTCAAGAAATAAGAACTTATGTACAGCAGCTTATTGATGAGTCGAGAGATAATTTTATAAATGGATCAGACCTAAATCCTACTAATTTTCTGGAAGCCTTACTACTTGAGCAATCGAAAGCAAAAGGCTTCTCAGATCACGATGTATTTGGGAATGTTTTTACGATGCTCTTAGCGGGAGAGGATACTACTTCAAATTCAATTTCTTGGACATTGTTCTATGTTTTGCAGAATTCAGAGGTACTCGAAAAAATTCAAAGTGAGGTAAGGGGAGTTTTGACCAATAAGAAATTGCCGACTTCGTTAGATGAATTGAATCAGCTTGTATATACAGAAGCAGTTATTCAAGAAGCACTTCGAATAAAGCCTGTAACACCTTCGTTATATATGCAAGCTCTGGAAGATGTAACTATAGATGGTTTGTTTATAGAAAAAGGAATGACAGTGATGATGCAAAATAAGGTTCCTCATACTAAGGAGTCTAATTTTACAGCCGCTGATAGTTTTATTCCTGAGAGGTGGTTAGAAGGAGGTTGTCCACATCATAAAGCTCATAAAACTGATGTGATTAAGACCTTTGGAGGTGGCCCAAGATTTTGTCCGGGTAAAAACCTTGCGATCATGGAAATGAAAATTGCGATTGCGGCTATTTGTCACAACTTCAATTTATCCTTAGCAGTATCTCCTGACAAAGTAAAAGAGCGTTTTGCTTTTACTATGTTTCCTGAAAACTTAAAAGTAACTATCGCAAAGCGAGAAAATTCTAAAAGTACGACATTAAAAGAATCAATGGTTTGATAAAAAAATAAGGGAATGATAATTCATTCCCTTTTTTACTGTTCATCAAATGTTTACTCTGAAATCGCTTCTTCCAAAGTATCTTTATAAAGGATATCTAATTGGGGGATAATACTTTCTTTAAATTCTTTCATGATTTTTGCTCTACCAGCTTCAACTGCAAGCTTGAAAACGGGATTGTTTTTGGGTAGAATTTTTCGATGTTTAGTCACTCCAAGGTCATAGATCTTAGTCTTCCAATCAATGAAATACCACTCCATAGAAGGTTGGTGGAAGGTGGTTAAATTCTGCTTATCGAAAATGAATTTTTCAATATTGTAAGCTTTGATGAAAGGAATAGTTTGGTTGAAGATCTCTCTGAATTCTTCAATCGGTACGTAGCCCTTCGTTAGCTCACAAATCATAATTTGTTTAGCGGGTAGCACATAAACAAATCCATAGTCTTTTGTGATAATGACTTTGTAGTCATAATCCAATGTTGGTAATAGAGTTCTAGCTGTCATTGAATAAATATTATGGTGTTTGTGTAATTATGATGCTATTATTCAAACTTTAAACCCAATAAAATCACATCATCAAGTTGTTTTTTATCGGCTTTCCAAGTATCGAATTCTAGCTTTAGCTGTTTTTTTTGCTCTAAAAGAGGAAGCTGTGAAATTCCTTTTAGAAGTGTGTTTAATTTTCTGCTTGAGTACTTTCGATCATGCTCTCCACCAAATTGATCAGGGAAACCATCAGAATAGATGTAAAAAGTATCGCCCTTTTGAATATTGATTCGGTGATTTGATAAATCAGCAATCCTTCTGAAAGGATTACCCATAATAAACCGATCACCTTTTAACGTAATTAGTTGACCATCACGAACAAGAATCAAGGATCTTTTTGCTCCAGTAAAGTCTAAAGTAGATTGTTTTTTATTCCACCTGATCATTCCAATTTCAACGGAATCACGAATCTGTAAATCATGAATTTTAAGATCATTTTCCATTGCGTGGTCAAGTGATTTTAAAATTCTACGAGGCTTCTTATTGCTTAATAGCGTAGTAGATATCTGTTTGAGTTTATTGGTGATGTAAATAGATAACATAGCTCCTGAAACACCATGACCTGTACAATCTCCAATTCCTAAATAGTTGTATTGGGAAGTGCTATGCTGCCATAAAAAATCACCACTAACCGTATCTTTGGGTAGGGATAGTAAAAATGAATTTGGGTTAATAGAATTAAGGTCCTTCTCGTTACCAATAAATGCGTCTTGTATATGTTTGGAGTAGTTGATACTATCTAAAAGGTACTTATTTGCAACTTTAAGTTGACCTTCTGATTGTTTTAACTCTTCTCGAATCTCGTTTAAATAAGCCGTTGTCATCTCAAACATGCTTTGCATCGACTGATGTTCTTCTCTCAAATCTTTCAATTCTTTCTCTAAGGCTTGTCGATCTTTGCTCTTGTAATCAAATGAGATATAATCTTGGTTCATGGCTTGGTCTATATATAAACAGTAGTGAAGAGTGTAGTACCTTGAAAAACAATATTTTTAGCTGTATCGAAAAAGTAATTATTTAGAATACTACTAAATGAACTAGAAAAATTATAAAATGTTTAAGTTTAGTTAAACAAAATTGTTTTTCTTGTTTATATACCGACTTTAAAAAATAAAAAGACCTTATTTCTGCCAAGAAATAAGGTCTCTCCTCAAATATTAAACAATTATGATTAGTTGGTAGATAGCCAAATGAGGATGAAAGGAACAATAAAAAAGATTAAGATCAAGTAAAGCAGTCCGTGTAATCTATTTGCTGATAATTTTGAAATACGTGCAGCATACCTTTGAGCCAAAGAAAAGACTTGAGGAACCATGAATATAAATAGCCCACAAAGGTTAAATAGACAATGAACTAAAGCAATCGAAAGGGCTTCTTGCGAGTTACCCATTGAAGCGATTAAGGCTGTTACTGTAGTTCCGACATTTGCTCCAACTAAGAATGAAAGTGTACTCCTTATGGATATTTTATCAGTTGCAGCAAATGCTACCGCAAGTGAAGAGGTGAAAGAGCTAGATTGGATGCACAGTGTCAAGAGTGTTCCAGAAAGTAGGGATTTCCAATCGTTCTCAAACATGAACTGAGTAATCTTATTGGAGTCTTCGCCTAAAAGAAGTGATCTGGCACTTAAGTTGAGCCATTTGATCGAAAGAAATACAAGGCCAATTGCAATTAGAAATATCACAACAGATGAAGCTCCTAAATCTTGATTTAAGAAAAGCCAAACAGGATTTACTAGATAATCAAGAAAATGAGTTGGAGTAATGTAAATCTGATCTTGACCAGCTATCAGGGTTGATAAATAACTAGCCGCACCAGAAAGAACATCAAAATATAATTCTAATGGGAGTAATATAATTGCGGTTAAGATATTGAAAAAACCATGTAAAGAAGCCGCTCCTGTGGCTCTTTGGAAAGCCTTTTCATTATTTAAGTACCCAAAAGAAACGAGTGTACAAGTAACTGTGGTACCAATATTGGCACCCATAATAATTGGTACAGCATTTTCTAAACCTATAGCTCCTGAGCCAACAGCTACTACAATTACAGCTGTTACGGTTGAGCTAGATTGAATAATGGCTGTAGACAACAATCCGATAAGTAAACCAACAAAAGGGTTAGAAGTAATAGCAATCATTTGATGTATATACTCAGAACCCATTAGGCTGAAGGTTTCGCCTATAAGATTTATTGCTAAGAGAAAAATATATAAACTTAGGATAATGGATATAGCCCTTCCCACAATAGTACCATATGCCTTTCCGTTCTTTGACTTTAAATACATTAAATCCATTTATTCATTCCAAGGAAATAGCGATCACTTGGATAATTTTAAAATTAAAATGCTAAAGCTAGACAAAAATAAAAATTCAGATAAAGCCTATGCTTTAATAAATAATTAAGTTTGTAGTTTAAATAGTTGCCTCGGTATATGAAATCTCAAATGATTTTAAATCTGTTTCTTTATCCGAAATCATCAGCTATTTTAAATATTGATGTAAATAACGTTCTTATATCATAAAGAGTTACTAATAAATATTAATTTAAAGGGAAAACATAAATGAAAGTATTTTTAATACCAACTACACTGGCAGAACAAACAACTCATTATATCCCTCCAATTGTCACGCAATCAGTACAAACTACCACATATTACTTCGTTGAAAATGTAAGAACGGCCAGAAGGTTTATTGGTTCGTTGAAACTTGGAATCGATATTCCTTCACTTAAATTTTATGTGGTTGATAAAGATACAAGTAAACAAAAAGTACTTTCTTACTTCAAGGAAGTGCCACAAGGTGAAAATATCGGAATTATTTCTGAGGCAGGTTGCCCAGGAATAGCAGACCCAGGTGCTGTGGCAGTTGAATGTGCTCATGAAAAGAACATTGAAGTAGTTCCTTTGCCAGGTCCGTCCTCTATTTTTATGGCGCTGATGGCTTCAGGCATGAATGGTCAAAATTTCACCTTTAAAGGTTACCTTCCGATAGCCAAGCACGAAAGAACAAAAGCAATAAAAGACATGGAGATCAACTCTTTGAAACAGAATTGTTCTCAAATCTTTATGGAAACTCCTTATCGCAATAATAAATTATTACAAGACTTGTTAGCACTTTGTAAGCCAAATGTAAGACTTTGTATTGCTGCAGATATCACCTCCAAAGATGAGTTTATCAAGACGAAAACAATTGGTGAGTGGAAAAAGCAATTGCCAGATCTGCATAAGCGACCTACAATTTTTGTTTTGATGGCCTAGGGTTTCATCAAGCAAAAGGCAAACTCTAACCAAGAGTTTGCCTTCTGTTTTTTTATTAGTCAATAACCTTTTCGGTGTTCAAAACCTCATCTATAGATTCCAAAATCACATCACAAGCATAATTGATTTCATCATCTGTGATAATTAAAGGAGGTGCAATTCTGAAAGCGTAAGGCGTAGACAAGAACCAGTAAGTAATCACCCCTTTCTCAATACAACGAGTTACTACTTTATTCACAAGTTCAAAATTGTCCATGTCAATAGCGAACATGAATCCTTTACGCCTGATTTCCTTAACGGCAGGGTGTTGTGCTAAACGATCTTCAATTATCTGGCCTTTTCGCTCTACATCTTCAATTAACTTTTCTTCCTGTAAAGTTCTTAAAGTAGCCTCTGCTGCAGCACAACAAATCGGGTGCCCCCCAAAAGTCGTGATATGTCCAAGAATAGGATTATTGGATAGGCATTTCATGATTTCTTGAGAAGAAATAAAACTACCCATAGCCATTCCTCCAGCCATACCTTTAGCAATAGTCAGGATGTCAGGAACTACATCAAAATGCTCAAAAGCAAATAATTTTCCTGTACGCCCAAAACCAGTTTGTATTTCATCAAAGATCAATAAAGCGCCTACTTCCGTACAGCGTTTTCTTAATGCCTTCATGTAGGCTAAATCTGGAATTCGAACACCTGCATCCCCTTGTATCGGTTCTACAATTACCCCAGCTGTATTTTCTGTGATTTGCGCTAAGTCTTCCATTTTATTGAAGTCAATAAAACGAACATCAGGAAGTAGCGGACGAAAGGCATTTTTCTTCACTTCATTTCCCGATACACTTAGAGAACCTTGGGTATTTCCATGATAACTTCTATTGAAGCTCACAAGCTCAGTTCTGCCCGTATATCTTTTAGCCAATTTCAAGGCGGCTTCGTTGGCTTCAGTACCTGAGTTTACATAATATGTACAGTTCAATTGTTCGGGTAAAGCACCGACCAATCGCTTTGTCAGCTCAATTTGCGGTTTCTGGATCATTTCGCCATAGACCATCGCGAAGATATATTTATCAGCTTGGTCTTTGATGGCTTTTACCACATTAGGATGACAATGCCCTAAGTTATTTACAGAGATTCCAGAAATTAAGTCCATATAACGCTCCCCGTTCGGACCATATATATACACTCCTTTTGCATGGTCTACCTCAATAGCCAAAGGATAAGGAGATGTTTGCGCTTGATGTTCAAAAAAAACGCTTCTATTATCTTTCATGTTATTTACAACAAGGAAGTTTGGTTAGAAATAAGCTTACTTCTTTCTTTCAAAGAAAAGAGAGTAAAAACCAATACTTCGCAATTTACAAAAATCCATTGTCCAATTTTATCAATGAATTTGAAAATCATTTATCTACCGATTCTAAAGCTAGAATTTAGATTTAAAATGAAGTCATGGTCTGATTTCATCTAAAATATCATCAGCAATTGTTAACATCCTATAAGCGAAATTACATTTTGAAAATCCACTCAGAATTTATCAAAAATTAAAGCTGAGTTCAGAAAGAAATCATTTAAATTGCTGTTAAAATACAAAGTATAGAGGTCAAAGTATATTCATATGAAATACGAAAAAATCGATAGTCAACTGTTCATCGAGAACAGAAAACGTTTTGCAAAAAAGCTGAAACCAGGTTCAATTGCGGTTTTCAATTCATCAGATATCTACCCTTCAAGTGCTGATGGAGCAAGACCATTTCTTCAACATACAGATATCTTCTACTTGTCAGGAATTGATCAAGAAGAGTCTGTGCTTGTAATTGCTCCAGATGCAAAACAAGAAGCTCACAAAGAGATGTTGTTCTTGAGAGAAACAAACGAAACTATCGCAGTTTGGGAAGGACACAAATACACTAAAGAGGAAGCATTTGAAACTTCGGGCATTAAGTCAGTTTTCTGGCTTTCAGATATGGAGAGAGTATTAGCTGAAGTGGCTTTCGAATCTGAGTTTTTCTACTTGAATACAAACGAGCACTACAGAGCAGGTGTAAGTGTTCAGACTAGAGATGATCGTTTCAGAACGTGGTGTCAAGAGAGATTCCCACTTCATAAATATGAGCGTGTAGCGCCGATCATGCATGAGCTTAGAGCAGTGAAGTCTCAAATTGAGATTGATTTAATTCAGAAGGCATGTGATATTACAGAAAAAGGATTCCGTAGAATCTTAGGTTTTGTAAAACCGGGTGTAATGGAGTATGAAATTGAGGCAGAACTTTACCATGAGTTTATCAGAAACCGTTCGGTAGGTATGGCTTATGAGCCTATTATTGCTTCTGGTGGAAGTGCTTGTGTGCTTCACTACATCGAGAATAACAGAGAGTGTAAAGATGGAGATCTACTTCTGATGGACTTCGGTGCAGAATATGCGAACTATTCTTCGGATTTGACACGTACAATTCCTGTAAATGGTAAGTTTACGGATCGTCAGAAAGATGTATATAATGCAGTACTAAGAGTTCAGAAAAAAGCGTATGAATTATTGGTACCAGGTAATAACTGGTTCACTTATCATGAGCAAGTAGGAGAGTTGATGACGCAAGAGCTGATTGGCTTAGGCTTGATCACTGAAGAAGATGTGAAAAACCAAGACCCTTCTTGGCCTGCATACAAAAAATACTTCATGCACGGAACATCTCACCACTTAGGGTTAGATGTTCACGATTATGGTAGCAGATACCATACATTTGAAGCAGGTATGGTATTTACTGTTGAGCCAGGTATCTATATCCCTGAAGAAAACATTGGTATCAGAATTGAGAATGATGTAGTCATTCAAGAGACTGGATTGCCGAAAGACTTGATGGAAAACATTCCTGTGACTGTTGAGGAAATTGAAGCTCTAATGAGTGAAGGAAAGTAATCTGAATTCACTTTTATAGTATATATAAGCATCTTCTTGCAAAAGGGGATGCTTTTTTATTATAAAATACTTCCACTTTCAACGTAGGGTTAATTGGATATTTTTTCTGATTTAATGGAATGTAGGAAACAAATTTTCAATTAAATACTGTTTTATTATTATGTTTCTGATTTTAAGATAAGTACAACTTTTAAAAGTGTTGTTTTTATCATTTTACACACTCGTTTAAATGTCAATTAAAAATGAGTGGTAAAATCTATTTTTAGATGAAGACAAACTTTTTCTTAGATTATTCATATTCGTGAATAATATAAAAATAAAGGGAAGTCATAGAATATTCTATGGATTTTTCTGTCAATTCAATAAAAATCGAATCTTTTTGAAAAAATAAAAGTGTAAATGAAGGTTAATTAGAAATAAAGTCTTATATTTCCAATGAAGTTTGTTTGTTAGTTTAGTTTATTAAAGTGGGAAGGAACCTCTGATATTCGGAGGTTTCTTTTTTTTTGTCCAAAATCTACTTTAAAACACCTCTCTTGGAAAAGTACAATGTTGTCTTGGTTTTTTAATTTCTCCCTTTTTTAAAATTAGGTCGTTAATCTTCATTAAGTTTAATTGTATTATTATTCTCTTTTGTATTTTTGTTAAAACAAGATGTCTTAAGAAAATCATGACTAATCTACATTGAATGATTTTCTGAATTTGTGTAGACATTTTGGTTATTAATAGGTTATATAAGAGGACAACCACAATTTTTACGGAGATGCTCTGTCATTTCTTCTTTTGAATTGTTGTCTCAACTTTATTCATAAAATCAAGAATACTTTGGAAACTTCAAGAAGTAAAGAACTGTTCGAACAGGCTCAGTCATCAATTCCAGGAGGTGTAAACTCACCTGTACGTGCGTTTAAATCTGTAGGTGGTAACCCATTGTTCATCAATAAAGCAGAAGGTGCTTATATGTATGATGAAGATGGAAACAAGTATGTTGAATTGATCAACTCTTGGGGGCCTATGATTTTGGGACATGCAAATCCTAAGATTGAAGAAGCGGTTGGTAAAGCAATTAAAAACTCATTATCATTTGGAGCGCCTACTTCACGTGAGATCGAGATTGCAGAGCTTATTGTAAGCATGGTTCCTAGTATTGAGAAAGTAAGAATGGTAAACTCAGGAACAGAGGCTACTATGTCTGCTATTCGTCTAGCAAGAGGTTATACCAATAGAAATAAATTCATCAAAATAGAAGGATGTTACCACGGTCATGGCGACTCATTCTTGATTGCGGCAGGAAGTGGTGCTGTAACGATGGGAAGTCCTGATAGCCCAGGTGTAACGGAAGGCACTGCAAAAGATACTTTATTAGCTCCTTATAATGATTTGACTTCAATTGAGAAGTTAGTGGAAGCCAACAAGGATGACATAGCGGCAATTATTGTAGAGCCAGTTCCTGGAAATATGGGTTGTGTATTGCCAAATACAGGTTATTTGGAAGGCTTAAGATCAATTTGTGATAAAGAAAACATCGTATTGATCTTTGATGAAGTCATGACTGGTTTCCGTTTAGCGAAAGGTGGAGCGCAAGAGCATTTTGGTGTGACACCAGATATGACTACGCTAGGTAAAATTATTGGTGGAGGAATGCCAGTAGGAGCTTACGGAGGAAAGAAAGAAATTATGGATTATGTTTCTCCACAAGGGCCCGTTTACCAGGCAGGTACACTTTCAGGTAACCCAATTTCAATGGCTGCAGGTCTTACAATGTTGACAGAGTTGAATGAAAATCCAGCGATCTACGATCAGTTGACTCAGATTGGAGCCAAGATCAGAAAAGGTTTTGAAGAAAACTTGGAGAAGCTTGGTTTAAATTATACAATCAACTCTTTAGGTTCTATGATTTCAATGTTCTTCACAGATGTGAAAGTTGAGAACTTTGAAGATGCGAAAAAGTCAGATACAGCTAAGTTTGGTACTTATTTCCACAAAATGCTAGAGCGTGGGGTATACCTACCTCCTTCACAGTTTGAGTCTTTGTTCTTGTCAACAGCTCTTACACAAGAAGATATTGATCATATCATTACTTCACATTACGAAGTATTGAAAGAAATGCATAGCTAAAATTACGCTGATACAGCTTACGAAATAGCATATGAAGCATCGGGTATTTACTCGGTGCTTTTTTTGTTTTTCAGTCTTGTGAATCAATTTGTTAAAGTTTTGATTCATACATTCCAAAAAAAGTGATATAATTTCATTTTTAAATATATTTTGTTTATTTGCATTTAAACTTACTACTGACTTTTATTTCATTTTACTATTACATTACAGATCACCTTAGTTTTCATGAGGGATTTTTTTACTATCAGATTACTGTTTACTTTTTTCTTTATATCTAGTTCAATTCCTGTTTTTGCTCAAGCTATAGATCAGATATTAGAGGAAGACCCTTTGAGTATTAGTGGCGGAATATCTTTAAACCAAGTAGCATATACTGCTTTTGGTGATGAAGATAGACGGTCTCCTTATACCTATGTACTTAATGGAAATATTGCAGCATCCTTATATGGAATAAGTATTCCCATAAGTTTATCATATTCGAATCAAAATTTTGATTATACGTATCCTCAGCCCTTTAATCAAATATCTCTACATCCATCTTATAAAAATGTACGGACACACATTGGCTATGTGAATATGTCTTTCTCACCTTATACTTATCAGGGATACACCTTTGCGGGTTTTGGGACCGAAGTGACGCTTAATGATCATTGGGATGTAAAAGCTTTTTATGGCAGGTTTCATAAAGCCATAGAGTATGATTCTTTGAATCAAAATGATAATCTAGTAGGTTCTTATAAACGGAATGGCTTTGGTACACAGATTAATTATCAAAGCGGAAATAATAGATATGGCTTTTCATTGTTTTCAGCTAAAGATGAAGAAAATTCATTACAAAACTCACTTGATTTTATTGATGTAAAGCCCTTGTCAAATATTGTATTGGGAGTGAATATCTCTCAGTCAATAGCTCAAAAAATATTCTTTCAAGGTGAAGTCGCACTTTCATCGATGAATCGAGATAATAGAGTTACAGAAGAGGTATCAGATAATCCATTTTCTTTTTTAGGCTATAGAAATACTAGTGCAACAAATTTATATGTTGCTTTTAACACTGGATTAAGTTACACAGGGAAAGGGTATGTAGTAGGAGTACGGTATGAACGTGTTGCTCCTGAGTATGAAACTCTAGGTGCTTATTACTTTAATAATGACCTAGAAAATATTACAACAAATGCTAGTGTACAGCTTTTTGAAGGAAAGGTAAGTGTATCAACGAATGTAGGTCTCCAACGAGATAACATTGCAGAAACTAAACATTCAGATATGGAGCGTTTAGTTGGGTCTATGAATTTAGGATGGCAAATTCATCCTAAGCTTCAGTTGAGTACTTCTTATTCTAATTTTAGAACCTATACGAATGTGAGGCCAATTGATGAATCATTCACTACACTTAGTGAATATGATGTGTTAGATACTCTTCAGTTTACTCAAATCGCTGAAACAGCAAATATATCTAGCTCTTGGCAGATTCAAACCTCAAAAACACTTTCTAAAAACTTAAATGTAAACTTTTCTTGGCAGCAGAGTTCTGATGAACAACCCTTGATAGATAGTTATACATCTACAAGCATGTATAACCTAAATACTGTTTTTGGAATTAGAGATAGAGAACGGAATTATGCAATTTCTTTTGGTGCTAATGCAAGTTTAAATCAGAGCCCTGAAAGTAATGTGAAAACATATGGCCCAAATTGCTCATTTACAAAGTCTTTTTTCGAAAGAAAGCTTCAAACACGATATGCAATGTCTTGGAATGGTGTCGAAACTGAAGGGGAATTGACAAATCAGGTGATGAATTTTAGGTCTTCAGCAAACTATTCTTTAAAGGAAAAACACAATTTTCAATTGAGTGGAGTGTTAGTTAGTCGAAATGTTAAAAACAGTAATGATCAAACAGCATCAGAATTTACTGTAACTCTAACTTATGCTTATAATTTTGGTGCGACTCTGATAGAAAAAAAGGAGAAATAATATGAAATACAGATTACTATTTTTCATTGCTATACTGAATATATGTTTCTCTGTAGGTTATGCAAATACTTCAGAACCAACAGAGAAAAATAATAAAGGTTTACATAACGAAACTACTGAACATAACTTAAAGTCAGTAGCAAATCTGTATGGACTTTCATTAGAGAAAAGTTTTGATGACCTCCTCTTAGATGTTGAAGAACCGTTTATTGAGGATGCTTCAATTCCAGCTATGCCTAGCCTAAACAATAGTATATCCCCTGATATCCAGCGGAAAATACAATTGATTGAAAAGGGAATGAATGAAATAGCTTTGGCTGATAATTTTGTAGAGTATTTGATGCCGCAAGATCTAATCACTTTTCCTGTAGGAATTAGGAAGAAAATTGGATCAGGTGACACTGCTGGTGAATTTGTCATTGGAATAGATAGCGTAGTATTGACTCCTACTGAAACTTACTTCAATGCCTTTATGGGGATTACAATGCCAGGTTCTGAGAAAAAAATATACTTCTATGGAGAACATATCCAAATGTCTAAAAGTGGAGGTATTCAAGGTGATGCAAGATTGGAATTGCTGACAGAAACACCTGTAAGTATCTCACCCAACACTCAGCTTGTTTTTAAAGGAGGGCAGGGATTGACATTTGTAGAATGGGATTGTGGTGGCTTTAAAAGTATGGCACTAGACTTAGACATAGTTTTTTCAAGAGATATCATTGTACCAGAAGATGCTTCAGGAATGCCAGCAGATGGTTATGTAACTTCTAGCTTAACTACGCAAGTAAACTCTTGGGATGATTTTATTCTGGAAGTTGATATTCCAAAGTTTCAATTGACGAACGGGAATGGAATGTCTTTCAAAGTGCAAGATGCCATTTTTGATATGAGCGATACCTATAATGGTTCAGGAATGACATTCCCAGAAGGTTATACTTCACCTTTAATTATTGGAGAAAATAAGAATTTATGGAGAGGATTTTACATTCGCAGAGCTGAAGTTCATTTACCCCAAGAGTTAAAGCAGGAAGAAAAAGTGACAGAAACGGAAGGTGAAGATGGTGAAATAGAATATGATGTTGAAATAGAAACTACAGTTGACAATAGGGGAAGCCGAGTTAATAATGGAAGGACTTCCTTCCTTGTAGATAATCTTATTCTTGATGATGTAGGATTGACAGGGAAATTTACGGGCTATAATATTATTACGCTAGAAAAAGGGAAGCTAGGTACTTGGAATTTTTCTTTGGAAGAAGTACAAGTAAAAATAACGGCTAATCAGTTTGAGTATGCAACTTTTGATGGTTTAATCCAATTGCCTATCAATAAGGAAGATAAACAATTAGACTACCATGCTGGAATCTATGGTTGGCAAGATTACACATTTCAGGTAGAGGCATTAGATACGATGAATATCCCGATGTTTGCAGCAAGCAATGTAGAGGTATTACCTAATTCCTCACTTGAAGTGACTGTAGAGTCAGGGAGGTTTAAGCCAAAAGCCAATTTGTATGGTTCAATGGATATTCAATTGAGCGATCCTGGGGTGAGTTTGGCTGCTATGGAATTTCAAAATCTTCAGATTCAGACTGTAGCACCAAAAATTAGTGCAGAGTATTTTTCGGTTAGCTCAGATGCTGCAAATCAAGCCTTAGCAGGTTTTGGTTTATCTATTGATGAAGTTTCGTTGACCTCAGACCCCGAAACAGGTTGGGTCGGTTTAGGTATAGAGACTTCCATTGCTTTAAGTAAAGATTTTGGAGGAACGACTTCTTTTGTGATTTGGGGAGAAGAAAAGCTTAGTGGATCATATGCATTTCGTAAAATACAACTTAAGAAAATTGAAGTAGATATTACCAAACCCGGAACCTTCTCCCTTTATGGTGCAGTACACTTTATTGATGGAGACCCAGTCTATGGAAAAGGTTTTCAAGGGATGTTGGATCTAAAGTTGGAAAGCATCAGTGCAGGAGTAGAAAGTATGGTTTTGTTCGGTAAAGTTGAAGGACATAGATACTGGTATGCGGATGTGTTAGGGACTTTTGGTGCCTCTGGAATTCCTATGGGTACAATTAACTTGATGGGTATTGGTGGAGGCCTCTATTATGGTATTGAGCAAGCAGGAGTAGCACCTTGTGGCGAAGGAGAAATAGGCTGTTCTTTATCAGGTATAAAATATGTTCCAAATGAAGATGTAGGGCTTGGTTTTAAAGCTACTGCAGTGGTTAGTATCCCTTCAGGTATAATGACTGCAGATGCTACTTTTGAGATGAGTTTTACGACTAGAGGAGGACTGAACCAGATGAGTTTTAATGGCTCAGCCAATGTAGCAGTAAATAAGTTTACAGGTTTAGAGTTAGACCAATTTACGGAAAGTGTTCAAAGTGTAGCCGCTGCCGGGAAGTCAAAAGAAGGTGAAAATTTACCCGAAATAGCAACGAGTAAGGATGTAGGTCTAACAGCCAAACTTAATATGCTCTATGATCATCCTAATAAGACCTTTAATGCGAGTTTAGCACTTACTCTAAATGCTCCACCAGTAACAGGAGGAGGTTTATCAGTGATGCATTTCTCTCCTGAGAAGTGGTACATCCATGTAGGTACGCCTGAAGCTCCAATAGCTGTAAATGTAGCAAATTTATTTGAATCATCGGGGTATTTTATGGCGGGATATAAAATGCCAGAACCTCCTACTCCACCTGGTAAAGTTTCAAGTATCCTTGGCGGAATGGATTTGAGTTACATGGATGATGTATCTAATTTAGAGAAAGGTCTTGGGTTTGCATTTGGAGTACATTTTGGAGCAGGATTTAGCAGAGGAGAGAATGATGGAGAGGCTAAATCTGGACGAAAAAGTTTCTTGATCTTTTATGGTAAATTTTCCTTTGGGGCAGGTATGGATGTCATGATGGCAAACTATGGCTCGGATGCTACTTGTGCTGGTAGAAGTGGACCTTTGGGGATTAATGGGTGGTATGCAAATGGTCAAATGTATGCATACCTAGAGGCTGAAATTGGAATTTCAGTTAAAAAACCAAGATTTATAAAGGGAGACTATCAGATCCTTGATTTAGCAGTAGCAGCTGTTTTACAAGCGAGAGGCCCTAATCCATTTTGGATGAGAGGAATAGTAGGGGGGAAATACAATATCTTAGGCGGACTGATTAAGGGTAGTTGTAAGTTCGAATTTGAAATGGGAGAAAAATGTCAGATTGAGGGTGAAGATAGTATGCTGAGTAATATAGACATCATCGCAGATTTGACTCCTGCGGACTCAAAAACTGATATCAATGTATTTACAACTCCACAGGTAGCATTTAATATGGAAGTGGGTAAAGTATTTGAATTGAAAGATTATGATGGAAATACCCATAAATTCCGAGCAGTACTAGATTATTTTAGAGTATTTGATGAAAGTAAAAATGAAGTTACAGGAGATCTGGAGTGGAATTCAACGGGTGATGTATTAATTTTTAATCCTTATGAGATTCTGCCTGGAGAAACGACTTTAGTAGCTACAGTTAAAGTCCATTTTGAAGAAGATAAAAATGGAAGTTGGAAAAAAATAGATGGAGAAGATCAAGAACGAACTCATGTATTTACATCCGGTGAGGAACCAAAGTATTTGGTGGCATCTAATATTGAATATACTTATCCAATAGAAAAGCAATTTAATTTCTATGTAGCTGAGTACAATAAGGGTTACATACAACTTCAGAGTGGACGTTCAAAACTTTTTGACATAGATCTGTCTAAATGGAAACAAGTTGCGCGTTTTACAACAAACTCTGGAATGACTGAAGAAACTGAACTTCTTTATAATGTGGCTAATAAAGAAGTATCTTTTCCAATACCAACAAGTTTGACGAAAGAGAAAGTATATAAGTTGGAATTAGTACAATCTCCTATAGTAGAAATAGATTTCGATGCTAATATTGTAAAAGGAGAGAAGAAATTGAATATAGAAGATAAGGGAAAAGGTGAAAATACAGTGGCCTTACGTGATAATAAAGCAGAGGGAACTATTGAAGCTTTAGAAGAAAACTTCTTATATGAAATTAATTTTAGATCGAGTAAGTATACATCATTTAATGAGAAGTTTAACTCTTTCGTAAGGGAGAATGATGCTCGATTGACCATTGGAACAAATGTTCACTATTTATTGAACCAATTGGAGGGTGAATTATTTGATCAATTTGAAGTTAAAGGGTATAACGAAAAGCAATTGGTTGAAATTGAGGCACTTTTTGAGGGACAAGATGTCTCATATTTTGATGATGAAATTTACCCTATGATTTATAAATATTATCCATTATATGGTAAAACATTCAAGAGAGATGTAAATGTTTTAGGTGTTGTACCTACTAAAGGAATTTTCATTGACCAATACCCTATAGATCTTTTACTGAAAGATAGTGAGATACAAAGTCAATCGTCGTCATCTTACTTTGATGGATTTTTTATCAAGTATAGTCTAGTATATTATTTCCAAGAGGATTTCACAGATCTCAGAAATAAAATCGGAAATTATTTCATTAATCAAGGAGTAACTCCTCCATCAAGATTTGATAATCTACTTACAGGTAATTTCCCTAGAATTAAAGAAGGGCGATATCCATACGTCATTCGATATAGACTTCCAGGTAAAAATATAATCACCACAGAAATTGAGACAGAAGTGATAAACCTTGTACCAGATCATGAACCAGAGCAATAGTTAAAAAACTGAGATAATTATGATTGTTTATAATATAAAACCATACAAATTACTACTAATTATATTATTCAGCTTTTTTATGTTGGGGACGAATTCTTATGCTCAAGAAGATACTCCCTCAGCAATTATGGTGAGGAGTAAAACAGATGGTGAGTCTATAAAGCTCCGTTGGGCTCCTTCCAACCCTAGTTTATGGTGGTTTACAAACCAATATGGTTACAAGTTAGAGCGTGTGACCTTATATCGTGATGGGAAATCTATTCAACCTGAAACGAAAGTGCTAGCAGATACTTTAAAGCCTCTTTCAGTAGAGGAGTGGGCAGAAGTTATTCATGATAGTAATTTATTTGGGGTAGCGGCACAATCTATTTATGGAGAAGATGTGACAATGGATAATAATCTTTCTCAAGTGGATATGGTTACGGTGATCAATACTGTGAAAGAAAGAGAAATGCGTTTTGCTTTTGCACTTTCAGCAGCCGATCAATCCATAAGAGTGGCAGAATATTCTGGCTTGTATTACGAAGATCATTCGGCAAATTCAAATGAGACGTATTTATATAGAGTCATTTCTAATGTCCCAAACCATTTAGAAATGGCAGCTCCGGGAGTGGTAGTGACAGGACTAGCTGAAGTGAAGAATTTACCTAAAGTACAAGAAGTACAAGCTCAATACCGTAATGGAATGGTGGAAGTCTCTTGGAATCAAGAGTTGTCTGTGTTCAACTATATAGGCTTTTGGATAGAACGATCTGATGATAAGGGGAAATCCTTCCATAAAATTCATTCCAATCCAATTGTAAATACCTTTGATGAAACGAAAATCAGTACTCGTTATTTGGTTAAGATGGATTCGGTTCCCTTAAACTACCAGACCTATAAATACAGAGTCTTAGGTGTAGATGCTTTTGGAGATATTGGACCGTCATCTAGGGTAGTAACCATCAAAGCATCTAAAGAGCTTACAGCAATACCAATTATTCAAGAAGTTGTAAACGAGGATAACAAGCAAGTCCGAATTGAATGGGAATTGCCCAAAGATCAAAGGAATTTGATTCATCATCAAGAGATTTATAGAGCGTCAAGTGCAGAAGACCAGTATATACCAATAGCTAAAAATTTATCAAACAAATCTACGCATTATACGGATGTGGCTCCTCTGCAAAGTAACTATTACAAATTGGCTTATGTAGACTCCTCCAATCAAATCAGTTATTCTTTGCCTTATATGGTGACTATGGTTGATAGTATCCCTCCACAAATACCAGTAGACTTTAGAGGAAAAGTTGATCGAGAAGGGAAAGTGACACTCCAATGGACCGAGAGTCCAGACTTAGATGTAGCAGGTTATAGTATTTTCAGAGCGAATAAAAAGCATGAAGAGTTTGTCTTAAGAAATGGAAAAGTGGTCACAACAACATACTATTTGGACTCCGTTAGTATGAAAACTTTGAACTCAGATATCTATTATCAGATTGCAGCAGTAGATAAAGTGGGTAATATGTCTGATAAAAGTTCCATTATTCAATTGGCTAAACCTGATTTAATTCCTCCTGCACCAACAACTTTTAAGGATGTGAAATCTACCTCGGATGGTGTCAGTTTGACTTGGTATAAAAGCAGTAGCAATGATGTCGCAGTTTATGCATTGTATAGAAAAAAGGTAGAGTCATCTGAAAATTGGAGTTTAGTTGGTGTTCGTCCAATCGGTGATTCATTACTTTGGAATGATCAAAGTATGGCAGACTTTGAAAGTTACTATTACACTTTAGTAGTCATGGATAGAGCAAAGAATGAATCAACACCAGCTAAACCTGTAAGGGGGAAGCGAATTGACAATAAAATTCGGGCTGCTATTAGTCAATTCAGTGGAAAACTAGACCTTATGCAAAAAGAAATTAGACTTTGGTGGGCTTATGATCGAAAAGATGTTGTGAAATATATGCTTTATCGTCAGGTGGGAGATGGAAACTTGCGCCTTTATAAAGAGCTCAGTCCTGTAGATACGGAATTTATAGATTCAGCTATCCAGACTGGAGTAATATATAACTATCGAATTAGGGCTGTGATGTTGGATGGAGCGCAATCGGAGTTTAGTAAAATACTTCAAATTTGATTTTTTAAATACTAAGATCAATGGTAAAAAGGTTTTTTTATTTTTCGAAATACTTTTTGTTTCTCTTTTTTAGCATGCTAAATGTAAACCTATTGTTTGCTCAGTGGGCAGTTAAATTAGAGACCGTAGCTTCAGAGGATTCCCCTCCAATATACGATCTGGTGTTTGAAGGTGAAATTATAGATCAGGGAACTACAACAGCGTCTAATTACTCTATCACATCTTCAACATTGGGGCTTGAAGTAAATGGTAGTTCTGTATCTGTAGGTAGTGAGATTTCAGATCCTACACAACTGTATCTTAAAGGAGGATTTAGTATTAGTTCATCTCTAAAATTTCTATTTTCTTGTGGTCCACAAAACCATACAGGATATACAAGTTCAAAAGCTATTAATACTAGTTTAAATCCATCTTTAACAAAAACAGTTACTCAGTCAGCTACAGGTTCTTTAACCAAACTTTACAAAGCAGCAGAGTTCTGCGATTTCAATACAGGTCCGAAAGAAGAGTTGACAGTGGGATTTTTTGGTAAACTGACAGCAACTTTTTGGGTCGAACCTACAGAAAGCTTTGAAGGCGAAATAGACCTACCTATAGGCGACCAATGTTGGAATAGTCAATTTGGTGTAGAATTTACGGGTTCAGATGCATATGATCAGTATTTGACCTGGGAAGTACAGGACGTTGATGGCTCTTGGATCGAATTTGCAAGTGGAATGGCAAATCCAAGTTTGGATTTGTCTGAAGAAGGTACTTTAAGACAAAACAACACCTTAGTTGAAGAAGGTGATATTGATATTAGAGTATATGTACCAAATAATGTAGGTTCATTTGGGATGGGAACTCAAACGATTAGTCTTAAAAAACCCTTACCAAAATTAAAAAGTGTAACTACAATAGCACCAGAATGTAAAGGGGGGACAAATGGAGAGATTCACATAGAGTTTGAATCTCCATTTCCTAGTAACTTTGAAGTAACAGGTTTTGTATTACGTCCAACCAAGAGTCTTTGTGACTATTTTTCTGAAATTGCTAAATCCCCTAATCCTAATGATCCTGATCCTCAAAATTTGTCATCAGTTCTTGTTGCTGGACAAGTGTATAATTTGACAGAAAATGGACTAAAAAATTCTAGTTCTATTGTTCTAAAAGGAGACGAAACACAGATTCTGACACATTTAGAATCGTATGAAACATTAGAAATTGGTGAAGGAGAATTTACAATATTATATGAGTCTTCAAATCCTGCCTATTGTTTTGAAAAAGGCTCATGTAGTGATGGTGAATATACTGGAGGTTATTATATACAAGAGTCAATAGAGATTAATACGATTGATTATCATCAGGAATTGAAAACGGGTATTGATGAGCTTGAAGTGAGCTTAAGTAGCATAGCTCCAAATTGTTTGAATGTTACAGATAATTCAGTTGAATTAACTACAAATTATGATTCAGAATATTTTACACTTGTTTTTAATGAATTATCTAGTACCGAATATAAATTGATATCAATTGAAACATTATCCTCGTTTACTGCTGATGAAAGTAATTATAAAGCAACAATAAATGGGAATTCAACTTTAGGTTTTTTCGAAACGGAGGAGAGCTATCTAGCAATTCTCATAGATAAGTGTGTTTACATTAACATTCCTAAGGATAGTGAAGGGAATGTCTTTACTCTTAATCAAGTTTATGATCCTACAGAATTAACATATTTAGCTAATCTAAGTGATGCTATCGGAAAAACTGAGGTTATAACATTAACGGAATCTACAAGTACACCAAGCATTACACTAAATGATTTAACAAATGTGGCTTGTTATGGGGGAAATAATGGAGAATATAAGTTTAACTTGGTTAATTTTTTAGGAAACCCTAGTTATCAACTTTATAAGGATAATGCTAAGGTTACAAAGACTGTTTCATTTTCCAGTGGTCTTGGACAAATTACAGGCCTTGAAGTAGGGAACTATACTATCGTAGTAAGAGATGATTGTCAATCAGATGTAGGGTTTCCTAATACTTTTACTGAAACTGAAGGTTTAGTATCACTTAGTTTCTCTATAACAGAGCCATCATCTCCATTATCAGTGAAATTCGAAGGAAGAGATTATACAAGTACTTCAAATGATATTAATAAAAAGGTTTGTATAGGAGAATCTTATACTTTTGGCTATAGCATAAATGCAAATGGAAGCGGAGGAACTTCAGGGGTAAGTGTTGAAGTGAATGATGAAGCGTATACTGAAGGAAATATAAGCTTAAGTGCAGGTGAAAATACAGTAATATTCACCTCGAATAGTTGTAGCTCGTCGATTACTTTTAATATTGCTATAACTGAATATACGGCACCTAGTCTGACACTTACACCTATTGATGTACAAGGATGTTTTGGTGGTAATAATGGTGCTATAGAGATTGCATTAGAGGTTGACGAGGACGATCCAGGTACTTATTCTTATAAGTTAGATGGAACTACTCCAAGCTATGAGTTTACTGATAATTCTATTTCAGATCAAAAGAAAGCTTGGACAGCACGTTTGACTGAATTTTCATCTGGAACTTTTACAGTAAATGCTACAGGAGGCTGTATAAGTAGTTCTTTGTCTGAATCTGCTACAATTAATGAACCTGTGCAATTGAGTATTACGAATTTAAGTTCGAGTGATCCAACGATTGTAGGAGGGAATAATGGGCAGATTACTTTTATGGTAAATGGAGAAGGTGAAGATAATGGAAGTGGAGTTAATCGAATCATATCATTTACGAGCTTACCTAATGGTTTTGGAATAGTACATGATTCTGGAAATTCATATAAGTTAGATCCTTTAAGTAGTAATACAACAATAGAGCTTAGTGATAATTCAAGTAAAATAATTACAGTAACTGATCTCGTTCCTCATACTTATACTTTTCATTTGTATTCTGCAAGTTTAAGTGATTGTAAAACAGATAGTAAATCATTGACAGTACTTGAGAATAGTAATGAGCCAACATTGTCTGTAGCAGGTACAACAAGAGAAATTCTTAATGAGATAGTGACTACTCATGTCGATGGGCGAAAAGATGTAAGCAAGTTTGGTGAAAAGGCTGAGATAAAGTTTACCATGAGTACAGTTACACTTCCTGCTACATTTGAACTAAGGCAATTAGATAGTCATGATGAGGAGAGTGTGATTAGGTCGATAGATGTAGATAATCTGTCTGAAGTGATTACTTTTTCAGATATTATTCCTGGTCAAGAGAATAAATACAGGATTTATGTAAAAGAATCAGTAGGGCAAGTAGATTATGATGGGTATAGATTATTACCACTAACAGATGCTAGTGATGATACTTTTTATTTGACTCAACCAGATGAAATCGTAATAACCACAACAATTACTACTGTAGCTGAAGATATTAACACAAATCCCAGTACGAAATATCAAATTAAATGTAATGGAGGAGTAGCTGATCCTGTGAAAATATCTGTAGAGGGAGGGGAAGCACCTTTTAATATAACGATTACTAAAAGCAACGATATAGCCTATAACTTTACACAAACAGGAGTAGCTGAAGAAAGTGAAATTCAATTATCAAGCTTAACAGAGGGAACATATACTATTTCTGTTACAGATTATAATTCAATAAACAAGCAAATAGATTTTACTTTAGAAGCGCCAGACCAATTAGATATTACATATAGTCACACAGATGCAACTTGTTTCAATAGAAATAATGCTTCTATTTCAATAAGTGGAGTAACAGGAGGAATCGCTCCATATACTGTTGAATTGTATAAAAATGGTAGCTACAATCAGAAAATAGAAAACTTAGCTAGTAGTTCAGCTACACTGTTTGAGGGGCTTTATAGCGGAAATTATACTGTAAAGGTGATTGATTCTGAAAGCTGTAGTATATCAACAAATACAATAACTTTAGGTCAACCCACAAATCCAATAAGCGTAAGCCTTATTGAATCAGTAAAACCCGCTTGTTTTAATGAAAACACAGGAGCTATCAAATTGAATGTGACAGGTGGAACGCCATCTGCTGATGGTAATTATAATGTCTATATTTTTGATGAAAATGGGGAAAGAGTCTTTGATGAAACAACTATCTATACGTTGAATCCTAGCGATCAGTTCGTGAAAGATACAGATGGAAACTCCTTAATTTTTGATTCAGACCAATATAAAATAGTTGTCACAGATGAATATAATTGCTCTTGTGAAGAAGCTATTGATGAAAATTCTCAGAATTTAACACTTAGGGATAATAGTTCACTTATAATTGGTGAGACTGTCGCTGAATTTGATTACGAAGTTGATGCTTTTCCTGCCATACAACTAAATGCAAGTACAATCACACCAAGTTGTAGAGATGCGAGTAATGGTAAGATTGTATTGAATAATATTACAGGGGGGAATCTGGTACATTCCAATGCTTATAGAGTGATAGTCTATCGAAATAATTCAGACGTACCACTCAACTTTAATTTGATAGATGGTGAATATGTATATGATGCATCAAGTTCTGCTGCTGCAATAGCTTATGTAAATGGAAGTTTAAATATCACTGGCTTAGAGCAAGGAACTTACCAGTTGGAGATAGGGTATATGTTAGAGAATGGTGAGTTTTGTTTTCAACCTTCCGAATCAGTAACTATTAATCAAGCTCCAATTGTTACTTTAACACAAGAAAGCTATATGCTTACAGATGTATCTATTTGTCATGGGCAAAATAATGGGCAAATAGACTATTCGATTCGTTCTAGTTTGGCAGATAATCGAAATTTAATCTTTGAGCTTATAAAAAATGAGGAAGTAATAAGAACTATAGATGATAAGGTAAATGATACAACAAACCCTATTCAAGTTAGTTTTCAAAACTTAGGAGAAGGAAGTTATACAGTTAAAGTTTATTTAGAATGTTTTAGTGTATTAATAGAAGAAACATTAACCTCATCTACATTTCAAATCTCAGAACCATCTGAATTAATTTTAACAGAAGTACTTGCACAACATCGAGAGGTTAGCCTTAAAAATGCTAGAGATGGGGTGATGGAGTTGAGCATTTCAGGAGATGGAGACCCTACAGAGGGAAGGGTTTTATGGATTGATGATTTGGAGGAAGGTTACGGTTTTGAGTTAGTTTCTTCAAATACATATAGACTAACAGAAGCAGGGGCTGATAGCATTTATATTTCTAATAATTCAGAACTCATCATTCGTATTGAAGAATTATATGAAGGAAGCTATAATGTAATGTTAGCTTCAGCAACAACATTGAGCTGTAGTACAAGTGTAACTGTCAACATAGATGCTCCAAATCAACCTTCAATGAGTTTTGAGGCTTCATCTACTCGTGTAGCTTTAGATCAAATATTGACAACCCGCCCAACTTATGGTTATGAAGACTATGATGTAGTTGAACCTGGTGACTTAGGGAGTATTCGCTTTAAGATGGGTACCGTTATCACTCCTGCTCAACTAGAGCTTAGGTCTGCCTCTGATACAAGTTATACGTTACTATCTGCAATCTCTGACTCAGTGACGGTTTCAGGAATAGATCCCGGAGTGGCTTACGAGTTATTTGTACGCGAAAATTCAGATGTTGAGACATTAAATTATGATGGATTTAGGTTGCTACCTATTGAAGAAGAAGTAAGTTCTTTTGAATTAAGAGAGCCAGCTCCTTTAGCTATTGTAGTCGATTCTTTGACTACTGATTCACAATTAGCGATTTCATGTTTTGAAGGTTTAGCCGACTCCATTGCAGTAGAAGTATCGGGAGGAGTTCCGCCATATACGGTAGAAGTGTTCTCTGATGAAATAACCGTTGGTTTAAGTAATGTACAAAGCGATACTTTTATTTTGAACCAACTAACAGAGGATACGTATTCTGTACAGATCACAGATGCTAATGGCTACGATTCTACCTTCACTCATGCTTTTGAAATAAATGATCCCGATCAGATAGAACTGTTTTATAGTTTAAGAGAGGTCAACTGTAATGGTGATGCCAATGGTATAGTCTATATCGATAGTATTAAGGGAGGAACGAAACCTTACACGATAAACTTGAGAAAAGATGGTAATATAGTTAGTAGTAGGACCAATAATAATGGAAATGCCATTGCACAATTCTCAGGGCTAATAAGTGGTAGTTATCAGATTGAGATAATTGATGCTGCAGCTTGTACCACGTTTCTTGTAAATGGAGAACAAAGTACTTCTTATGAAGTAGAAATTCTTCAGCCCAAAAAACTCAAGGTTGTACTTTTGGAATCGATAAAACCTGAATGTTTAGGAGAGTTTACAGGTGGAATTCGACTGAAAGTTGAAGGAGGAAGACCTTGGAATGGTAGAGAGTATAAGGTGTATAGTAGTCTGGTAGAAGATACAAGCTTGCCAAACCAATATTACACTGTTGATACACTTACATATAATGTTGTGGATGGAGAAGGTGATCACCTAGTTTTTGATTCTTTAGAATACTATCTAACGGTTACTGATAGCCTTGCTTGTCCGTGTGAAATTGTAGATAAAGAAAATGCCTATCCAAATGAAGTAGTGTTGGATAATAGAACCTCCGATCATCTATTTGAATTTGCATATAAGGTAGCTTCTTACCCAAGAATAAGCTTATCAACTTCTCAAGATGGGCCATTCTGTTATGGGGCTAATGATGGAGTTTTCCATATCAGAAATATATCTGGAGGCAGCCCTTCTATAGTGGGGGATTATACCATCTCAATTAGGAGTGGAACAGATACGCTTACTTTCTCTGAAAACCCAGATGGAAGTTATGTTTATGACTCAAATGCGACTACTACTTTATTGAATTATAGTGACAGTCTAGACCTTAGTGGTTTTGTGGCAGGGGATTATCAGTTTGATGTTTACTATGATATCTCAGAAGACCAACTGTGTAAAGATGATTCTGTCTTTAGTTTTAGGTTCGAAGGACCTGAGCCAATCACAAGAATGAATGAAAATTTTGGAGCTCCAATATGTAATGACGGTTATGATGCAACTTATACTATAAATCTAAATGGGGGTCGAAGTGAAGACTATCAAATACTACTCTCAGAGCAAGAATTTGATGGAAATAAATCCAATTTTAACTGGACAGATTTAACAATTTCAGATTCGATTCTGATAGATTTTTCATATCAAAGAGTATCGGAGGATTTCAAAGTATATGCGTCATGGAATGATTCTAATAGTTTAAAGATTTATGGATTAAAAGGTGGAGAAGACTTTAATTTTTACGTCAGAGATCGAATCTATTTTGATCAAAACAATGAAGATAAAGCAGAATATAACTTAGGAAGTTGTGAAGAATTGTTTGAATTCACAACGGAAAATGCCAATGAGATAGCTTACCAATTGACAGATAAAGAAGACTTAAGTTGTTATGAAGGAGGTGATGGTCAGTTAGGTTTTGAAATTATTGGAGGAGATAATGATCGATTATATACAATTACCTTATCAAATAATTCTCAAGATTACCAATTCGTTGATATTCCGCTTAACACGAAAGTGATTTTTACAGATTTAGCTGCTGGAAAATATACGGTACTCATAGAGGACTCATTAGGCTGTAGTGTTAGCTCTAATGATATACAATTAAGTCAGCCCAACCTTAATCGAATTGTTGAAATTAGATCACAACTTCAAGCCTGTGATATTTATACTTTAGAAGTACGAATGGACGGAAACCCTTCCAACTATGATTTTGAAGTATCAACAACGCCTGATTTTGAAATCGAAAATACGAGTTCATACACTTCACACCTTATAGAAAATATAGGGGTAGGAGATTATTGGGTGAGAGCAATCAATACTGAAAATGGAAGTTGTTTTGTCGAAGACTCTATTTCTTTATTAGCTCAAAGTTTTGTAATCAGTAGTGTTGAAGGAGAGTCTATGGATGATGTTCAACAGATTCAACTATCATGTTTTGGAGATCTGACAGATGTCCATCTAGAAGTTGTTGAAGGAAACGTTGGACAAGTCGAATATGCAATGTTTGAAGATGCTGATGGAAACAACATCATTGAGAGTTGGACTTTAACAAATTCTTTTGAGTTGGGGGAAGGGACATATTACTTTAGAGCTAAGGATAGTTTTGATTGTCTTTCTGAAGTATTTGAGCTTCAGATTACAGCCCCAGAACAGTTAATAGTAGATCATATTGTAATTGAAGATGCTGCATGTTCAAATGCAGCTAATGGAGTGTTATCATTTAACTTGACAGGAGGGGTAAGTCCTTATTTAATTCAAATAGGGGACTTGAGTTTTAATGTAAACGAAGATGATTTAATAGCGAATACATTTACTATTTATAATTTAGAAGAAGGCATACATACTTTACGCGTTGTAGATGATTCTTTATGTTCCATTTCTCAAGAAGTTACAGTAGAAACAACGGACGAGTTATCAATTAATCTTTTGGAAGTCACTCCTGATTATTGCCAGTTTAATAATGGCGGAGGAAAATTAGGTGTCGAAGGAAATTTATCCACAATAAATTGGTCGTATCAACTAGATCAAATTGGGGCTCAAAAAAATAGCTTGTTTGTTGACTTAGAATGCAATTTTGATGGTTTAGCTGCTGGAGATTATATTTTCTTTGCAGAAGATGATTCCACGACATGTTCCGTATCACTTTTAGTATCTATACCTTCAGAAGATGCTTTTAGCTTTTCTTTTACACCAATAGACCTAGCGGCATGTGGAGAGGCTAATGGGACAGGAGTTATAGAAGTCATTTCTTCTGATGTAATTGAAAACAGTTATGAAATCATAGATTTAGATGAAAGTCTAAGTTTAGACTCAGCAAATTCTACTTTAGGGTTATTTTATATCTCAGGTCTTTCAGCAGGAGTCAATTATCCTATAACAATAAATGCAGAAAGCAATTGTAGTGTAGCACAATATATCTCAATTGGAAGCATTGATGGCCCAAGCCTTTTTGATTCATCTTTAGTAAGCTCACCAACATGTGAGCTTTCAAACGGAACTTACAGTATCAGTTTTACTGGAGGTTCTGCTCCATATCAAATTACAAGCCTATCAAATGGTGCATCTATTTCCAAAGCATCTGAAATTGTATCTGAAGAATCGGTACTGATTTCGAAACTTGGAGCAGGGACACATTATGTTAGTTTTTCAGATAGTAGAGGATGTTCAAACACTTTGAGCTTTACAATAGAGTCTGTTAGAGAAGAGTTTGGTTCTCATACATTTGAAAAAACACCTTCGCATTGTGGTCAAGCAGATGGATCAATTGTTTTCTTACCCGATAATGCAGAGGATTACACCGCAAGTGAATACGTTTGGTATTCGGAAGAGTGGCAGCAAATTGCTTTGGGCAGTAGCATTTCAGATATCTCAGCTGGAGTTTATTATTTAGAAATACGTAGAGCAGACTCTTGTGGAGATACACTTCAGGTTTCATTAGCAGATTCAGAAGTACAGCCACAAATTACAAATGTTGAGACAACGGTATCTGCTTGTAATAAGGCTATAGGTACAGCGAAGGTAAGTTCAACATTGAATGTAACTACAGCTTTGGCTTATGTTTGGTTTAACTTGAACGGGGACGAAATTGCAGAGACTCAAGTAGATTCTTTAACTTCTCTTTCTGCTGGTGAGTATAGTGTTAAACTTTTAGATCAAAATGGTTGTGAGAGTGAACGATTCTACTTCTCAATTACAGAAATGGAAGCGATGGAAGTTGTGTCTGTTTCTCTAAAAGATGTGAGTTGTAATGGAGGAAATGATGGTTCCATTTCAGTAGATATAACAAAAGGTTTAGCTCCTTATCGCTATAGTTGGGATGGCGGGGCTTTTGTAGAAGGTCTTTCTACAAAAGAAAATTTAGCAGCAGAAACACATAGTTTACAAGTTCTTGATGCCAACAATTGCTTATTTGAAATTACAACAGCATCTAACATTTTAGTGATCAATGAACCTAATATCTTAAGTGTATTTGCAGAGTCGCAAGACCTAAGTTGTTTTGGAGGAGAAAATGGACAAGCTACTTTGTCTTATTTTGGAGGAACACCACCATATGCTTTCAAATGGTATAATGAAAGTTTAGAGACAATAGCGACAACTGAGCAAGTGAATGATTTAGCAGTAGGAAAATATTTCATAGAAATTCAAGATGCGAATAATTGTTTAGCGCTAGATAGTATTGAACTTATTGCTCCAGACTCTTTAGAACTGACTTTAGTAGCTGTACTATCACCTTCTTGTACAGAGGGGAGTGATGCAACAGCAAGTGTTCAGGTAAGTGGAGGTACATTGCCTTATACGTATTTGTGGGATAATGGTGAGACTACCTTACTCGCAGATTCATTAACAAGTGGAATACATAGTGTTACAGTTATGGATGCAATGCGTTGTTCAAAAACACTAGAAGTAAGTATTCCTGAAAGATCGCCTATTACATATGATTATGAAGTGACAGACCCTCTATGTGAAGGAGACAATAATGGTACATTAACATTGAATATATCTGGAGGAGCAGGAGAGTACTTTGTTGATTGGGGAAATGAAGTGATTGGAACAACTCGAACAGGCTTAGGACTAGGAAGCTATACTTTTACAATTACAGATAAGAATGGTTGTCAGCTTACAGATGCTGTAACTATAGGAAACCAACCGACGTCATTAGTTGCAACTTTGGATTCCGTAACGGCATTAAGTTGCTATGGTGGAGCTGATGCTGCTATCAAAATAGCAATAGAAGGAGGTACAGCACCATATCAAGTTTCTTGGAGTAATAATAAAAGAGGGACGAATATTAGTGGTTTAACATCAGGGACTTACATCGCTACAGTTACAGACAGTCAGAATTGTCAAACTACATTATCAGTAGTAGTAGCCGAGCCAGAGGGAATAACTATTGTTATCCCAGATTCTTTAAAACAGCAACCAAGTTGTTATGGTGGAACAGATGGAATGATTACCCCACTTGTAAGCGGAGGTGAAAAACCCTATACATTTACTTGGAGCAATGCAAGTAAAGATAGTATTGCAACTCAATTAATTTCGGGAGTGTATAGCCTTACAGTTCAAGATGTAAATGGTTGTAGTTCCTTCTTTTCAAATATAAAACTGGGAGAGCCAGAACAAATTGTTTTAGCTCTAGATAGCCTTCAAGAACCTTTGTGTGTAGGGGCTAGTAATGGAGAGATTTATTTAAGTGCCTCAGGTGGAGATGGTCAGTATGAATTTGTATGGGAAGATAGCTTAATCGCGAGTTCACGCACAGACCTATCTGCTG